>CAYUCH010000084.1:0-15772 GCA_964443295.1 uncultured Desulfobulbia bacterium | reverse complement strand
TTTTTCGATTCAACGGAGATTTTTATTCCTTGACAACCGAAGGCCATATAGATGTCTGGCGAACTCCGTCCGGGATCACAGTGCGTTTGATGCGCTCTACACGATCGTCATCTCCGGGATTACCACTCATGGAGGTGACGTAAAGCCAGACCTCGTCATTCACAGCAATTGCGCTGGGCACGCCGCCTTGGTTGCTTACAACTCGAGTCTCTTCACCATCCGGGCTAATATAGGTGCCGTTCAGGCTGTCGGAAGTAAAGGACCAGGTATTGGAGCCCGAAGAAGTATACAGAACATAGGTTCCATCAGCCAGCTGGACAATATCTGGATCACTCATGCCACCCATATCCAGAGTCATTGAAATCCTGGCTCCGTCAACCTGTGTAAAGGCGGATAAAGATGCATCCTCAGCCTGGGCTGAATGGATCTCCTTGATACAAGGGAATTCAGAACAGCCGGCAGGGTCCTGCCCAATAATACCGGGGAGATAAAACATATACAGCTGATTATTTTCAGCAAACATAGAAGGATCAACAAATCCGTCGGTATCTTGATCGGAAGTCAGGCTGACCGGCTGTTCATCAACCACCTGGAAATTGGCGTTTACTTTGGTGAGTTGATTCGTCCCGGTGTGGAAGATATAGAGAAAGCCGTTCATAAACACCAGATCCGGCACACTTCCGGAAACCGGGCTGAACTCCTCAATAAATTTCCAGGCGATACCGTCATCTGACCCGGCCAGATAGATCATATGGTCCCCTGAAGACGTACCTGTTTCCTCGGAACTCACATGAAAAGCCATGAGATAGGCATATGTTGTTATGGTTGGGTCTGGATTGGTATCATCCTGAGGAGTCGATCCACCGCCACCGCAACCAATCAAACTAAGGAAACAGAAAAAATAGAGTAGAAATACATATACACGCATGACTTACTCGTTCAAAAAATAAATCCAAATCAATTACCTGGCAATAACTGTTTCTTGCCATGCTGATCAATTCTTACAAAGGTGACATTGGTGGAAAAAATCAAATCATTCATGGCCTGATTATTACCGCGGTATACATGGACAAGATATTGTACAGAAGTATTACCCTTTTTAGTTTGTTCAACTATAAACTGCAGAATTGATCCCTCCCGTACACTCTTTTTAAATTCCACTTTATCCATGCCAAGGGTGACAAAATTACAATCCGGATAATCCAATGTTGCCGCTATCCAGGCATATTCATCCACCCATTTCAACAAATCTCCACCAAAGAGAAAACCATACTGATTCAAATGGGTAAGCATTACTAATTTATGATTTTCCATAATTGTGAAGCCCTCGCCTACACCAATCCCTGATCCAACATGGCATTGACCACTTTGATAAATCCGGCAATATTGGCGCCCGCCACATAATTACCAGGCTGGCCATATTCTTCCGATGCATCCAGGCAGGTGCGATGGATGGATTTCATGATTATTTTCAGGCGACTGTCCACCTCTTCCATGGGCCAGTTGAGCCGCATGGAATTCTGGGCCATTTCAAGGCCGGACACCGCAACACCACCGGCATTTGCCGCCTTGCCGGGAGCATATAGCAGTTTATTATCAAGGAATATTTCAATGGCATCAGGAGTTGAGGGCATATTCGCTCCTTCACTCACCAGGTTGACTCCAGCATTAATAAGATTCTGGGCATCATTACCGTTGATTTCATTTTCCGTGGCGCTCGGGAAAGCGCAGTCAGCTTTGTGACTCCAGAGGGGATTATAATCCAGGCTTGAATCGACCTCAGCATACACTGCATCGGGGTATTCCTGGACATACTCACTTATCCGGCCACGCTTGACATTCTTCAACTGCATGACGAATTCAAGCTTCTCCCTATCTATGCCTTCCTCATCATAGATATATCCAGACGAGTCAGACAGGGTAACAACCTTGCCACCCAATTCGAGAATTTTCTCGGTGGTGAATTGCGCTACATTACCGGAACCTGAAACCAGGCATGCCTTTCCTTCCAGGCTGTCTTTATTAGCAGCAAGCATCTCAGCGGCAAAATAGACACATCCATACCCTGTAGCCTCAGGACGGATCAGGCTGCCGCCCCAGTCCAGACTTTTGCCAGTGAGTACACCGGTGAATTCATTACGCAGTTTTTTATACATGCCGAACAGGTAGCCAATTTCACGGGCACCGACTCCGATATCCCCGGCCGGCACATCAGTATTCGGACCAATATGACGATGAAGCTCAGCCATAAAACTTTGACAAAATCGCATGACTTCATTATCCGATTTTCCTTTCGGATTAAAATCAGAACCTCCTTTTCCCCCGCCCATGGCCAGGGTGGTGAGGCTATTTTTAAAAACCTGTTCAAAGGCCAGAAATTTAATAATCCCAAGCTTCACAGAAGGATGAAAACGTAAGCCACCTTTGTATGGACCGATGGCGCTGTTCATCTCCACTCGAAATCCGCGATTCACATGTACCTGTCCCTGATCATCCTGCCAGGGAATACGGAACATAATGACCCGCTCCGGCTCGACGATCCGCTCCATCACCGCCTGTTGACGGTATTCCGGAAACCGGTCCAGAACAGGCTTGACCGAATCGATAACCTCCTGCACTGCCTGGTGAAACTCACTCTCACTGGGATCACGTTCTTTGATTAACTGCATGGTATCGGACATGGTATCTCCCTCTCAATGTGCGGTTATAAATCATGTTGGCAATTCATTCCGAGATAACGCACCTGGATGATTTGCCGTCTATTTTTATGAGCATGGGCTTCTTCAGCCGGACATGCCGTACAAGCTTTGTCTCAGAAATAACTTCTAACGAATTAAGCCAATTCCAATCCAGCTTGTCGACGCCCTCTGTGACGGTGATATACGGAATCCCCAAAGAGGTAATATTCTGGAAAAAATGGCTGCCCTGGGAAGGCTCAGCTTTGAGGGACTCATTGCGTAGCTCGATAATTGCCCCCACACCCGAGATGTCCTGCCAATTCACCGGAATGCCCAACCATGGATCAGCAGAGCCCCATCGTCCCGGACCTATTGCCAGGTAGGCTCTTTTTTCCTTATTGAGTTCGCCATTCATTCTAGCCAAATCGCCTGCAATTTCCTTTGTTAAACCAGGATCAAATGAGACAGGGTTAACAAAAACGATATCTGAAATTGTCTCAAACCTGCCATGGCCCAGAGCCTGTTCGGAAACACAAATAGCATTTTTCAGGTCTTGTTTGCTGATCTCCACCTCAAGACGTTCACTACCTGCCACCATAGGGCGAATTTGCAAAAAATAGAACCTGCTCTCCTCAGAATCACTTTTAAGATCCACGGCAAACTCTATTTCAACTGGCCCACCCATGGATCGATGGCCTAATTCGGTAATATGGGAGACAATCTGAGTCAGGGGAAAAAGGTCGTATTTTAGTATTGAAGCAAAGGTCAACACTTTGGGGCCGGAATGCATACCATCCCGAATCCGATCCTCAGCATGTATATAAGTGGAAGAAAGGGTTTGGACAGGAAACTCGTCTTCTGCCTCGCTGATTTCACGACGCACAAGGTTCGAATTATGATCAAAGACCAGATCCTCTGAATAACCAGTCATGGCCAAAGCATAAAAATAACGCTGGGAGTTGGATAGAATATCTGCCACCGTGGAAAATTGCGGCATAACTGCTGGGTATTTTGGAGACAACCTTAGACTGGTTTCCCCTTCCACCACGGTTTTCCCAAGCCCCAAAGCAATATGAAAAATGCCCTCTTCTGATTTCATAGGCGAAATCGGATAATAATTGTGGGACTGGGCCACCCCGGACATGGCCGGATAAAAATAATCACCATGCCGGCTACCCACCAACTCCTGGATGATAATGGCCATGGCATCATCCCGGGCCTGCACACCCCGTTTACTAAAAGCCCGGGGACCGGCAAACCATGTGGAGGCATAGACCAATTTCAGGGCTTGAAGGAGTTGCTTTAGGCGCACCTGAAAACTGGGATGGTTATTAGGAAGCATATACGTATCGTACAGACCGGCATAAGGTTTGTACTGTGCATCTTCCAACAGGCTTGATGATCGTATTGAGAGAGGATTGTCCATCTGCTCAAGGAAGGCGGCAAGTTGCCTTTGCAACCATGCCGGGACTTCACCTGAAAGAAATGAACCGGCTATTTCATCATCTGTGCGGCTCTCTCCCCTTTGTTTGATCCCATTCCTTTTCACAAAGGATTCAAAGCCATCGGAGGTCACCACCAACGTTTTTGGAAATTGAACAGGGTATTGTCCTAAGAGTTCCGGTAACTGAGGCTCAATGAGTAATTGGTTGGCCATGAAGGCAAGGCCCCGGGCTTTACCCCCCATGGAGCCACTACCAATTTTAACAAAGTCCATGACCCCGGCATCAAAATCTTCTGGAGAAAAACGCCCTACTACCCCGCATTGTCGCATTTTTCGAAGGGAATGCAGGGCCTCCACCACATAAGCACGGAGCTCCTCAGTACTTGAGAAATCTTCAACCTTCACCTTCCGCAAACGGGAAGCCACAGAGATTTCCGACCGGGCCATGATCCAGTTGGACAAATGATTCCGTGAGGCATGGTAGAGAAGAGATTCTTCCGGAACAGTGGCTATCTTCTGCTCAAACTCCTGCAGATTTCCTGCCCAGTCGGCAATCTCTCCATCGGGGTACCTGAAGACAAAATCGCCGAATCCCAATTGATTCAGAAAAAAATCATGGATCTCATCCAGAAGATCCAGACAATTTTTATCCACAAACACTGCAGGTATTGCCAGGGCTTTTTCCTCATTCGATGCTTCAGAGCTTAAAAGAAGAACAGGCAAATCAGGAAATTCATTGCGTGCCATGGTGAGAAAATCCAGCCCTGCATGGCTATTCATCTGGCAATTTCGTGGAAACCGTGTATCGGAAATAATGCCGAACAGATAGGGTTTGAACTGCTCATACAGCTCCAGGGCATCCTCGTAATTCGCCGCCACCAGGATCTTTGGACGAGCTCGCATTTTAAGGAGACGATGCTCTTCATTAATGCTTTCCGCCAATACTTCCTGAATTTGTTTAACTATCTCTCTATAGATCAAAGGGAGAAAATGGGATTTATAGACCGGTGAATCTTCAATAAGAATTAAAACGCGTACCTGGGCCCGTTGGCAATCATAGGCAACATTAAGATGGTCTTCGACATTTTTTATAATAGAGAGCAACAGGTCCGGGTCAAAGGACCAGACAAACTGTTCATCAATATCAGGGCAATCATACAGATCGGGTTGGGCGGCAATGGCACGGAAATCATGGGCCAGGAGGATAACCGGCAGTTCAGGCTGCAACTTTTTCACAGCACCAGCCAAGGCATAACCATCCATATCATCCACCCGAGGAGTGGTAATGACCAGATCAAAATGTTTGCTTTCTATGGCCTCAAGGGCATCTGAAGCACTGGAAATTCGGTGAATTCGGGGTGGCTGGCTGAGATTGAGGCCACGATATTCATTGATTATCCTAGAAGCCAGGCTTCCCTCCTCCTCCATGACAAACGCGTCATAAGGACTGGCAACCAAAAGAATCTCTTTGACCTTTTTGGCCATCAATTCATGGTATATCTGAAAATTCGCCTCGGTATAATAAGATGGACGCATATCGCCTGAGATCTATATTGAAAACATTCACTATTGCGAATAAGACAACACCATACTAAAAATGATCACGGGTATCTACGGTGCATGTGGTCATTTGTCAGACTTCCGCCTCCTCTTCCGGAATAATCGAACGTGGCAACTCATCAAGATCAAAGGCCTCAGCTGCTTGAATACCTGCTTCCAGAGCCTGAATGTTCATATCTTTGGTATGGGCTGGGACCCGTGCCAAAAGAGCCTTTTTCAAACTTTCCAGTGAGACTTTTGGGCAGAGCTGTCCCACCGCGCCCAAGGCCACCATGTTGGAAACAATCTCTTTGCCTATTTCATTTCTGGCAATTCTGGTAAAGGGTATTGGAATTACTCTGCTTGTTGGTGTCTGTTCCACAAATGTCGAGTCGGTAAGCAGAAGACCGTTTGGTCTGAAATCAAAAAAATAGGCATCCAAGGCCGCCTGATTCATGGCCAGGAAGAGATCCATCTGCAGAACCTTGGGATAGTCGATCTCATATTCGCTGATCACCACCTCGGCCTTGCTTTTACCACCGCGGGCTTCAGGACCATAACTCTGGGTTTGACTGACATGAAATCCATCATAAATTCCAGCAGCTTCAGCAAAAATAATTGCCGCAAGGATAATACCCTGACCGCCTGAGCCGCCAAACCGGACTTCATAACGATGTTCGTGGGAGAGTTTAGCGGTCATCACTTACCCTCCTTGGCCAATTCTCTAATTTTCTGGTATGCCACGGTGTAATCGGGTTTGTCAATATCGGCAAGGACACCTATGGGGAATTTGCCCTGGAGTTCTTCTTCGGAAAGCGTGTCGACTTTCCCAACCTGCACAGCATTTTCTTTGAAAGACTTCATCATGGTCACTGGATCAGACATCTTGTTCCGGCGACCAAACTGGGTATGGCAGTTGGAAATGATCTCAATCACACTAAATCCCACCTTCTTAATTCCCTTTTCAATCAGGGAATCCAGTAATGGTACGTGAAAAACTGTGCCACGGGCCACATAGGAAGCCCCGGCGGTGATTGCCAGATCAGCAATGGAAAAAGAATGCTCGATATGACCGTACATGGCGGTGCTGGCGTTGGAACCATAGGGTGTGGTGGGTGAAGCCTGACCACCGGTCATACCATAGGTCTGGTTGTTGATAATAATTGCGGTAAGGTCAAGATTACGACGGGCAGCATGGATAAAATGATTACCGCCAATGGCTGTGGCATCGCCGTCACCCATGACAGTAATGACATTGAGGGATGGCTTGGCAAGTTTGACTCCTGTGGCAAATGTAAGAGCCCGACCATGGGTGGTATGCAATGTATTAAAATCAACATAGGCTGGCATACGACCGGCACATCCTATTCCCGAGGCCAGGACAATGTCATTCTTATCCAGACCAAGACGATCAACAGCCCTGATCAAAGATCCCAGGACTATTCCATTTCCACACCCAGGACACCAGACATGGGGAAACTTCTTGTCATGCCGCAGATAATGATGCCGTAATCTCTCTATATTCTCAGCCATAATAACAAACTCCGAAGATCGGAATATTGTGTGTCTTACTTTCGTCCTTCAGCCTAAGCTCTCACATCCGCTGCAACTCATCATAAATTTCATCTGGCGTAATGATTCCACCATCAAGGCGATTCAATTTTACCACTCGGGATTTGAGATTCACTCTCTTCACTTCCCGACTGATCTGCCCGATATTCATCTCAGGAACCAACACAGCACGGCATTGCCGCAGCACATTATCAACGGCCTGCTTCGGGAATGGGAATAAAGTCACCAGTTGCAGCATACCCGCTTTTATTCCCATTTCACGGGCCTGGAGAATGGCACGATGAGCAGAACGGGCCACTGAACCGTAGGCAATGACAGCAATTTCCGCATCTTCCAGCATGAAATGCTTGGTCATCTGGATCTCATAGAAACCATTGGTGATTTTCCGAAATTGCCGCAGTTGAAACTCGTCAATCTCTTTGGGATTCTGGGTAGGGAATCCCTTTTCATCATGAATCAGACCAGTGACATGGTGACGGTATCCATCGCCAAATGCTGCCATAAAAGGGACGCCTCGGCTATTGTCTTCATAGGGTTTATACCATTCAGGGGGGACACTGGGGCGAATACGGTTCACCACTTCTACGTGAGCAGCTTCGGGTAGATTCACCGTTTCTCTGGTGTGGGCTACAACCTCATCGGATAGAATAATCACCGGCACCCGATACTTTTCAGACAAATTAAAACCATGTACGGTAATTTCAAAACAATCCACCACCGAAGAAACAGCCAGCACTATAATGGGATGATCGCCATGGGTTCCCCAACGTGCCTGCATGACATCCCCCTGGGACGGACTGGTGGGCAGTCCGGTACTGGGGCCGCCGCGCATCACGTTAACGATTACACAGGGAACTTCAGTGACACAGGCAAAGCCCAAATTTTCTTGGATCAGGGAGAACCCTGGCCCACTGGTGGCGGTCATGGATTTCACCCCAGCCAGAGATGCACCGACAATGGCTCCCATGCCAGCAATTTCATCTTCCATCTGGATGAAAGTGCCATCAACCTGGGGCAAACGATAGGACATTAACTCGGTGATTTCCGAAGCAGGAGTAATGGGGTATCCGGCAAAAAAACGACAACCAGCGCTGATGGCGCCTTCGACAATGGCCTCATTGCCTTGAAGCAGACGAGTGCCTGAGCCCTTTTCAGTCATCAGACTCCCTCCGTTTTGGGTGCCGTTTGGTTATGGTAATGGCAAGTTCAGGACAGTGCTGCTCACAAAATAGACAACCTATGCAACCGTCTGGATTTTCAATGACAGGTTTGCCCTGTTCATCACGGTCATAGACTTTTTTCGGACAAAACTCGATGCAGATACCGCATGCCTTGCACCAGTCATAGAAAATCTGTTGGTCAAAAAGACTTCTTTTTTTTCCCACAACCTATCCCTGTTCGGTTGTTAGTGACTTATCCCTGAACCTCTGCAACTAACAAGTAACTAGAAAAATGATTTCGAATCTGCATATGTCCATTTACTCCAAGTCACTTATACCCCTCAGGTAAGCGCAGACTCCGAGGGGGTACTGAAAAGAGTGCCGCTCCTTTTTTTTCTTTACCATCAAAGGTGTTAGACCGAAGGCTCAGGAAGTTTAGAAAAAATCATGCCTTAGACAAAAAAACCTTCGGCTCGACGAACTCATTTGTTGCAACTATTCAGTATTTTTGAATAAATATACTGTCAGTATAACAAATAACTCTCAAATGGGATCGCTTTTTTTAGGTTTTTCCATACGACTACATGGGATCATGGTATAAACTAGACATGAAAATTCACGAATATCAGGCCAAATCCATTTTCAGAAAACACAATATTCCCGTTCCCAGTGGTGAAATAGCTCATACCGCACAAGAAGCCTGCCAGATAGCCAGCCGACTTGAAACATACCCTGTTGTTCTTAAAGCACAGATCCATGCCGGGGGGAGAGGAAAAGGTGGTGGAGTGAAACTGGCCCACACCCCTGAAGATGTGGAGAAATTCGCCCAGGAACTTGTAGGCATGACCCTGGTTACCAAACAGACTGGACCAAAAGGCCGCAAGGTAAATAAAATCCTCATTGAAGCCGGAGTGGCCATTGAACAAGAGCTCTATCTCAGTTTTACCCATAACCGCTCCACAGCCACCATTGCCATTATCGCTTCAGCTGCCGGCGGCATGGATATCGAAGAGGTGGCTACCACCACACCGGATAAAATTACAACCATACACATCAATCCTTTGCTTGGTTTGCAGAAAAATCAATGCCATAAAATTGCGGCAGGAATACACCTACCAGACGAACATTACGGGGGCTTTACTGGCCTCCTTGCCGATCTGTATACCGTATTTATCCAGTACGACTGTACCCTGCTGGAGATCAATCCTCTGGTTATCACTCCCGATGGCATGCTGGCCCTGGACGCCAAGATTGAAGTTGATGACAATGCCCTTTTCCGTCAGCCTGAAATAAGAGATTTTAAAGATCCTCAAGAAGAGGACGAACTTGAACTCCAGGCCGCCCAATATAATTTGAATTACATCAAACTTGATGGCAATGTGGGGAATATGGTCAATGGCGCCGGTCTTGCCATGGCCACCATGGACCTTATCCAACAGGCCGGAGCGGAACCGGCAAATTTTTTAGATGTGGGTGGCGGTGCCTCAGCAGAAATGGTGGAGAAAGGATTTGAGATCATCCTTCAAGACGATAATGTCAGAGGTATTCTGATTAACATATTCGGTGGTATTCTCCGATGTGATGTCCTGGCTCAGGGAGTTGTTGAGGCTGCAAAGAAAATTAGCATTAACGTGCCTGTAATTGTGCGTATGGAAGGGACCAATGTCTCAGAGGGCAAAGAGATATTAGCACAATCTGGACTCAATCTTATCACAGCCGACAGCCTCAAGGACGCAGCAGGAAAAGTGGCTGCATTAGTGGCATCATGAGCATTTTTATTGAAAAAAATAGCCGCCTCTTAGTCCAGGGTATTACAGGAAAAGAGGGACAATTCCATACCCGGCAATGCCTTGCCTACGGCACCCAGGTGGTGGCCGGGGTCACTCCCGGAAAAGGTGGGCAAAAAATGGATGGGGTTCCTGTCTTTAACTCCGTTCAGGAGGCGATAGCCCAAACCGATGCCAACTGCTCCATGATCTTTGTGCCACCAGCATTTGCCGCCAATGCCATTCATGAAGCCATTGATGGTGGTATTGAACTTATAGTAGCGATTACCGAAGGCATTCCTCTGCTGGACATGCTGAAAATTAAAAATCATCTCACTGACAAGTCCACCCGGCTCATCGGCCCCAACTGTCCTGGAATCATCACCCCGGGACAATGCAAAATAGGCATCATGCCCGGCCCAATTCATATGCCCGGCAAGATTGGTGTGGTTTCCCGCTCAGGCACCCTTACCTACGAGGTGGTCCATCAGTTGAGTGAGCAAGGCATGGGGCAATCTACGTGCATTGGAATCGGTGGAGATCCGGTGGTTGGTACGAATTTCATCGATTGTTTAGAAGCATTCCAGAATGATCCTGAAACAGAGGGTATCGTTATGGTGGGAGAGATTGGTGGCAATGCCGAGGAAGAAGCCTGTGCTTTTATCTCCCAGCATATCACTAAACCAGTTGTTGGTTTTATTGCCGGACTCACTGCTCCACCAGGTCGCCGCATGGGACATGCCGGCGCCATTGTAAGTGGTGGAAGTGGCACCGCGGAAGCAAAACTAAATGCCATGGAACAGGCTGGAGTGAACGTCTGTAAAGATCTCGGTGGACTGGGAGCATTCTGCCGGATTATTTTTCAATAAACTGGCTCACACTTGATTGGTCTTTATTGGGTTGGAATTGTATCCCGCAGTTCACGAGTTGATTTCGATGGTGAAACCTGGAGATGTAAGCGAAGATTACGCTCACACTGCTGGTAGACTTCTAATGCTTCGGCATGAAGACCCTGATTTATATAGCATTTCATCAAGCCTTGATAAAAGCCCTCATAGGTTGGATCGGACTCTATAGCCTGCTGGCCAAGCTGAATCGCCGCCTGACAATCAACACCCTCTTCAGCAGGCCACAAAAAGCTTCCCATTTTTCGGTAATATCGTTGCATTTTTTCACGATATGCAAAAGACCAAGCTTCATCCGACAAGTCTTCCAAGAAACTTCCTTGATAAATCCCCATGGCCTTCTTAGCTAACTGTGTCGCGACCGGGCTGAGAGATGAATTCACTTTGCTTTTTAATACATTCTCGGCCAACTGGGAAAACATCCAAGCATCCACCCAACAACAAGCAGGATTAATGGACAATTTGTGATCCTCATGCAGAAGAGCTTCCTTGTTTCCAAGTAATTTCCTTAGCCTGTAGGTCGTTGTTTTCAGTGTATGAAGCTGTCGATCACCATCAGCATCAGGCCAAAGAATATCTACCAGTTTATTCTCATTCACTTGCCTTCCACCCAGCGCGAGAAGAACCTGAAGCAACTCAAGTTGCTTACCTTTCGCCTTGGAGGAACTGGTGAGCGAAACGGATGTACCGTCAATAATGAGTGAAAATTTTCCTAGAGTAAAAATTTTAATTTTCCATGGCCAGTTATCTAAGTGTACTGGAGGATTCTCCGGCTCAAGACCATTGTGGCGGATAAAACCGATCACAAAATCAGACTCAATATCATGCTCTAAAGTTCGGATACAAAGAGAGGTAAGCATTTCCGGAGTGAAAAAATAAAACTTTTCATAATTATGATGGCTGGCCAGCTGCCATGCCTTTTCTAAATACTCCCGAACAGCCTCATCATCTCCGGTTTGCATGAGAATATAACTCATTCCAAGATATGCCTGACATTCAAACCACGGATTACCAACTTCATTGCAGAGCTCAAGAATTTTCTCAAATGATTGCTGACTGTGCTGATAATCTTCTTTAACGGCATTAACTATACCTGCACCAAGATAGTACCATTTATAGTACGACGGCATGCCAACAGCCAAGGCCAACTCCATGGCTGTTTTTTGATGCTGATCCGCCTCAGCCAAATCACCTCGGAGCAAAAAATAAGCCGCCTTTGCCAAGTGATAATAGCTTAGTTCAGTTTTTCTCACTGTTTGAATATTCTGTTCCATGAGTGAGAAATAATGCTCTGCACCTTCCAAATCACCAGCATTGATAGAACATCCAGCGCCGAGAATTAAAAAATGAGCTTTCCAGACTTGCACTCCGCTCTCTTCCATCAAATTCATGGCCGCGCCGATCACCATCCGACATTTCTCGGATTGGCCCATAATCAAATAATATTGCAACTCCATGGCCATTATTGATTGCAAAACAAGGCGGGAACCGTGCATGATCCGATCTTCCTGGTACATTATGTTCAATATAGCCCTCGCTTCAGAGAAGCGCCCTGTCCAAAGATAATGGGTTACAATGGTTACGTTGTATGCCTTTTTCTGTAAACTCAAATTTATGAGTGCTTCTAATTGAGGATATTCTGGACGACGTAATACTAGTGCGCGAACCATTACCTGAAGAATCATAATGCCTTCTTCGCTTGTTTCCTCTGCCAGAGCTTCAGGTTGGAAAAACTCTTCCAGGTAGTCAATCCATGGATCAAGAATAGTCAAATCAGAAAGATTATTAACAACAGAATTCATGTAATAACATGCCGCGAGAATAGAGCCTTTTACATCTTCTTGCTCTTTAAACAAATTAAAACTCTTTTCTAAGATGGACATGGCCTCGACTGGATTAAAGGCTATTTTAGCCGCGCCTTTAAAATAGAGAAGCAATGGGTCGGACCAAAGAATTGCGTGAGGGACATCGGCAAGCCAGATCAACACCGTTCGAAATTGTCCCCGCTTAAGAAATTCTTTTGCATTCTCCTTTATGAATCCTACCGTAACCCGATACTCCCCAGCTCGACTCAGGAGTTCAATACTCTCTGTAACACGCCCTTTCTCTTGAAGTAGGCGCGCAGCCATCGCACAATACCGATTCAACTCATCAGCAGGTATTGTTTCAATTCCCCGCTGTTGAAGAAAATTTTTAAATAATGGATGGAACTGATAAAGCGACTCACCCGCCCCAATCTCGTAGGTAAAATAATTTCTGTTACTTAACTTTTTTAGCAATTCACTGGCCTGGTCATGGCCACACATGGTGTTAACAATTGCCGGATCAATGTCTGGGAGGAGAGAGGCAAGTGAAAGTATCTTTTGATGCTCTGCAGTTTGCTTTTGAAAAACAACACCGGCAAAATAATCAAAAAGCACTTGGTAATTTGTCCTACTAGAAGAGACGGTATTACAGGTTTCCAGGTCCCAATCGTCCAAAAGCAGTGTAAGCCCGGTAGCCCAACCATCCGTAGCCCTTTGCAGGGGCTTGACACAGGAATATTCCCCTCCCTCAAAACCATGCTTCACAAAAAGGGCGTCAATTTCTTCCAGGTTAAACTTGAGTTCTTCAGGCTTCAAGTGATGCAGCCAGCCATTGGCTTTCATTCTGGCAAATTGCGGGGGAGGCCCAGTACGACTAATTAATAATGCATGACACCCTGTGGGGATTTCCTCCAAACAAGTCACAATGATGTCATGGAAAACCGTCTCTTCACCTACATCCTGATAATTGTCAAAAACCAGAACAAAAGGAATGTCAATATCAGCAAAAAGCTGCCGAAAAAAGGACCGGGCAAACCGCTCAATGGCAAGGAAATTCTCCGGCTGAAATATAGGTGAGTCAGAACCACCCTTTGCAATAAGAAGGTTCGCAGCTTCCTGCATATGGTTAAAGAATGAAACCGGGTCTGTGTCCAGAGGATCAACCTGATACCATAAAACAGGAAGAGAGTGGGTGACAATATAACTATTTGCTAGAACCGTTTTTCCCGCCCCAGGAGGCCCTTCAATCCAAAATGCATTTCCCGGAAGCTCTGCTGAAAGACGATCAATAAGTCGTTGTCGTTGGCATACAAGTGAAGAAAGTTTGGGGGCTCTTAGTTTAGATGTTTGAAGAAATTGCTTAGCGCTCATCACTTTTCTCAGATTCTTACTTAGATCCTAATGTACTGAAATATTTTGGTTTTAGCTGAACCCCCAAAAGAAACCTTTGTAAAAGAGGAGGCCAGTCTAAACCCAAAAATTAAATTCATCAAAGAATAATTCCCTCTTTTTTCTATTCTGTGACCAATTTGTAACCGCCACTCTATTACTTACAACTCCAAACTTATTGAACTCTTCCATATTGAGACAGATCTAACCACAATAAATTTGGTGCCAAAACATGAAATTTAAGCAAATAGCTCATTTTTTTCTATTCCTTTCCACCATATTTCTCTGGGGACAAATTTGTCTAGACCTAGATGGGACCATTACACTATGCCGTCATGTTTCCCGCAACTTTGCAAATTTAGAGAACGGCATATTTCTTCAGCATGTTAACGTGCCGACAAAATTCAGTGGACCCTGATTTATTCTAATGGTAGTGACTCAGGCCTCCCAGGGGAAAATGGGTGGCTTGTTGGCAGAATTGGACGGTATCTATTTTTCAACTAAATAATACGACTATTACAGCTAATAACCCCGCGGCTTTAATAATTTGTACCCTATCAAAAAGTGAACACCATGTTGATTATCAGGAAAGAACAGATAGAAGTATTCGAAAAAATTGCTATGCACCGTTTTGAAGACACGGTGTTTGAAATAATTATAGAAGAGTATCCGGTTAAATGTGAGGAGCCAGGAGAAGACCAAGTTCGTGAGTCAATCAAAACGGGAATAATTAAAGCCAAAAAATATGATATTGAGATTGAGGCTTATGTTGCTGAATATATTAAGATAATGCATGAGCTCTCTTTTGATTTTGATGAAAGTACTGATACCCAATGGGCGGCTGATATTTTGAATAATGCAGATATTAATGAAAAAACAAAAATTGAAGAACTGCGCAATAATATTGCAAATAATAATTTATGAGTGGTTGCCCCTGAGAAATAATTATGTGTGAAAACAATAAATTAAGTAAAACAGCGAAATGTGGCAGCGCTAAAGAAGGATGTCCACATGGAGCTAAAATTGTAAGTGTTGAATTTCTAGATGGCGATGACAATACTGAAATCTCAAGCAAAAGCGACCAATTTGTCAATATAGAAAGAAAACAAAAATGGGTTGATGGGAAACATGTAAAAAATATAGACCGGCTGGGTCAAAAGCCGAGAGTCAAAGTCCGATTCGATAAAAAAGGAACTCATAAATTCGAGGTTAAGCTGGTACCTGATGCAAACAATATAACCTATACGGAAAAAGAACTTAAAAGGAACACCAATGGCAGATTTAAAATGGAGGAGAACTGGAAGCCAGGTACAACCAAAGACGATGGGACCCTAATAATTGAGGACCTCTTTATCAGTGCGGCAGGCGGGAATATACATACACTTATTGCGAAGGATGCACATAAGAATCAAGTAAAAAGTACGCATGGTATTGTTACCCGACGCCTCATATACTGTCAGGAATGCGAATTCCAGACGATCCCGACCACCCATTCCATTTGATTCCGGCCACTG
>CAYUCH010000083.1:0-15803 GCA_964443295.1 uncultured Desulfobulbia bacterium | reverse complement strand
TGGAACAACATTTTCACTTAACGACCTGTCCGAATTTTCCCGACCAGCTCTACATTCATGGGAAGGATAAAGGCTGCCGTCGGGTCGTGTATGATGAATGAGTTGATGGATATTCTGACCGAGTAATTCGTACTCATGGGTGTAACCCATCATGCTTAAAAAAGTGGGATTGCAGAAGGTGCAAAGACCGTCGCAGTCAAGGCCATAAATTCCCTCTGCTGTGTGTGATAGGAGAAGGCGTAGTTTTTCTTCGCTCAATTGTAAGGCGGAGGACGCCCTCTGTCTGTCAATATTTTCCCTTTTTAAATCTTCTACCAGATTGGATTTTTCTGTCAGCAGCAGCTCACCCTTTTTTTTCCAAAGACCAATAAGAAATCCTGCTGTGGCGCCAACGATAAAAGGCACAATGTATCGGAATAAGTCTCCTTCATGACCGGTACCCTGAAGATTAAGACGGGCAAAACAGGGTACCAGTAGGGCCCCGAATAGTGCAATTTTATATGGTTTTTCCGATAACATGAATTCAACCTTAGAAAGAATGTGGGCAATACTTAATCATTTTATTTTTTTTTAAATACCTGACATTTCATGCCAGAGTTATCCAAGACATCCGAGGAAGGTATTCGTTTGGATTTAAATGACATTGAGCGGCAACCATAGGGATGTTTTGGGTCGTGGGTAATATAAAAATACACACAAAGAAAACAGTTGATTTCACTTTTGTCTTTTGATTTTGCCATGTGTGTATTTACGTATTGTGGTGCTGCGGGTCTACTTTGTGTTCAGGGTATTTTTAAGTCCTTCCAAGAGGACGAAACGTCCTAAGGGTACCACTTCACACGGGAAGCTGGCAACAAAGAGTGGATTATCACATAATCCACCGGACAGATATAGTTTTTTGGGCGCATTGGCAAAACGAAAGGCGTTGAGAGCAATACCTTTTACAAACATGGCCACCGCCTCGTCCACAGGCACCCCTGTTACCACTGCATCGAAAATATGGCTCATGCCCAGCACGCCACAGGTAACGGAAAAAGTTTTATCAGGTACTTGGAGTTGAGTGTAGTCTAAGTTGTAGTAATGTTCCAGCAGTTCGATTGTAAAACCCATCGAGGCTCCACACTCTGCATTCCAGCCCATATTCTCAAGTTTGCCATTTTTAAATTCAACATATTTGATGTCACGGCTGCCACAGTCCAAGAGAATGAAATGAGGGTCGGGGATTAATGAAGCCCCCCCTCGCCCCAGGGCCGTGAGTTCGTTGACCACTTCATGGCCAAATCGTTTGCCGTTATGGCCGGTGGCTAGATCAACAATGGTATCCTGCTCCAGGCTTTTTGTTTCCAAAATCTTGGGAACTGCACCGGGGTCAGATATATCAAGGAATTTGGCATAAGAAGTGCCGAAATCTCCAAGAATCATGGCATGGCTCCTGATAATTCGAGAAAGGCCTGAATTTTCGATTTTGCACTGCTGGAAGCTGTTACATCAATATCCAGGTAAAGGCCATGGGGATGTTTTTGCGCTAAGAATTGTGCTGTGGCAGTTTTGGCACAGAAGGATTGAGCGAAAAATACTGTCGGTATGTCAGCATTGTACAAGGCCTCTAATTTTACATTGTCCGGAGTTTTATTCTCCATGCACCGTGTCCAGCCAAAGACATGGGTTGTAGCCGGGAACAATTCGAGAATGGAAAAATCCCGCGGAGGAACACCCCAGAATCCTGCCTTAGCTTGCACGGCAGGTGGATTATTCTTGGGCATTTCAGCAAGTTTTACCCGATGGGTAATGGTCTGCAGTTTTTCTAAAAGCGGTAGGTTGCTTTGGCAAATGGGGGTTCCGAAATCAACACTGTCTTGATTTTTTGTAAAAAATACCGGAATGGAGAGAATATCCTCCAGAATAGTGGCAATGTGGGCGGCACAATCACATTTTCCTGAACCAACATCAATAAAGATAGCATCAAGGTTGGTCAGGTGCAGCCCATTTTGTACCGCTGTACGTAATATGGCGCAATATACCTGGGGAACGTATGGGGCAGTAGTATCCAGAGGTGCCTTGACCAGTGGTTCATCTAGATCAAATATTTCAACATCGTGTTGGTTACATTGGCGGATAATATCCACTGGCGGTACACCGACGATGCCAACTTTGGTATATGAACTGTCTATTTTACCTTGCAACAGCATTGATCAACTCTATGATTCACTCGTATGTCTGCGACAATTTGCAGCATACTGATAAGATTTTATATGACTGGTTACCGGTTTTGTCTCTGTAAATAAATGGTACTTACTGCAATGGCTATCACATGCATAAGCCAGGCAGATATGGCAGGATGAACATATCCGGCCGTCGCCAATGCCTGGGATCCACTCCACCAGCCCCAGGCGGCAAAGGCAAGGCCACAGCTTAATGGAATGGCAAGAGAGAGATCCCGGCTCCATTTTTGGTGCACAAATAATAATGCTTGAATACCTAATAATAACAATGGAATACCTAGAAATATATAGGATAATTTTTGGTGCAGATTGACCAGCGCGATACGGGCTGATATACCATGACTACTCTGTGAGTCGTTGTAAAGTTCAGAGATAGAAAATTCTGTTGCCTTATAGGGGGGTACAAAGAAATTTTCCGGAGAGTCTGGCAATGCCAAAGAGGTTTCATCAAAAACGCGGATCTGGAAATCACCATCGCTGTTACGGTCCTTTATCTGACCGTTTTTGAAAATCCATGTATTCTTGGAGTAAATAGCCTCATCGGCGGTGAGCAACATGTTGAGATCATCAAATGCATCCCAGGCTGTGTATGAAAAGGACATAAATCGATTTTCTGTCTGGCTCGGCCTGATAAATGAATATATCCCTCTGTCGCCACGATAAAAGGATCTCCCTTTTCGAACGATGCCCTTGGGCACCTTCTTTTTAACCTGCTGAAACCAGATAGTATTACATGCTTCCATGGTCTTCGGGAGTAGCCATTGGCTATTTGCCATGGAAAACAGGGTAATAATTAGTGCACCGATAACCAGGGGGCGAATAATTGCGGTGATGCATATGCCGCCTGCTTTAAGGGCTGGAAGTTCCCGGTTATGGTTTAACAGGCCTATGGTGAGCACGCCACCCAGGAGAATACAAACAGGTAAGAGTTGTTCGCACATGAGGGGAATCTTTAAGAGGAGATAGCGACCAGCCAACAGAGCTGATTGCCCGGCAGCCATGAAGTTGTCAATGCGCTCGAAAAAATCCACCAGAAGGTAAATTGCCAAAAGTGAACAGAGTACTAAGAGGAGATGCTTGGTAAATTGTTGCAATAAATAGCGTTCAAGGAGGTTCATGGGGTGCTCCTTTTCCGCTGGATAAGTCGGCTGCCAATGGTGATTACTTCGTCAAAAAAACGAAAGACTCCGGATTTTTCCTTTGCCGTTCCACGTAGCAGAAATAAGAGCAAAAAAGTGAAGAAAACATTTGGAGCCCAGATGGCTGGCGCAACGGGAAACACACCACCGTCTGCCATAGATCTGCCTGCAGTAAGAAGAAAATAATAGAGCAAGAAGGTTGCCAGCCCCAATGGCAGCCCAAGTGATCGTCGACCAGGAAGAGAGCGGATCGACAGGGGGAGGCCCAGCATGCCCAGGAGGAGACAACCGACGGGCAATGCCAGTCTTTTATGATATTCGATGAGAAAGAGGCGGCCCACTGGTTCATTAACTCCAATGCGGGCAGCTTCTGACAAGAGCTGTTTTTGAGTCATGCCATGCTTACCGATATAGGTGGCGGAGCTACCGGCAATAACTTTTGGTGTATCAATTGGTAGTTCTAGAGAATATGTGCCAAACTGAATAGTTTGGGTTACATCATTGGAGGAACGGTGCAAGGTGCCGTTTTCCAGCAGCATATCCAGCCGCATTGAATCAATATCAGCTTGGATTTGACCGTTTTTGGCAAAAATGGTTACTGGATTTTTGCTGTCTCGCAGGTCTGCAACATACACCCCACGCCATTGTCCGCTATCTCGGTCAATTCGGTCAATGTGAAGGACAACATCTCCAATGCCCTCACTGAATTGTTTTGGCATGAGGCCACGGTCTATTTTTTCTTTGGCTAATTGAAAAAAGAGTTTTTTCATGGCCACCGTACCTGCCGGGATGAGCTTGGTAGCGGCAAAACCGGTAAAAAGCGCCGTGCAGAGAGAGAAAACCAAAACCGGTTTGAGAAGGGAGGGCAGGCCAATTCCTCCGGCTTTCAGGGCCAGGATTTCGTTATCACTGGACAAACGGGCAAAACAGATAATCACCGCCATCATGCCCGACATTGGTATGGAAAAAAGAAACATATTGGGAGTGATATAGGCGCAGATACGAATAAAATCTGCAAATCCAATCCGGAGTTCGATAATGGTTTCCAGGAAGGGCACCAATTTACCCATGAAGAGAACAGTATTGAGAATAATTAAACTGGCAAAAAAAGGAGCCAGCATCTCAGTGAGTAAATATGTGAAAAGGAGAAGTGGCATGGATTACCGTGTCCAGGGCATCATCCGGTGGGCCAGGAAAAAGCCTGCAATTACCAGGGCAATACCAAGTATATTGCTGGCCCCAACGTATACGAGGGCTGTTTTCCATTCACCGATTTTAAGCAGTTGGGTGGTTTCCCTGTAAAAGGTAGAAAAGGTTGTAAATCCGCCCAGGAGGCCGGTGAAGAGAAAGAGTCTCCATTCATGGGCGAGCTTGGTTGATTCAAAAATACCCCAGAGATAACCAATGGCTAAAGCGCCTAAGAGATTGGCGACCAAGGTCCCGGTGGGAAACGTGAGCCCAGCCGGGCGTTGGGCTAATAAAAATATCACATAACGCAGGAGAGCCCCAATACCGCCCCCCACGAATATTGCTAAGATATTTAACATTAATACAATCGTCTCAATGAAGTTGTTGAAGTGTTATTTCCCTGGTGAATGTACTGACGTAACTGAATACCATTGGTGAGATGCTTCGTCAACTGTGCACCGTGATATAAGGCCATGCCATTCAGTCATTATGAATATGAATTCTGTATTTTGCCTTCCAGTCTATTTTGCATTAGAGTAAAAAAACATTTGAACCAGTAGAGGGGAAATTATGAAGCAAACCTTGGAAGCTGCGGTGCGATTTTGGCATGTAGAGGCCGTGGCACCGAGTCTTAAAGATAATACGGCGGATATTGACCGTTTAAAGCGTGAGTTGTTGCCGCTTCTTGGGGAACAGGATTTGATTGTTCCCTATAGTCGCGTGGTGCATGTGGCGGAAAAATTTCGCCAATTTGGTTTTAAAGGGATAGCGGTGTTGCATGATTTACCCCATGGCCTGGAATTGGTGGATTTTTTAGAGAGCATGCCATCCGTGGCAGCCGGCCTTGCCCTGGACTTAGGGACCACTCATCTTGAGGCAAGCCTGGTTAATCTTCTGACCGGTGAAATACTATCCGAAGGGCATTGTCCCAATCCACAAATCCGCCATGGTGCAGACATCCTGGCCCGAATTCAATTTGCCGACAAGCAAGACGGCCTCCAGCAATTAAAAGAAGATGTGGTTGGCGCAATTAATTCATTGGCTGGCCGTTTGTCTGCCGAGGTTTCTCTGACAGCAGATTCGATTTGGGCAATCAGTGTTTCCGGCAATACAACCATGAGCCATTTCTTTCTCGGTCTGACTCCATACCACATTTGCAGAGAACCCTATATACCACAGGTGAATACCATGGATCCCTGCCCGGCGCCTGAAATCGGTTTGCAGTTACATCCTGCCGCCAAAGTCTGGGTGCTGCCAAGTTCAGGTAGTTATTTCGGTGGTGATCTCATTTCCGGTATTGTGGCTTCCGGGCTTGACCAGGCAGAAGAGGTCAATATGCTCATTGATGTGGGAACCAATGCCGAGGTTATCCTTGGTAACAGGGATTGGCTCATTGCCTGTGCTGGCGCGGCGGGACCAGCCTTGGAAGGAGGGGTAGCGCGTATGGGCATGCGAGCAGGCCCAGGGGCTATTGAACATGTTGAGATTGATCCGGAAACCGGCAAGCTCACCTACACTACCATTGACAATGCCGCTCCAAAGGGAATATGTGGTTCCGGCATCATAGATCTGGTGGCTGGTTTGTATCTCTCAGAGATGATTGATATACGCGGTAAATTTCGCCCGGCAGCCATGGGAGAAAGACTTGTTACTGTTGGGGATGAACGGGCGTTTATAGTGGCAACGGCAGATGAGGCCGATGGCGAAGATCCTGTTTTGCTCAGTCAAGTAGACTTAGATGCTCTCATGCGTTCTAAGGCTGCCATGTATGCTATTCTTACAACCTTGGTGAATCAAGTTGGGGTGGAATTTGAGCAACTTGCCCGTATTCACGTGGCAGGCGCTTTTGGTAGGCATATTGCACCACAACAGGCCATTGTTTTAGGGATGTTGCCGGATCTTCCCCTGGATACCTATAAACCTGTGGGGAACAGTTCGAAAGCCGGTGCCGAACAATTTTTACTGCATCGAGATTTTCGTAAACGCTGCGATGATGTAGTTCAGCGCATTACCTATATTGAACTCAATGTGAATCAAGAATTTATGATTCGTTTTTCCGGCTCCCGTTTTATCCCCCATACAGATCATACATTATTTCCTTCGGTTCCATTTTTTGGAAATACTGACTAATGTCGTGTCATCACTGAACTGTACAACAAATCACCGTTGACGCGACACAGAAGTAGTACATCTTTTCAATCGAGACACTCGAACTTGCGATATATGAGTATTATGGTAAGCTGAGAACTTCCTTTTTTTTTACAACTATCCAGCTGCACTTTGTCTGAATAGTTCCTTTGTTAAGGAAATTATGTTTCTGCTGAAGCAGGAAAGGCTGGGTTTACAAATCGGTCTTCAGCCATAACACCATGAAGTGACATTGCTGGTGTTGTCCTTGCTTAACCTCGCCTGGGCCGACAGGGGATGGAGAGATTTTGAAGAACAATAAATGCAAAGATTTTGTGCCGCCCAAAAATATTGTCCGCAATTCCAAAAAAACCGCCAAAGAACGTTTGCGGGAGTTTTGGGAATTATTTCATAAGGATGATGATGTTCTCATAATCATAAATGCTGACCCTGATGCTTTGGCCAGTGCCATGGCTGTTAAGAAATTATTGCGTTATCGGGTGAAGTCCCTCACCATTGGATATCCCAACGAGATACGACGTCTCAGTAACCTGGCCATGGTGGATTTACTCAAGATTACCGCTGAAAGACTTCACACCCTGAGAGCTAAGGATTACAGCAAAAGGGTGATTCTTGACTCCCAACCCACCCATCATCCAAGTTTTGAAAATCTCGAATTTGATGCAGTAATCGACCATCATCCAGCCACTAAGGGATGGGTTGCGCCTTTTGTTGATATCCGAAAAACATATGGTGCCACAGCATCGATGATGGTGGAGTATTTGCGGGCCGCTAAATTGAAACCATCCGTTGCTTTAGCAACAGCTCTTTTCTATGCAATCAAAGTTGATACTCAAAATTTTGAGAAAAAAGCAGAGCCGGCGGATGCTATTTCTTTCCGATATCTCTTTGATATTGCTAACCAGAATCTGGTGCGAAAAATTGAGCTGTCGGAGTTTCGTCGTTCCGAGCTCAATTACTTCCGAACTGCCCTGACGGAAATGAAGATCAGCAAGCAACGACTTTATGTCCATGTGGGCAGGGTGAGAAACCCTGACATTCTGGTGATGATAGCAGATTTTCTCAACCGAGTTCATGGGGTTTCCTGGGTATTAGTTTCTGGGCTGTATAATGAAAAAGTGGTGGTCATCTATCGCTGTGACGGCTATAAAAAGAATGCTGGTAAGTTGGCTGAAAAAACTTTTTCCGAGATTGGATCGGCAGGAGGTCACAGAGAAGCGGCAAGGGCTGAGATCCCCTGCAAAAATCTTCCGGTCACGTGCCAGGAATTTACAACCAACACCTTAAAACGGTTGACTACCAAATATATGAAATAACAGATAAGGGCTTAGATTACGAAAACTCCTGATAAATGAGAAATTCAGATTTTTCTTCGATGTAATGGTCAACATAAAAGCGATACTCTCTTCGCTCACTGGGAATGACTATGGTAATGAAATTAAAACCTGCCACCCTGGCCATGATTTTGGCTGGCGGCAGGGTTGATGAATTGAATGTTCTCACCTATTACCGCCCCAAAAGTGCCGTCCCCTTTGGTGGTTTCTCACGAATTATTGATTTTCCTTTAAGTAACCTGATGCACTCTGGTTTGGACCAGGTGGCAATTCTCAGTCAATATCGATCATTTTCTCTGATTAATCATATTGGCATGGGAGCGGCGTGGGACATGATAGGGCGGTATCGAGGTGTTTCCATCCTGCCGCCATTCAAAGGTTCCGGATCGTCAAATTGGTATCTTGGGTCTGCAGATGCAGTCTACCAGAATCTCGATTTTCTCCAGTACCATAATCCTCAGGAAGTGTTGATTCTCTCAGGTGATCATGTCTATAAAATGGATTACCGTGAGGTAATCGAATATCACCGACAAAAGGATGCCGACCTCACCATTGCATTTCTTAAAGTTCCCCGTGAGGAAGCCCATCGATTTGGTATGGCGGAGCTCGATGACGAGGATGGAGATGTGGGTGGCAGGGTTATTCATTACGAGGAAAAACCCACCTATCCACAGAGTGATTGGGCTTCGGTGACGGTCTATTGTTTTCGCCCCGAGACCCTGTATAAAGTCCTTGAGGCCAATGCCCGGGAAGGTGATTCCCATGAATTCGGTAGGGATATTATCCCCAGATTATTGAATGAAGGGAAACGGGTTTATGGCTTTAAATTTGATGGTTATTGGGGGTATACCCGAACCATTGAAGAATACTGGCAGACCAGCATGGATCTTTTGGGTCCCAATCCACCCATTCAACTCGATGATTGGGGAATTCGGACCAACCTGGATCACCGCAATATTAACGATTGCCAGCCCATGAAAGTAGGCTCTGAAGCAACAATACAAGATAGTCTGATCTACAACGGTTGTGTGGTTGAAGGTGAGGTGCATCGTTCCATTCTTTTCCCCGGCTGTCATGTTAGAAAAGGGGCCGTGGTTGAGGACTCAGTCCTGTTTTTCAACAATGTTGTCGGCCCACGCAGTCACCTGTCAAAAGTAATTAGTGATGTGAATACCGTCTTTGGCGGCCAGGTTGAAATAGGTGGCAAAGCGCCCTGTGCTGAGAAAAAGGCCACCGTGGTTGGATGGAATAACCATGTTCCGGATAGCACGGTGATCGGCTCAGGCTGTACCCTGTATCCGACCCTGCCACTTGAACAATGGCGACCATATATTGCCGACGGGGAGGTTGTCCGATGATTGATCGTGATAGAACATTGGTTCTTCTCCTGGCTGGTGGTGTGGGGAGTCGACTTAATATCCTGGTAAAAACAAGGGCAAAGCCAGCAGTTCCTTTTGCCGGTATTTATCGAATTATCGATTTTAGCCTGAGCAACGTAATGAATTCCGGCCTGGTACAGGTGGGGGTTCTGACCCAGTATAAGCCTCTCTCTCTCATGCGCCATATTGGTGGTGGTGAGGCCTGGGATTTTACCGGCCGCACCCGTGGAGTAAAGATTCTCCCGCCCCGGACCGGCGCAAAAGATTCGGATTGGTATAAAGGCACTGCCGATGCTGTACGGCAGAACATTGATTTCATCAAAGCCAATCCTTCCCGGGAGGTTGTCCTGTTGTCCGGTGACCATATTTATCAGATGGATTTTGATGATATGATTTCCCACCATCGCCAAAAAGAGGCTGATATAACCATCGGTATGATGGTGGTCCCCAAGGAGCAGATCCATCAGTTCGGCGCTGGTATTGCCAATGAAGAAGGACGTATTATCGAATGGGAGGAAAAACCGCCGGAACCGAAAACCGACCTTGCTTCCATGGGAATTTACATATTTAACACAGACTACCTTCTGCGTATTCTAGAGGAAAACCGGGAAGAGACGGATTTCGGGATGCATATCATACCACGTGCCATAGAACAGGATCGGGTATATGCCTATCCTTTCCGTGGATATTGGCGGGATGTTGGTACAATTCAGGCATATTGGGAGGCCAATATGGATATCCTGAAGGGAGACTCACCAATATCGCCCGAAGCCTGGCATATTCGTCCAAATCCAGAACCCGGTGCCAATATGGCCGACCGACCACCGGCGCGTTTTGCAGCGGGCTGCAAAGTGGCTGGTTCACTCATTTCAGCCGGATGTCATATTGAAGGTGAGGTCGTCAATTCCGTATTATCACCTGGTGTGCGTGTGGAAGCGGGTGCTGTGGTGAAAGATTCAATTTTGTTCCCCGATTGCGTGATCAAAAAGGATGCGGTGGTGGACTACGCCATTCTTGATAAAAGGGTACAGGTCGGTGAAGGCTCCCATATAGGCAAGGGTGATAAGGCCGCCATTGAGAACAAGCAGTACCCGAAACACCTTTTTACCGGTATTTCACTCTTGGGCAAGGAAGCCGAGGTGCCTGATTCCGTATCCGTAGGCCGAAATTGTATTGTTTCTCCCTATACCAAGGCTGCTGATTTCCAGTCTGGCAATGTGGAGAGTGGCGAAACTGTAGGTAGTGAGTAGGTCGCCTGTGGATAAGCACCAGGAAGAACTCCGAGACGCCCGTCGGCGAGCAGCATTTTCCGTGGTGCTGAACACCTGCTTGGCAGTGGGTAAAGGATTTGCAGGTGTTACGTCAAATAGTACCGCGTTAATAAGTGATGCTATAAATTCCGTCACCGACGTTTTTGCTTCTTCTGCTGCCTATATCGGTTTATGGGCTGCAGGGCGTAAACACCCATCATTTCCATATGGACTCTATAAAGCTGAGACCATTGCCACCATGATTGTTTCCGGTGGTATACTTCTTGCTGCCTATGAAATAGGTCGTAAATCTCTCTTTGGTTCACCTTCTGATCCAGACGTAACAATAGCTATTCCTGTGGCTTCAGTTTCTTTTGTCATCGCTCTGGTTTTTGGTCTGGTTCAACTGCGTGCTGGGAAACGTCTTAATTCACCAGCATTGATAGCCGATGGCCGTGATTATATTGCTGATAGTCTTTGTACCGGGGTGGTACTTTTGGGACTTATGGCCTCTTGGTTTGGGTACAGCGTTGATAGATGGGCTGCAGCCATAGTCGCCATTTTTATTTTTCGTTCAGGTTGCCTTTTGTTGAAAATGGCTTTGAAAGACCTACTTGATGCTTCTATAGACAGAGACACCGAGCGAGAAATTATAAAATTTATCGAATCCCATCCCAGGGTCACTAAGGTAAAACAATTTCTGAGCCGTACGGCTGGAGGACGTTTCCTGGTGGACGTTGATATCTATATGAGTACCCCTTCCCACAGGGTGGCGGATCAGGTTGCTGATCGATTGGAAGAGGAAATCCCAGAGCAATTTCCCAGGGTGGTAATGGCCCGTATTCGTCCCCATTTCGGCAAAGCGGACATTATCAGGCGACTCACCCCGGTTACCGGCCCGGAAGGCGCTCCTGCAGATCACGTTGGCAAAGCGCCCTGGTTTCTATTGGAAGAAATCGACGTTGAAAAGGATGTAGTGCTGGAACGAAAATTTATTGAAAATCCACACATCAATACACCACGGCAGAAAGGATTCATGATGGGAAAATGGCTTCTTTCTTTCAAACCCGATGAGATCATTGTTCCCGACGGTAAAGAGGGAGCAGCAATTGCTCTTCTGAAGACTGCCGGGGTGGAAATCAAATAACTACGCATTAGAATTTCTCTCCTCGTACAGGCATTTAACGCTGCCTGACCTGTTCTCTGGTTGACGATCAGCCATGCATAAGGTAAATAGAGAAGGCCTGCATATCTTTGAGCTGGGGGGCTCATAGATTAACATCACACATTTCTTTGGTATTTTTTTCAGGGATTGTCGGCAGGGAAAAAATAAAGGGGGGAAAAATGGAAAGCTTGCAACCGTATCAAACAAATGCACAAAGTAAGCACGATGTGCTGATCATCAATTGTCCAACATGCCGGAATGAAAGCCGGGTTCGTATTACTTCCAATCCCATGGCCATGTCATGTGGCTGTGATTCCAGTGCAGCATTCTCAGATGAAATCATCGATAAAACACGCCAGAGTATAGAAGTTTTAAAGCAAACTTTAGGTGATTTGGCAGTGTAGATTTTTTGGATTCAACGGGATCAATGTGAAAAACGTGTGCAGGGTGAAGTGCGAAAGCTAACACCCTGCACACGATGATTAACTGGTGTGAATTTTCATCCTAATTGCAGTGTCCGTTTTCAATAAACTGCCAGTTGTTATCCTGCCGGACATGTAAGTCTTCGCATGCAGAAGGGCTGCTTACATTATCTCTGCATACAGAATACAAACCATTATTGTAATAACAAGCACCGGAACTCCCTTCATAGTCATCTTCAGTGGTGAGACAACCAGTCATTGTAAAGGCGCCACAGATTATTCCCAAAAGAGCGAGCAATATTAATTTCTTCATCATTACTCCCTCCCCTGGATTAAAAGTGAATCTCCGCATTGTGACACGGAAAATATAGAATCAGCATTATTGTCGGCATTGTTCAACTCAATGTAGAGTTGGTCTCCTTCAACTCCACATGGAACCCATACAGTGGTGTCAGATTCGAGTATCATGTCTGTGTTATTGACATAAAGGGCAAGGTCTGCACCACTTTGGTTGGCAATTTTAACCGTAGTCTCTTTGCTCAGGTCTGGCCAGATATCAGGAGTATCAGTTGTGTTCTTTTCAGTGACAACTGCTCCATTTTCGTCAGCTATCACCGGTCCGGAGTGGACGACAATGGCTCCCATAACCAAAGCACAAAGCACCATGGTCATCCGTGCTTTCAATCTCTTCATTGTTTCCTCCTTTTCGTAACGTTTTTTCTAATGCCGGACATTCGCCAGATGTCTTCTATGGCATCAAACCATTTGTCTGATACTCATAGCCTATTAGAAAATGGGCTCATTTTTCAAATGAATTTTTCGTGAATTAAGTATTTGAAACATAAAGAAAAAAAATCATCCATCTCCAGCCCTTGTGTCGTTATGCATGTATGGTTATTATATCGCCTTAACACACCTAGCTATTGAACAAGTATTAGAAAAGCATATTCAATTCCCAAAACGGAGGATTTATACATGCAATTTATGCAGAACCAAAGTAGGCCAATGCCATCGGCCCAGATGAACACCCAGGCGGCAACGCTTTTCCTGGCCAAAGTATTTAATTGGATGGCCCTTGGCCTTGGCCTGACAGGGATTGTGGCATTTTTTATTACAAACTCCCCGCCGGCCCTGGAGTTTATTTTTGCCAATAAAGCGGTCTACTATGGCTTGATCATTGGTGAATTGGGCATGGTTATTTATCTCTCAGCCCGGATCCAGAAGATGTCTGCCCAGACTGCCACCGGTCTCTTTATAGGATATTCCGCCTTAAATGGTGTGACCTTATCTGTAATCCTTTTGATGTATACCGCCTCTTCTGTGGCCGCAACCTTCTTCATTACGGCGGGTATGTTTGGCGCGATGGCGGTTTACGGCTTGGTTACCAAGCGTGATCTAAGCAGCATGGGATCTTTTCTTTTCATGGGCCTGGTGGGAATGGTTATTGCCTCGGTAGTCAATATCTTCCTTGGAAGCCCAATGATTTCCTGGGTTGTCTCAGGAATTGGTGTTCTGGTCTTCACCGGTCTCACGGCCTATGATGTCCAGAAAATTACTGCCATGGGTGCCCAGGGTATCATGGAACAGGGTGATGTGGCCATTCGCAAAGGTGCCATCATGGGCGCTTTGGCACTCTATCTTGATTTCATTAATCTGTTCCTCAGCCTGCTTCGTTTTGTTGGAGATCGGCGATAGTAAATAGGCTTAAGTTATCCAGGCCGAAGGGTGTTTGATGCTGTTAGTTACCCTTCAATCCATATTTGTTTTCAAAAGGAGCGATCGGGTATTCCCGGTTGCTCCTTTTTTTATGGTTTTCGTCTGGTTTGAGGAGGGAACATTTCGCATATAGAACAGTGTTGGTAGATCTGCCACTTTGCAGAGGCTGTTGGATTGGTATATGAGGAAATGGCAAAAAATGCTTGACAAGTTGTTAATATGCACGGCATATTAACAACTATGTATGCAAGAACGCTAGAGAAACAACTTCCTGAAAATAGTTTTTTTCTTTTTGGTCCTCGTCAGGTTGGCAAAAGCACCCTTTTAAAAAACGAGAAAGCAGATCTAACAATCGACCTGCTGGATCCTGAACTGCAGCTTACCTATAATAAGAATCCAAACCTGCTGCGTCAGCAAGTAGATGCGGTAAAACCATCAGCAATAATATTCATAGACGAAGTACAACGTGTACCCAAGCTCCTTGATGTGATTCATTCATTGATGGAGCAAAATCCACAATTGAAATTTATTCTCTGTGGTTCATCAGCCAGAAAATTACGGCATGGGGCCGCCAATCTTCTTGGAGGAAGGGCTTTGTACCGTACAATGCACCCATTAACCCTTGAAGAACTATCCAATACCTTTAATCTTCAGAGAATTCTTTCATTCGGTTCTTTGCCTAAAATCTATAGCACGTTAAAACAAAATAAAATCGATGAGGCCCGTGACCTTTTAAGGGCATATGTAGTCACCTACCTCAGAGAAGAGATCAAAGCTGAAGCCTTGGTGCGTAACCTTCAAGGGTTTCAAAATTTCTTAGATATTGCAGTAGCACAATATGGTGAACAAATAAATTTTTCAGGTGTATCACGGGATTGCCATGTAGCCCTTTCAACTGTTCGCGAATACTACACAATACTTGAAGATACCTTGCTTGGTTTTTTCCTTTATCCATACCTGAGAAGTCAAAGAAAACGTATGAGTCACCAGCCCAAGTTTTACTTCTTTGATAATGGAGTGACTCGGGCGACATTGGGAACGCTTCAAGATGAACCAAGCCTGAGAGAACAAGGACGACTATTTGAACAATGGATTGTGCAAGAGGTTGTCCGTCACAATGAATATTACAAAAAGGATTGGAAGCTATCGTTTTGGAGAACAAGTCACGGGGCAGAAGTTGATATATTAATTAGTCGCGGTGCTCAAATCCTCTATGCCATTGAATGTAAACTGTCGGCAAATCCCACTGCTGCCGATTTGACCGGCTTAAAATCATTTCGGGAAGTCCATCCCGAAGTTCCTTGCTTCATTGTTGCACCAGTAAAGCAACCACTCAAACTGTTATTTGCGCGTGTACTCTCCCCAGATAAATTGTTCGATGAACTTAAGTAGTAAATGGTTGTCTGAGAACTATAATGAGTCTCACAATCATTGACTGAAGCACATAGCTGCTCATTTGCCGTCAATGTGGCCATTCGAAATAGTGCCATCATGGGCGCTTTGGCACTCTATCTTGATTTCATTAACCTGTTCCTCAGCCTGCTTCGTTTTGTTGGAGATCGACGATAGTAGATACATCATAGTGTCAACAGGGAAAAGGGAGCTACCGGTAAAACTGGTGGCTCCTTTTTTTTGTTGCTTGATTTGGGTGTAGCCTTAGATTGTTTCGGTAACTTGGCATGGTTGAAATTGTTCACAGTACACGAGGTGTTCCCGCTGATACTGCATTATTCACCGGTGCATTGATATTAAATGGGAGGTACTTTTTCTCGGACAGTATGTACCAAAGTGCGTATTCCACTGATCTCGGCCACCTATTCCACGCGAAGCCGGCCACCCA
>CAYUCH010000082.1:0-15949 GCA_964443295.1 uncultured Desulfobulbia bacterium | reverse complement strand
TTTTTCCGAACATTTGCTCCCCCCGAAAAGGAGGCGACAAACTAATCGAACTCACTACCCTTGTCAATGACAATTAGGGGATAATTAAAAAAAAATTCGGACCACTAGTACATTTATAATATTAAAACTTTGACCTCTAATTCCAGTCTATGCGATAACAAAATAAGAAGTCAATTCTCAACGTCTTAAATTTAATTCATATGCAATTATTTAATACATGAGAGGATCGCCCATGCACGAAGCCGAATACTACACACGTCTTTCCGACACAGACAGCAAGGTTCAATGCAATCTATGCAACCATCGATGTACTATTAAGTCCGGCCGACGTGGGATCTGCCAGGTGCGAGAAAACCATGACGGCACACTCTACAGCCTTGTCTATGGAAAAATAGTAAGCGAAAACACCGATCCCATAGAAAAAAAACCTCTTTTTCATTGTTTGCCAGGTTCATCTTCCTATTCCATTGCCACGGTTGGCTGTAATTTTCGTTGCCAACATTGTCAAAATTACGATATTTCACAGTATCCCAGCCTCCATTCTGGAGAAATACCCGGTATGTTGCGTACTCCTCAAGACGTAGTCGATTCAGCAGTGGCCAGAGGATGTAAGAGTATTTCCTACACATATATCGAACCGACAATTTTTATAGAATTTGCGCATGAAACCATGGTTCTGGCCCATGAGGCAGGGTTAAAAAATGTCTTTGTCAGTAATGGCTACACAACTCCTGAAGTTACGGAAGCAATTGCCCCCTATCTTGACGCCAACAATATTGACCTTAAAGCTTTTACTGAAAAATTTTATCATGATATTTGCGGTGCAAAGCTTGCGCCGGTTCTGGACACTATCAGCCTTATGAAAAAGCATGGCGTGTGGGTTGAGGTTACTACCCTCCTCATTCCAGACTTAAATGATTCCGATGATGAACTGGCAGATATTGCTTCGTTCATACTCAATATTGATCCCGATATGCCCTGGCATGTTACCCGCTTCCACCCAACTTTTAAGATGACCGATCGCAATCCGACTCCAGTATCCACTCTACGTAAGGCCCGAGAGATTGGCTTAAAGGTCGGATTAAATTATGTGTATGAAGGAAACGTCCCCGGTGAAGGAGGCGAGAATACATTTTGTCCTTCTTGCGGTAAAACTGTTATTCAAAGGTTTGGCTTCAGTATTCGGGCAAATTTCACCAAAAATGGCAGCTGCGAATTTTGCGGTAAACGTTTAGCCGGTATTTTTAACCACTGAAGGGGTGTCGGTCTCGCAGACAAACTCCCTTATGGGATAAACAGCCTTGCATGGTATCAAAATCAACATAGAAAAACCTGGCGACGGAGGTGTGTCCTGTCGTACCCAGTTGAAATTACATGGTGGTATTTGAAACTTTTTGATCTTTTACATAACCATCAAGAATTCACCACGGAATTTCACATATTGATCTCGCTGTAACACCGATCTATTTTGAATCTTTTTTACGCGACCGCATAAGGTTTCCAGAAATACTGCTTTTCTTGTTGACGCCAGGATCTTTTCCAGGTTAAATAGCGTGATTTTTTTTGGGAATCCAGCAAGGTTTCACTAATTTTTTTTAAGGGCTGTTTTGACCTTTGTTTTATTTAATTTATCAAGTCATAAGCTGGCTCTTATTTGTCCTTGTATTCCCTATTTTTCTCGTATTCAGTTTGGTTACCGGTAAACACCGAACCGGTTTAGGAGAAAGGCTTGGCCACATTACGTTGCCATTCCCTAACAGAACATCAACACGAATTTGGCTTCATGCCGCTTCAGTTGGAGAGCTTCAAGCCGCTAAGGCGCTGATCCCCGAAATTAAAAAATTATACTCAGAGGCCGAATTCATTGTCTCCACTGTTACAGAACAGGGAAACATTCAGGCCCAAAAAGAACTTGGCCAGGTCGCACATTGTATTTTTGCTCCACTTGACCTGTTGTTTTTTGTAAAACGAAGTCTGAAGACTGTACAACCTGATATTTATATCTGCCTGGAAACAGAACTATGGCCCACCTTTATAAAACAAGCCAAAAAGATGGGAATAAAATTGTTCCTATTGAACGGCAGGCTTTCAGAAAAATCCTTTAGACGATACAAAATACTCTCTCAACTGACCGGAGAAGTTCTTAGTTGTTATAAGGCCATTGGGGCCATTACACCAAAAGATGCTGAGCGCTTTAAAGCCCTCGGAGTAAAACCTGAAAACATCTCAACCTTGGGTAATGTGAAATATGATTCACTGGACACCAGTGGAACATCTCAGGTTGGGATGAATTTCAGGCAGTATCTTCAGGTAACAAATGACCAACCGGTCTTAGTGGCAGGCAGTACACGTACCGGCGAAGATGAACTTTTGTTGAGCGCATTTAAGGAACTATGGAATTATCAAGACGATATGATTCTTGTCTTGGCTCCCAGGCATTTGAATAGGCTTGAAAAATTAACAGCCTGCCTGAACGATATTGATATCGACTTTCATCTCTGGTCAGCGCTGGGCAAGAATGAAAGAGCAGCAAAAGTAATTATTCTTGATACCATGGGAGAGTTGGCCCAAGTATACTCAGCGGCAACACTGGTATTTTGTGGCGGAAGTCTCGTAAATATCGGCGGTCATAATCCTCTGGAGGCTGCCGCTTGGGGAAAGCCGATTATTTACGGTCCCTACATGCAAAATGTAGCTGATGTACGTGAGATGCTGGAACCGCAGGGAGCTGGATTTACAGTGAATTCGGCCCAGGAAATAACAAAAATTGTCCGCCATTTTTTAGACAATCCTGCTGAGTATGAAAAGGCAGCTCAGATGGCAAAAAAAGTGGTTACACAATGCCAAGGTGCAGCACAAAGACAAGCAAAACTCGTACTACGAGATAGTTAACAGCAAACGATCTTTTAACATAAGGAAACTAAAGCCATGAAAGCAATGATCGCCCTGGAAGATGGAACAATTTTTACAGGGGAGTCTTTTACCGGGCCGGGAGAAATGGTCGGTGAAATCGTTTTCAACACGGGTATGAGCGGTTATCAGGAAGTTCTTACTGACCCTTCCTATAAAGGTCAGATTGTCACCATGACATACCCTCTCATTGGGAATTATGGTGTAACCCCCGAAGACATGGAATCTGCAGCTCTCCATGTGGACGCCCTCCTGGTCAAAGAATACAACGCTATTCCGAGTAATTTCCGTGCCACAGGTACTCTGGCGGATTTCCTCAAGCAGGCGGGAAAAATGGGGGTTGAAGGGATTGACACCAGAGCCCTCACGCGCCATATCAGGGTGGCTGGAGCAATGAAAGGCGTGGTTTCGACAGAGGATCTCGATCCAGACTCCCTCGTTGCCAAAGCCAAGGCATGGAAGGGCCTGGTGGGCCAGGATATGGTAGAAAAAGTTACCTGCGACCAACCATACGGCTGGGGAACAGAAGGTCCACATCCTGGCACTGATTTTAAGACTGCCGCTAAAGGAGAATTAAAAGTAGTTGCCCTGGATCTTGGGTTGAAATACAACCAGCTTCGACTTCTTACCCAAGGCGGTTGCTCAGTACAGGTATTACCTGCCACTGCTACGGCTGATGAGATTCTTGCTCTCAATCCTGATGGAATTTTCCTTTCAAATGGTCCTGGTGATCCATCGGCCGTTTCATACGCCATTGAGACCGTTAAACAATTGCTTGGTAAGAAACCGATTTTTGGTATCTGCCTCGGGCATCAAATTCTTGGTCTGGCCTATGGTGGTTCAACATACAAACTTAAATTCGGGCACCGCGGGGCTAACCAGCCTGTAAAAGATTTGACCACCGGTCGCATTGAAATAACCTCGCAGAACCACGGATTCTGTGTAGACATAGAAAGTCTCAACCAAGACGAAGTAGAACTGACCCATATCAATTTAAATGACAACTCGGTGGAAGGAATGCGGCATAAAAAATGGCCGATTTTCTCAGTCCAGCACCATCCGGAACATTCGCCGGGGCCACATGACGCCGAGTATCTGTTTGAACGTTTCATTGACATGATGCGGGCAAGCACTTGAGAAAAATAATCGCTTTACCAGGTGAATGACAGTTGTTGCGGATATCTTAATTCTAATGAGCAGAGCAAACCTATTATGCCAAAAAGAACCGACATACATAAAATCCTGATCATCGGCTCCGGTCCCATTATCATCAGCCAAGCCTGTGAATTTGACTATTCCGGCACCCAGGCAGTCAAGGCACTTCGGGAGGAGGGGTATGAAGTAGTCCTTATAAACTCCAATCCCGCCACAATCATGACCGATCCGGAAATGGCAGACCGCACCTACATCGAGCCCATTACACCTGAAATGGTGGCCAAAATCATCGAGAAAGAGCGCCCCGATGCCCTGCTTCCTACCCTTGGTGGACAGACTGGCCTAAATACTGCCCTGAAAGTGGCAGACATGGGAATTCTCGAAAAATACGGTGTAGAAATGCTGGCCGCCAACAGCGAGGTCATTCGTAAGGCTGAGGGCCGAGAAGAGTTCCGCGATGCTATGCATAAAATAGGCTTGAAAGTACCACCAAGCTCAATTGTTCATACCATCGAAGAGGTGCGAGCCGCTGTTGATGAAATTGGTTTCCCCATTATTGTTCGGCCAAGTTTTACACTTGGAGGAACCGGTGGCGGCGTTGCCTACAACAGCCAGGAATTGGAAGAATTATCCACAGCTGGTTTGGACCTTTCCATGAACAGCGAAGTCATGCTGGAGAAAAGTCTGCTCGGCTGGAAAGAATACGAATTGGAGGTAATGCGGGATAAGAACGATAATGTGGTGATCATCTGCTCCATTGAAAATATGGATCCCATGGGCGTTCACACCGGAGATTCCATCACCGTTGCTCCAGCACAGACCCTGACTGACCGGGAATACCAAATCATGCGCGATGCCTCCCTGGCCATCATGAGGGAAATTGGTGTTGAAACCGGAGGCTCGAACGTACAATTTGCCGTTAATCCAGAAGACGGTGAATTAATGGTCATTGAAATGAATCCCCGTGTTTCACGTTCTTCCGCCTTGGCTTCAAAGGCGACAGGATTCCCCATAGCAAAAATCGCCGCTAAACTGGCCGTTGGATACACTCTGGATGAAATTCCCAACGATATTACCCGTGAAACCTATGCGGCTTTTGAACCAACCATCGACTATTGCGTTGTTAAAATCCCCCGCTGGACCTTTGAAAAATTCCCAGAAGCCGAGGACATTCTCACCACTTCAATGAAGTCCGTTGGTGAGACCATGGCCATTGGCCGGACATTTAAAGAGGCGTTTCAAAAAGGTTTACGTTCCCTTGAAATCGGCTGTATGGGCTTTGGCGCAGATCCCAAATTTGAAGGCATCGAACTTGACGATATAGATTTAAAAACCGCTTTATCCAAGGCCACTTCCCAAAGGCTTTTCCATCTCCACGAAGCACTCAGTCGAGGAATTGACGAAGCGGATATTGCGTCCACCACTGGCATGGATCCCTGGTTCATCTACAATCTCAAGCAGATTATTGTGGCCGCCGATGCAATAAAAGAAAAAGGCTTTACAGGCCTGGACCATGACTTTCTGTACAAGTCAAAACAGCTTGGCTTCTCCGACTGCCAATTGGCATACCTTACCGGCACCTCGGAAAATGACATCCGTGAGCTTAGAGATAAAAATGATGCAAAGGCGGTTTACAAACTGGTGGACACATGTGCTGCCGAATTTGAGGCATACACTCCCTATTATTATTCCACCTATGAGACGGAGGATGAATCCCGTCATACCGACAATAAAAAAGTCATGATTTTAGGTGGTGGCCCTAATCGCATTGGCCAGGGTATTGAGTTTGATTATTGCTGTGTACATGCTTCCTTTGCCCTCCGGGACATTGGAATCGATTCGATCATGGTCAACTCCAATCCGGAAACAGTTTCAACTGATTATGACACATCGGACAAACTCTATTTCGAGCCCCTTACCAGAGAAGATGTGCTGAATATAATTGAAAAGGAAAAACCTGAAGGTGTCATAGTTCAATTCGGTGGTCAGACTCCGCTCAACCTGGCAGTCCCACTGGCTAATGCAGGTGTTCCTATTCTCGGCACTTCGCCGGACTCCATTGACCGCGCCGAAGACAGAAAGCGATTTCAACAATTCTTACAGAAACTTGGGCTCATTCAACCGGACAATGGTACTGCGATGACCAATGAGGAAGCCCTGGAAATTGCCGGAAATGTAGGCTATCCCATTGTGGTCCGTCCTTCTTATGTTCTGGGCGGCCGTGCCATGCGGATTATTTATAATGAAAATGATCTCCGTAATTATATGACGGAGGTCTTTACTGTCTCTTCAGAACATCCAGTTTTGATCGATAAATTCTTAAAGGATGCCGTGGAAGTTGATGTTGATGCTATTTCTGACGGCGAAATTACCGTTGTTGGCGGCATTATGGAACATATTGAAGAAGCCGGCATTCATTCCGGTGACTCAGCCTGTGTTTTGCCTCCTCATAACCTTAAGGCAGAAATGATCGAACAGATCAAAGAAGCCAGTAAGGCAATGGCAAAGGAACTCAAAGTAAAAGGTTTGATGAATGTCCAATTTGCCGTAAAAGAAGACGTGCTCTATGTACTTGAAGTTAATCCGCGAGCATCACGCACTGTACCCTTTGTCAGCAAGGCCACCGGAGTTCCACTGGCCAAGTTGGCTACCCGGGTAATGATGGGAGAAAAATTGACAGAGCTTGGCTACACAGAAGAAATTGTTCCGAGCTATCATGCGGTCAAAGAGGCGGTTTTCCCCTTTAATCGTTTCGAAAACGTCGATACCATTTTAAGCCCGGAGATGAAATCAACCGGTGAAGTTATGGGGATTGATGATTCATTCGGCATGGCCTTTGCCAAGTCACAATTGGCTGCAGGTCAAGAAATGCCGCAAATAGGTACGGTACTCATTAGTGTGCGACATCCGGACAAACCGGCGATTGTTCCAGTAGCTAAAGAGATCAAAAAACTTGGTTTCACAATATTAGCCACCAAAGGCACAACAGAGTTCCTCAATGAACATGGTATAGAATGTACTATGGTCCATAAAATTTCCGAGGGCCGCCCTCACATTCTTGATAAAATCCAAGAGAATGAAATTGATTGGATTATTAATACCTCTTTGGGTACCAGAACGACTGAAGACTCCTACACCATCCGCCGGTCTGCTCTCAGCTACCATCTACCATACACAACAACGGTGGCTGGCGCCCATGCCATGGTGAAAGCATTGGCAACCTTGGAAAAGCAAACCATGGAGGTTAAACCCGTTCAGGACTACTATTAGTTGATTTCATAATTCAGTCTGAACGTTACGAGATAAAAAAAGCAACGATCTGGACATTCCGGTCGTCATGCCTTATGTTATCTAACTCTTGGCCGCCCTTGGCAGCTATAACAGTAATATATCCCTCAACCAAGAGTAGCTCTGGGGAGAACTTTTTTGAATAATTTCTATAAAAATCTATCAATGTGGCTGGTCATCGGCTTGTCCATGATTCTTTTGTTCAACCTGTTTAACAAGCCGCAATCACCGGTTATGGAGATGAGTTACAGTGATTTCATGGCCGGGGTAGAATCCGGCGAGATTTCATCGGTCATCATACAAGGGAATGAAATTTCCGGACCATCTTCGCGCTCTGGTAATACATTTAAAACCATTGCCCCACATGATACGGAATTAATTCCCATCCTCAGGAAATCGGGAGTCATAATCCAAGTAAAGCAGGATGAAGAAACCGCTTGGTATATCACCATTCTTATTTCCTGGTTTCCGATGATTCTGCTCATTGCCGTCTGGATCTTCTTTATGAAGCAGATGCAGGTTGGCGGAGGCAAGGCCATGAGTTTCGGGAAATCTAAAGCCCGTCTTATGGATCGAGAGCAAAGTAAAATAACATTTAAAGATGTGGCTGGTATTGAAGAAGCCAAAGAAGAACTTTCCGAGATTATTGATTTTCTCAAAGACCCAAAGAAATTCACTCGCCTCGGCGGACGAATTCCTAAAGGCGTCCTTTTAATGGGATCTCCTGGTACAGGAAAAACCCTGCTGGCTAAGGCCATTGCAGGTGAAGCAGAGGTTCCTTTTTTCACCATTTCCGGTTCCGACTTTGTGGAGATGTTTGTTGGCGTTGGTGCATCTCGAGTACGTGATCTTTTCACCCAGGGAAAAAAGAACGCTCCCTGCATTATTTTCATCGATGAAATTGATGCCGTGGGTCGTCATCGTGGTGCAGGCTTAGGCGGTGGACATGATGAGCGGGAACAGACTCTGAACCAACTCCTGGTTGAAATGGATGGCTTCGAGGCCAATGAAGGTGTCATTATTGTTGCCGCTACAAACCGTCCAGATGTTTTGGATCCTGCTCTATTACGACCTGGCCGTTTTGACCGTCAAGTTGTAGTTCCGGTGCCGGATGTGAAAGGGAGAGAAAAAATCCTTGAAGTCCATGGCCAAAAAGTACCTGTTGCCGATGATGTTGAGTGGGGTGTTATTGCCAGAGGGACCCCAGGATTTTCAGGGGCCGACCTGGAGAACATGGTCAATGAAGGAGCCTTGTTGGCCGCTCGTCAAGGCAGGGACACAGTCACCATGGACAACCTTGAGCAGGCGAAAGATAAAGTCATGATGGGTGCCGAAAGGCGCAGCATGATTATCACTGAAGAAGAAAAAGAAATCACTGCATACCATGAGGCGGGTCATGCACTGGTTGCCTTACTTCTGCCTGGCACCGATCCGGTACATAAAGTAACCATTATTCCACGAGGAAGGGCATTAGGTGTCACCCAGTACCTTCCTGCCGATGAAAAATATACCCAATCCAGGACCTATCTCATCAACACTATTAGCTGCATGCTTGGTGGCCGTATGGCCGAAGAAGTCATTTTTAATGAATTCACCACAGGTGCTGGAAATGACCTTGAGCGTGCCACGCAAATTGCTCATAAAATGGTGTGTGAATGGGGCATGAGCGAAGAAATGGGCCCTCTCACCTTTGGCAAAAAAGAAGAACAAATCTTCCTGGGTCGTGAAATTGCCCAACACCGCGATTACAGTGAAAAAACTGCTATCCGTATTGACGATCAAGTAAAAAACGTTGTGATGACAGCCAATGAAAAAGCCCGTACCCTTCTATCGGCCAATACAGAAACCCTAAAAGGACTGGCCGAAGCATTGCTTGAAAAAGAAACCATTGATCAAAATGATATCAAGGGAATCGTTGAACAGACCAATTGTCCTATTCCAGAAGGTAATATGCGTCAATTTGACCGGCTGGATCCTAATGGAGCCACTGCTTAGATACTCTTTGGATTTTTAAAAATTATGACCACTGGACTGCGCAATAATGAATTAAAATTGAGCAGCCAGGTTCAAGTCATGGGCATCCTGAATGTGACCCCTGACTCTTTTTCTGACGGAGGTAATTTCACAAAAGAAACCTCCATTATTCAGCAGGTGGAAAAGATGATATCGGATGGTGCCGATATCATTGATGTGGGTGGTGAGTCCACCAGGCCATTTGCCGAGAAAATTGACCAACATCAAGAGTTGCAAAGAGTTTTACCTGCCGTTCGAGTTATTCACACACACTTTCCAGACATCCCCATATCCATTGATACCACCAAAGCCGAAGTTGCCCGGCAGGCGTGTGATTCAGGCGCCTCTATCATCAATGATATCAGTGCGTTACGATTTGATCCTGCAATGATTAATGTAGCCCTGGAATTTAAAACACCAATTATTATTATGCATATGCAGGGGACTCCCGGTGACATGCAAAAAAATCCAGTATATAATGATGTTGTGGAAGACATAATTGTCTTCTTCAAAAACAGGCTGGAATGGATGGCAGAACAAGGAATTCCAAGGGATCGTGTGACTATTGACCCAGGTATCGGCTTTGGCAAAACAGTGGAGCATAATCTGACGATTCTTAATCGACTGAATGATTTTGCTGAGCTGGGTTGCCCAATATTAGTGGGACACTCCCGAAAATCTTTTCTGGATAAAATTCTCAATCTTAAAGTTGATGAACGAGATCTCGCCACTGCAACGGTTTCTGCCTTATGCGTCGCTAAAGGAGCAAATATTTTACGTGTACACGATGTCAATGGAACAATGCAGGCGATCAAAATTACCCAAGCCATTCTCCAGACAAATAAGTAAATGTTTGTTCAAAACAAAATGCTCAACTTGAGTACAATGAGCTTTAAGCAACCAATGCTTTCACCATAAAGATCTCTTATTTTTTACAGGTAAGTGCCCTTGAAAAATCGTATTAAACGATATCAGGCATACAATCGCCAGCGGATGATCAAAGCTATTGGTTTTGACGAGAAAAAAGCTGCCATTTTTTTTAAAATTATTCCCTTTCTACTCCACGCCAACTACCCCGATCTTCCAGGTTATGTTGACACTTCTCCCTGTCCATTTGGCATTTATGGTCTCCGCCCACTTGATCTAGTTGACTCAGAACTTTTCAGTCGATATTTCCCTTCGTCCCGAGCCCTCCATAAAGATACGGCTGATCCCTTTCCGGAAAAACCAGTAATCCATTCACTGAAAACCATCGGCAGCATAGGTTCAATTGCCCAGGCAGAAAAATCGGATTGCGATTATTGGGTGAGCATTCGGCGAAAAGATATTGGACCTGAAGGCATTGAACTCCTTGCCCAGAAATGTAAAGCCATTGAAAAATGGTGTGACAGCAAAGGAGTTGAAGTCCATTTTTTCCTCATGGACATTGACCAGACACGCGAAAACAGTTTTGAAACAGCAGCAGAAGAAGAATCAGCTGGCTCTGCTTTGAAAATCCTTCTTAAAGATGAGCTCTTTCGCACCCATATACTGGTGGCAGGTAAAATGCTTCTCTGGTGGCTCATTCCGCCAGGACTTTCAGAAGATGGATACCGAGCTTTTGTTGCTAAGTTAGCAAAAGAAAAAATGATCAACCCTGCCCGCTTTATTGACCTTGGGTACATGTCGGACATACCGGAGTCCGAAGTCTTTGGAGCAAGCCTTTGGCAATTGAATAAGGCCTATGACAGCCCATATAAAGCGGTTATCAAATTTGCATATTTGGATATGCTTTTAAAAGATAAGAATCAAACATTGCCATTGTTTTCCGACAAAGTGAAATGTCTGGTCACTTTTCCAGAAAAAATGCAGCTCGTTACCAGTACCAAAATTTCCATCGGCGAGGTTGATCCATACCTGCTCATGGCAAGAGAAATTGTTGCTTTTTACCAAAAAGAAGAAAGAGATAAAGAACGGGCTCAATTAATCCGAGAATGTCTCTTTCTAAAAACTTTGGAAGGGATGGTCGCGGCCAAGCGTCGCCATGTCTTGTCCACAGTTGACCTTATGAAACACTGGAATCTTCTGCCCGAGGGATATTCACATTTTTCCATTTTATCCACCTGGCCGTTTAAAGAACTCCAGTTACTGGGAAGTAAAATCCACGAATTCCTTTTAGACACGTATAATCGCCTGCAAGCAGATATCAGCACTTATGGTAAAGGCGCAACGTTAACCATCACCCAGCGTGATATTGCTGTCCTTGGTCGTAAACTTTTTACTTTTTATGAGAAGAAACCATTAAAAATTGAATACCTCAAATCCATCTCGCCTGAAGCCATTGGCCAAAATGATATTACAATTCACATTGCCTCCCAGGACGGCCACGATACTTTTTTTGCATATCAAGGTAACCTGGCGAGGGCAAATCTGACTGAAAATATGGATTTCCTCATTAAACGAGAATCAACATTGCCATCCTTAATGACCTGGTTAGTCATTAACGGCATATTAAATAAAAAAACCAACCTCCATCTCACAAAAAACTATCTGCCTGTTGACCTTGCTGACCTACAAAATCTTACCGAAAGCATGTTTGATAACTTTCCGCTTGTCCATTTTTCACATATTCCAGCAGAAAACCTTGTAGAAGAAGAGACTATTGTTCGTGGCCTCATCATAGTCAATATGTACAAAGAGCCAGTGCGAGAGAGTAAAACTCTTCGATCATGGCTCATTTCTTACAATAGTTATGGCGAGTATTTTGTTGAAGAATATAACACCCTGGCCCAGCTAAAGACGAAAACAAACCTCCTTTTGACTCGGCATTTCGTAAGTCGCTGGAATAAAAACCTGGACTTCTTTATTCCTCCCCAGCAGGAACGGCATAGAATCAAGGAGATGATATTTAACTAGTATTCAGCAAGCAGTTAACTGATACCATTCAATCAATAGGATGCACACACCCTAGAGAACGCATAGAAAATACTAATTCCTTGTCTTATATTCTGAAAAAATATAGAATTTAATCGATGTGACGGTGTGTTTTTCTCAGATCATAAAGAGGTAATGACGATTAATTCAAACAGTCGTGACTCAAAGAATCGCATATTTTTTTCTTTTGGTTTGTTTAAAAAGCATTTTTACAGCTTCATCAATACAATTTTCCGTACCGAACCTGATTATCTTTTAAACATCAACAATGACATGGAGCGATTTAATGGAAAATACTGTTTGGAAATATAGCATCATTGTTTACATCCTTTTCCTTGCGTGTATTCTTCTGGCCACTACTCCCAAAATCAGTCATGCCGACGACAACCAGGCAATACTCATGAAAGCCGCTGGCTGCAAAACAGGTTATTTCCTTATCAAAGATCTAGCTGCACAGTTTCAAGAAAGAACTGGTTACAATCTTATTGCCAAAAGAAGCGGCAATAAGATTGGCATAAAACTTTTAGATGCAGGCTCAATTGATTTTACGTATACCTGTAAGCCTCTCGATTTACTGGTAAAAAAATTCAAGTTGGAGCAAGAACGAATCAAAGACTGGGAAACCATGCGAATCGCCAGGGATCCCATTGTCATATTGGTTAACAGGACCAATCCCATTTCTAATCTTACTCTTAAACAAGCAGCCGATTTGTTCACACAAAAAATTACCAACTGGCAAGAAATTGGTGGCCCGGACCTAGAAGTTAAAATTTCATACCATGATGAATCCGTATCCAGTGGCCATGTAACCGTCTTCAGAGAAATCACCGTGGGATACACAGTAAAAGACGGGAAAAAAACACTTAACCCCATTGCGACAGATGTAAACCGGTTTCCCGGTCCGCGTAAAATCGGGGCATTTGTGGCACAAAATCCCGGTGCTATTGCTTTTATGGGTTTAAATTCCTTTGAAAAACGATACGGCAAAACAGTAAACATTAATAATGTCAGCCCTCAGTTGGAAAATATTGTCAACAATAACTATCCCATTGCCGCCACTTATCATCTGATTTATAACGTGAATAATTATGAGCATGTAAAGCCATTCCTTCAATTTCTAACCAGCAAAGAAGGTATCGATGCTATCAACCACTCGTTTGTCTCAGATATTGAAAAAATTCAGTAATCTATTTGGCTGATTTCTTTTATAAAAACACATGCAAATCCAGTCTCTAAATACCAAAATTGCTTTATGGGCCGGCGTTTGTATTTTAGTCACTGCCAGCATCATTGTTGCCTATTCCGGCCTCACTTTAAAAAAAGCAACCATTGAAACCGCCAAACAGCACATGGTTTCCTTGGCAAAAGAGGCTTCCGGGCTTGAAGCCGAACTCACCACGGCCTTAGATGCGGCCCGCACCATAGCCCAACTCCTGGGCAAGGCCAAAGATATCGATAATCCCTTGGATTTGCAGCGCTATGAAGCCTTTGACCTTCTACGTAGTGTGCTTATACAAAATCCCGAATTCACAGGAGTTTTTACCTTATGGGAACCGAACGCCTTCGACTTCATGGACGAAGGATATAAAAATGAGAAAGGGCACGATGATACCGGCCGGTTTGCCCCCTTCTGGCGACGAATTACACAAGATGAAATCTCCCTCATGCCATTATCATCATGCCGGCACCATTTCCCCCAAGGCATTCTAAGTAGCTGGTACGATGAGGTTAAATCCACAAAACATGAATACCTCACATCACCTTATTTGCATCATTATACTGACAGACAGGTCAACATTATTACCGCAGTGGCGCCTATCATTGTTAGCGATACTTTTTATGGCGTAGTAGGAATCGACCAAGAAATATCTTTTTTACATGGAGAAGACATACAAGATATTTTTCCCAATCAGTCGGGAGTGATGACATGGTTGCAAAGCGGCGAAGAAGTATTGCATTTCATTAACGGCCATTTATTCTCTTTTATCCCTGTAAAAATTGGCAGGACTCAATCTACCTGGGGCATTACTATAATTGTTCCTGCGGCAAAAATAACAGAATCAGCCTCCAAGCTCATGTGGAAGCAAATTGCCCTCTTTGCCGCTATCATGTTGGCTATGATCATTCTAGCAAGTCTTGGATCGCGCACCATAACTAAACCCCTTGCCCTGCTTATTGATGGTATTGAAAGGGTTATCGCAGGTGACTTTACCCATAATGTAGATGTAAAAAGTCGCGATGAGATTGGCAAAGTTGCATCAATTTTTAATAAAATGACCAGTAAACTCAATGAGACACTGCATGAACTTGAACAACATCAAGAGCACCTAGAAGATATGGTTGCTCATCGAACCGAAGAACTTGAAAAAGCAGTAAAAAAACTAAAAGAGAGTCAAGCCACCATTCTGCAACAGGAAAAAATGGCCTCTATTGGTCAATTAGCGGCAGGCGTTGCCCATGAAATAAATAATCCCATGGGTTTCATATCCAGTAATATCCGTACGTTGGAAAAATATATCAGTCGCCTCGAAGAATTTATGGAAGGTCAGGCCAAAATTCTCAAGTCAAATGCTCTCCCCGAGGCGCAAGACGAACTGAAAAAATTGAGTAGAAAATTAAAAATTGAATATATCCTTGAAGATACCCAAGACCTTATCAAGGAATCTCTTGAGGGAGCGGATCGTGTAAAACAAATTGTTCAAGACTTAAAAAGCTTTTCACGGCTGGATCAGGCGCAACAAAAAATGGTTAATATTAATAATTGCCTGGATGAAACCTTAAATATTGCCTGGAATGAGTTAAAGTATAAAGCCACAGTGAATAAGGATTACGGAGCATTGGCCCTGACCATGTGCTTTCCTCAACAATTGAATCAAGTATTTTGGAACCTTTTGGTGAATGCCTCCCAGGCCATTGAAGACCAAGGAGAAATCAATATTAAAACATGGATGGAAAAGGATTCTGTTTATGCAGCCATCTCAGACACTGGCTGTGGCATTCCCGAAGACAAGGTTGATAAATTGTTTGAACCCTTCTTTACTACAAAAGAAGCCGGGCAAGGGACGGGATTAGGTCTGAGTATCTGCTATGATATCATTAAAAAACACAATGGTGACATTACTGTTGCTAGTGAGGCAGGTAAAAGTACCACTTTCACCATTCGCATACCAATCACTGAAACAGAAAGAATCATTGAAGAGAAAAAAGAGGCGTAAATCTTGCCTCATAATTAAATAAAACGTCTGGCGATTAGTGGGCACAAAAAAATGAGTAGAAAACACATCAACACCTCCGAACCACAAGCTACAATTTGTCCGGCAGAACCAGTAAATCCTGTTTCATACCGAGAACAACTACCGGACATTGTTAAGCAGGTAGTGGACTCCTGTTCCGGCAAAGACTGCTTTGAACATGTGGATGCGATTCCCATGCCATCAAAGTCCAAAGCTATTGAAATACTCGAGTCCAGCCGCGAAATTCTTTTCCCAGGTTATTTTAAAACCCAGGGCATTGATAGAGTTGACCTGCAATACAGATTAGGCCAGGAAATATCTAATTTATTTGAAATTCTGGCAAATGAGATAACCAAGAGTGTTCGTCAAGAGTGTCGGCGCCATGCCAAATCCTGTCAACATTGCGAAGAGCTTGGGCCAGAAAATGCCTATCAATT
>CAYUCH010000081.1:0-16012 GCA_964443295.1 uncultured Desulfobulbia bacterium | reverse complement strand
CCAATATTATCAGGTGGTTCTTGTGAAAAAAAATAGCATAAACTAGCGCCATTCTCACCAGTCCCCGTTTACAGCGCCGGCCCAGCATTCCCGAATTTCACGGGATTCCCTTTTCACTGGTGAAAAAAATCACCAGCACCAAGATACATATACAAATTATGTGTTTTGTTTGTACGCGGCTGAAGTATGTGTTTTTAGTTCAGCAGAATAAGTCGTCCTCCTATGAAAAAAGATGCTGCCAGCAGAGTGGTCACGTAGAGCAATCTGTTCGCCTGCAAAATATGATTTGAATCAGGAGGTATTACATTGTCTCCCAAGGTTGGCTTTTCATGCAGAGTGCCAAAATAATAATCTGATCCTCCCAGCTGAATGCCAAGGGCGCCTGCGACGGCGGCTTCAGAATAGCCAGAATTGGGGCTTGGATGTGAACGGCGATCTCGCCGGAGGATGCGCCAGGAATCCATATATTTCATCCCCATAAGCGCTGTTGCCAGCACGATAAAGAGACTGGTAATCCGGGCTGGAATAAGATTAACCAGGTCATCCAGGCGGGCAGCCGCCCAACCGAAGTGTAGATAACGCTCGTTTTTATATCCAAAGGTGGAGTCCAGAGTATTTATGGCTTTATAAACTAAAACACCAGGAGCACCTCCAATTACTGCAAAAAATAACGGTGCGGTCACACCATCGACGATATTTTCCGCCACGCTTTCCACGCAGGCCCGGCTTACTCCAGATTCATCAAGCCCATCGGTGTCACGACTCACCAGAAGAGCAACTTTTTTCCTGGCAAGATGCAGGTCATGGCGAGCAAGGGCATTAAAAACTGCTTTACCGTGAACTGCTAAATCTTTGCTGGCCAAGGCAGAATAAATCATATAAACAGAGACTATTTCAGCGGCTAATGGGTGGATAAATGAAGTCAGTTTTAAAATTGCCCAAGTTGCAATAAAAGTCATAGATACAACGATGCAAAGAGCTATGATCCCGGCAGTTTTTTCAGACTGAAAAAGACAACGGCTTACAGGCTCGACCTTTATGGCAAACCAGCCAATGAGTTGAACAGGGTGGGGCAACCAACGTGGGTCTCCCACTAACAGGTCAAGGAGGAGGGCAAATATAATGTGCATTTCCAGGCCCATGTTTAACTCCCTAAAACCTTTGTGAAATCCAGGCACATGGCCAGAACTATGGTTGTTTCTGCAAGTTCACAGGTTGCCCCCAAGGTATCACCGGTGATACCACCTATTTTTCCGTTTGACCAGAATCCGAAGAGAAATGAGACTCCAGTGGCTAGAAGCGCAGCAAATAGTCCTAGATAGCCTCCGAAAATCCAGGCCCAGAGGAAAAGGACGGCGATTGACCAGCATGCAGCACCCCAGGTAACGCTGTTAAAAAAAGGATCTGCAAGCCCACCTTCTTTCCTGGCGTATGGAAAAATTACTGGATGGACAACCAGGAAGACCCTGCCACAGATGGGCATGAGAAAGGCGGCAATGATGGCGTTTTCATAGGAGAGGGATGCAAAGGCAGTGACCTTTACAGCAAGATTCAGGAGAATGGCCATAACTCCCATGGTGCCGATGTGGCTGTCCCGCATGATTTCCAGTATTTTCTCTTTGGGCCGGGAGCTGAGGAGTCCATCCGCTGTGTCTGCAAGCCCATCCAAATGGAACCCTCCGGAGATTAACAAGAGAAATGCCACCAGCAGAACACTTGACACTGGAACCGGTATAAATGAATGACTACAAGCATAGAATAGTGCGGCACAGCATCCAATCAGCACACCAATAATGGGGAAAAAGGGCATGGAACAATGCAGATCTTTTTCTTCGGCTCCAAGATCACCGGGTAGGGGAATGATCGTCAGAAAGCGTATGGCAGCCCACAAACCATTGATCATTTATTCGCTCCTGCCACTTGGGCTTCGGCAAAGGTTGCCACTTCGGTGAGCACGGCCACAGAAGCTTCGACAATATTCATGGCCAGGGCAGCACCGGTACCCTCTCCCAGGCGAAGATTGAGGTCGAGAAGAGGTTCCAAGCCGAGGTGGGCATGCATTATCTTGTGACCCTTTTCAACACTGCGATGGGCGGCAATAATATAGTCTTTGACATTGGGGCAAAGTCTGTGAGCTATAAGGGCTCCTGCCGTGGATATAAAGCCATCCACCAGGACCGGTTTTTTCTGTGCTGCAGCACCCAAAATTACTCCGGCAATACCGCCGATTTCATAGCCACCCACCTTGGCAAGAACATCTAAGCCATCGTCCTTATCAGGACTGTTTACCTCGAGAGATCTTTCAATGACAGATATTTTATGATCGAGTTGTTTGTCGTCAAGGCCGGTTCCGCGGCCGCATACCTCGGCAACTGGAGTGTCTGTTAAACAGGAGACTATGGCTGTGCTGGGTGTTGTGTTGCCAATCCCCATATCACCGGTACCAAAGAGATCGATTTCAGCAGACAGGTCCTGAGCCACAGAGATGCCAGCCTCAAGGGAAGCTATTGCCTGGTCGCGGGTCATTGCAGGGCCTTGGGCCATATTTTCAGTCCCAGGGGCAATACGGTGTGATATGATTTTTCCTGCTGCAGCCAATTGACTCAAATCAGCGGCCACTCCCATATCCACCACCACCACACGGGCATCGGCCTGCCGGGCCAAAGCATTTATCCCAGCTCCACCATGAACAAAATTTGCAACCATCTGCGGAGTTACTTCCTGGGGGAATTTACTCACTCCCTCTGCGGTTACTCCGTGATCTCCGGCCATGGTAATAACAGCTTTATTATCAACCGACGGCCGAATCGAACGTGTCATGCCGGCAAGATCCATGGCCAAATCCATCAACCGGCCAAGAGCCCAATAGGGAAGGGCCAATTGATCAAGCCGGTCCTTGGCCATGTTACGGGAATCCTGATCTTGCGGCTGGATATTATTGATAGTGGAATTTAATAGCTCCATTTCTATTCTCCTTTTACAATTTGTGGAATCCCCGAAACCATGAAAATGACGCGATCGGCCTCTCGAGCTATAACTTGATTACATCGACCGGCGAGATCACGAAAACGTCTGGCAAGCTGGTTTTCTGGTACGATTCCCATACCGACTTCATTGGAGACGAAAAAAGTGTGTCCAGATCTCCTTCTACATTGCTGTAATAACGCTGTACATTTTTCTGCCATGGTGGATTCATCCAGGGAATCGTTCTGGTCGGCCATCAGCAGATTGCTTATCCACAGGGTGAGACAGTCAACAACAATTGTTTCGGAATCTGGCCTCAGGGCAATTGTTTCGGCAAGATTGATTGTCTCTTCAACGGTCTGCCAGCCACGATTTAATCGATCTTTTTTATGCCGTTCAACTCGATCGTGCATTTCATCATCAACAATTGGACACGTGGCAATAATGGCCAGAGGACTTTGAGTGGCTTCGGCAAGAATTTGGCACTCACCACTCTTCCCACTTCTGGCCCCACCGGTTACCAGGGTGATTGTGCTCATAGATTTTCCCTCAATGCAAGGTTCAATCCCGTAAGTACGCCGCGGTTTTCAAAAATATCAAGCATGGCAAGGGTTGATGGCTTTATATCAAAGAGGAGAAGATAATTATTTGGCTCAAGGCCCAAGAGTTGACAAATTATTGTTCGAATTACCCCACCATGGGTAACTACCAGTACAGTATCACCAGGCAGGCGGATTAAATTTTGGGTAATATAGTGAACACGTTTGTGGAAATCGCCAATTTGATCTCCACCAGGAAAGGTAAAATCCGACTGACCTTTGCTCCATTGATGGACTCGGACAGGATCTTGGGCTGCAATTTCTTCAAATGAGAGTTTTTCCCAGCGACCAAAATCAATTTCTTGAAGTTTTTCTTCAATTTCAATATCAAGACCAAGATGCTCATTCAGTTTTTCCGCCGTCTGTCTTGTTCTGTTGAGAGGGCTACAATAAAAATGGTCCGGCGAATAAGAGGCTACCAATTGAGCCAGGGGCGCAGTGGCATGAAGAGCATCTGTATCAACCTTAACATCAGAAGAGCCGATAAATCGCCCCTTATTGACCAAGCCCGTTGAGCAATGTCTCACTAAGAGTAGTCTTTTTGCCATAGAGAAAACCTACGTCCTGATACAAAAAAAAACCCGGATCGATAGTACTACAATCGATCCGGGATGTCCCTTTTACCCGAAAAATTTGTGGCATTCCTCGTTCCACGGAGGGCATTCATGCCTAGCGTTCGGGCAGGTTTTCTGACTTCCGGATCATCCTCGTTCCGCGCCTTCCCAGCTTATTTGCCAGTGGCTTAGGCGGAATTTGTCCCCGGTTACAGCGGCGGGCCCGTCCCCGATTTACACAGGGTTCTCTGTTAAGCTTCTTCATGTAGAAAACACTATGATGAAGCACTCGAACGCAAAAACGGTGATACTGAACCCTGAACATATTGTCAAGGAGAATTCTTTCTTGACGGCAAAGAGAACTTTTGAAAAATATGGAACTTTTTGAATATTAGAACCGTCTGGATTTGAAAAGCATGGCGCACCGTAAAAGCACATGTCTCGGTCTCGAAGATAAGCTGAATACTACTTTCAGCTGAGGGACGGACATGTTACTTGCCATGTTGGTAAAATACGAGATGGCCTTTGAAACGTGTTGATTTTAAACATCGCCATCACATTTGACTTTCACGAATACTGGTTTTACAGTCTCATGCATATTTGCATGGGACGATTATTTTTGTTTAGTGCATTATTGTTCATTACGTAAACAATAAGAAATTAAGACACTTCGTTTGTCGTAAAACATGTGTCTCCAGTTAAGGCACTTATCCTAAAACAGTTTCGAGTACACTTCCGCTTCAGTGGGTTAGTGACATATGGCTAAAATAATAGGCATGATGGGATTTCGACCAGGACCTTCCAAATTTGAAGGATTGGTCCGCCCACATCTCCATTCACTCTATAGTGCTGCCTACCGATTTTTAGGGAATACCGCTGACGCTGAGGATCTCGTGCAGGATGTTATGGTCAAGTTATATCCAAAACGGAATGAATTAACCAAGGTTGAAAAATTACGTCCATGGTTGATGACTGTCCTTTACCGAACATTTATAGACCGGAAGAGAAAATCAAACCGTTCGCCTCTGGTACTGATGTCAGGCATTAAACGAGATGACAATAGCTACACTGATTTCTTTGAGATAGTGGCTTCAAAGACCTCAGGCCCAAGTGAATCTCTGGAACAGGTGTTCACCAGGAATCGACTACAAAAGGCGTTGGGAAAATTAAATGAAGACCAACGCAATGTCTGTATTTTACATGATATGGAAGGGTATACCTTAACAGAATTATCTGAGATTTTATCGGCACCAGTTGGCACTTTGAAGTCTCGACTGCACAGGGCTCGGGCCCGTTTACGAAATATTCTGGCCGGTGAAACTTTTTTGACTGAGCCTTCGTCATTGTCAGAAAAGGGGTAAGATGATGGATTGCCAAATGGTTTTGGAAAATTTAGACGATTTCATGGATGGCTATCTTGAACCGTCCATTACGCAAGGTGTACAAGAGCATTTGGCCGATTGTGACCGCTGTCATGAAATAGTTGATGTTGAGCGGAAATTTCGGCGAACTCTGCGTCAAATGCCGATTCCTGACACTTCTCCTGGCTTTCAGGACAGGGTATTTGAAAATGCTGTTAGCGAAGAGAAAAGTTCCCCTGGCTGGTGGGGTGGATTTTCTGTAGGCGGCGGGCTTGCAGTTGCACTGATGGTTTTTGTTTTTATAGGTCTACCATATTTAGGTAAAGAGTCTGCAATACAGCAGTTGGCCGGTGTTACCATTGCTATGGATGCCCCTAAAACTATACAGATGGTGGTAAATGTAGCGGAAGACTTAGAAGGCTCTTCCATTACAATACTTTTGCCTGAACAAGTTGAACTGGATGGATATCCGGGAGAAAGAGCAATTTCATGGACTGCTGATCTCCAGAAAGGAGCGAACCTTCTCGCTCTTCCTTTGGTAGCTCGTCAACTCGGTACAGGTACCCTTGTCGCAAGGGTGGAACATGCCAACAAACGGAAGACATTTGAAGTGAGTATGGAAGTTTTGGAGCAGCTCTCCGGTCATAATGGTTCTACTGATTTAACGGCATGATTGGGTGTTTCGATGAAAAATAAAGGAATTGCAATGCTCAAAGTATCTTCAACTGTGATTGTTATTACGGGAATGTTTTTTCTCTTTGTTGATCAGGGGTATGCCCAGGATGGAGAGAAAGAGGTGTTAAAGGCAACCATGACCATAATTTCCGATGATGCTCAGGTTTCAGCCCAGGCAAATCGAATATTATTGCCTCCCAGCATGCAGGCCCGAGTACAGGAACGCATAGAAAATCAAAAACGTAAATCCAATGCGCCAACCATTATAATGCCGGCGAATAATCAGATTAACGGTGGGGTGCCTAATGGCAACCCATTTATAATGAAATCGGAACCGAGCATTTTTAATTTGTTGCCTGAACGGGATAAAAAGTAGGAAAAACCGTTTGAAAAGCAATGAAAAACGAACTGTAAAAAATGGCAGTTTCCCAAAGAGAATCCTTGCATTTATATCATAAAAAGTACTATTCTCCTCCCCACCCTCCGGTTGCTTGTCTCTCCCCCTCGAGAGAAAAGCAACCACATTTAATCTTCGATGTGGATGCCTGATATTACTGGCATCGGGTAGATGTCGTGCAATTATTAAATATCAAAATATGTGGTCCTGGCAAGCTCGGAAAGCGCAATTCAATTCCTATTATTGCTCTCTTTGTTTTTCTTTTGGCATCAATCCAGATAGCTGCTGCTGAAGAACGTGTTCCTGTTCTTACAGGACAGAAAAAAAATTCTCTAATTTCAGATTTGAACGTACATTTTCAAGCCGATATTAAAAACGCCCATTTTTTTGACACCAATGAATATGAGTCCGGTGCGTTTATCATGCCGACCTGGGAGGAATTGAGCGATTGGAATCTCAGCAGCAATGGGCAACTACCCCTTGCTATGGTGGATAAGGAAGACCTTCAGCGTATTCCAACTTTAAATGTTCAGGCCCGTCGTCAACTTTCCGAAGCCATGGACTTTTTGCTTCGATATAGGGTGAGTTATCTTAAAGCTTTGACAAATGAGCAGGAAAGTCTGGTTGGTTTAGCTGCGGAAATGCCGCATCGCTGGCAACAACGTTATTCGGCTGAAGCTAATATGAAGTGGTCACTGGTTCAGGCAAAAATAGGCCTTTCTTTTGAGAAAAATAATCTGGGTGATAATCAAGATTCACCCACCAGGCAATCATGGGTGGCAGCGGTTACTCTGACTCCATTGGATGACCTCGATTTGCACCTCGGTTTCAATTATCGAAACACATTTTCATTGACCGAATCAGACGAAGAGAGGCAGGAAAATCAAGCCTCCGCAGTACTGAGACTTTCATATATGCTATCTGATGATACCTATCTCAGCACTGAATACCAGTACACAGATAATAAATCAAATGATCCACAATATGATTTCCAGCGTGATCTGTTACTCTTGAATGTCTCAATGGGATTTTAGTCTCGTAGCACATCCTTAAGTGGTCCTAAGTATTTTTCGTAATTTTTCCATCTTTCCAGGGATGACCTGTAGACTGGTTTGCTGACCTGGTCATAGCTGGCGGTGGCTACCTTTCGATCTGTTTTATGAAAGGAGAGGCAACGATCATCCCATTTAAGTCCGCAGAATTCAATCAACTTTCGACTTTGTGTTTCCTGATCATTAACCATATCTGAATACGTTAATTCAAAAATAGGTATGTCAAGTACCTGCCGCCAATGTTCCATCAGACGCTCGTATAGTTTGTAATAGGCGCCAATGTCTTCCAGCCTTGTAGCGTAGGTATGGGCTAAGTTGAAATTCTGGAAGAAGATAGAAAGGCAGGTGTCTAAAGGATTTCTGCTGCAATGAATAATTTTAGCCTGGGGCAACATAAGGGAGATGAGTCCCAAATTACGAAAATTCCCAGGCATTTTATCAGTAACGCGGGGCGCCTCTTGGTTTAGCAAATTGACGCGGTCAAGATATGTTTTGGCCATACCGTTTAGGTTGTTTTCTTTCAGTCCACCTATACCTTTTGGGTAGAGGTTGGAAGGGATGGGGCGGATTATTTCATTGATATATGCCAATTCTCCAGCACCGTGAACATCCTGATGAGATGCAATAATTTGCTCTACGAGAGTAGTGCCAGATCGGGGCATACCAATAATGAAAATGGGTCGGTCTGTTGGTACGGTGGCCCGTGGTATTTGGGCTAATGTCTCGGCTGAAAAGGCAGTGATAAGCCTATCAACACGCTTTATGTCCGTCGCAGAATCATAGGAGAGCCGGTTTGAATCATTTGCCTGAGAAAAATGTTTGAAAGCTGTATCAAATTCACCACGTTTATCAAAGAGACTCCCAAGATTGTGATGGATTTGACCTTTTTCTATTGCACTTGAGGAACTATCTGATAGAAATGCACTGCCAAGTTCGATTGCTTCCTGGCAATGGTCGAATTGGTGGCAAATGCGAATGAAAACATCTAAACCGGCGGAATTGAGATTTCCTTGGTCTCTAAGGTGATTAACTATCTCAAAGGCTTTTTCAATTTTTCCATGGCGCTCTAAAATTACAGCAGCGCCTGCCATTCCCTCTGGTGTGTTTGGATTAATCTGATTCCCTTTATCATTGGCAGAAATTGCTTCAGCATATTTCCCTTGGTATTGCAAAGTCTTACTCAGTTGAAAAAAGAGCTTGTCGGAGTTTGGGTGGATTTTTAATGCTTTGTTAGTTAAATCCTCAGCCTGATCGAGATGTCCTCTTGCAATAAGCAAATCTCCTAACTCAAGATAAATGTTGCACAACTGTGTGTCGTACTGAAGTGCTTTATGATAATGTTGAATGGCCTGGTTAAATTCACCTTGGCTTTTTAAACCTCTGGCCAAACCGCAATGGGCTGATACATGATTTGGTTGGATGGAAATGGCTTGCTGGAACTTTTCGATGGCTTCTTCTTTTCTTTCCGCCATCTGTAAAACTGTACCTAAGTTACTGAGAATAACAGCAGACTCTGGGTTGGTTTTCAGTGCTTCATTATAATATTCAATGGCTTCATCGAAATTGCCCAAGGCAGCATGCGCATGGGCAAGATTCACATATACTTCCTGGTTTTTTTCATTAGCTGCCAGGGCATTTTTACAGCAACGAAGAACTTCTTTATAGTTCTTTTCTCTGCCATATACATTTGAAAGAAGATACCACGCTACGCCATCACGGCTGGATGGTTTGCAAATTTCCTTTAATATTTTTTTAGCTTTTGCGAGATCATTGACCTGCAATGCCTTGTTGGCTTTTTGTTTTTTTTGAACATTTTTGGCAGCTTTTTTATTCATACTTTATCCAACATTAATCAGCCAACATAGTGTCAAAAATATTGAATGCCTTTTGCACCACTGGAATATCCGATTCCAGTGTGAGGTATGATTTATTGGTGATTTCTTGCTGAACGAGTTCATTGCTTGCCGGTAAAATACCGCCAAGGGGGAGGTCTGCAGCATCAACGGCTTCTTTTATTTTTGCCTCTAATTCCTCTGTAAGTGGATCCGGGGCACGATTGACAACAAGACATTTCTTTTTGATTTCCACCGCCAACGGGCCGGTGAGATCGGCAATGCGCCGGGCGGTGAGAATGCCGCGGGCTGAAGGGTCAGAGACCACGAAAAGATAATCAATTGACCGCAGATTCATGCGGGAAAGATGTTCCATGCCAGCCTCATTATCCACCATGATGAATTTATAATTTGGAGCCAGATGGTCCATGGTGGCGGCCAGATGTTGGTTGGCGGCACAATAACATCCAGGTCCGTCTGGCTGCCCCATGACCAGCAAATCAAACCCTTTTTCTTCGACCAGGGCCTGGTGGACTTTCATTTCCATATACTGATCCCGGGTGATGCTGGGTGGCATTTCGCTTTTTAAATCCTTTCGGATTTGGCCAATAGTGATGTCTACATCGAGATCCAGCAATTCATTGAGGTTTGGATTGGAATCCGCATCAACCGCCAGAACAGGAGTTAAATTCTTTTCCTGCATGTATTTTAAAAGAAGGGCCGAGAGAGTTGTTTTGCCTGTGCCGCCTTTGCCGGCCATGGCGATGACCTTGGTCATGTGAGAATCTCCTTAATTTATATCAACAAACTATGTGTTTTGTAGGCATCCATTATTACCATTTTTTTTTAAATACTTCAAAAGACGATTTTATCAACAATTCATCATTTTTGATGTGTAAATCTATGAAAAGATAAAAACTCATATTGCAAGTTATTCCGGTGCTGGTATGTTACCCGTGGCAAAAAATACGAATATAATTCTTCATTATGTGGTCGAGTCACAATACTCTCACAACAGGAGATATCATGGACTACAGGGCGACTCTCAATCTGCCTAAGACAAAATTTAAGATGAAGGCCGGACTTGCCCAGCGTGAGCCGGAGTTCCTACGGCGTTGGGAAAAAGAAAACCTATATGACACAGTGCAAAAGGCAACAGCAGATCGACCGCTTTATGTTTTGCACGATGGCCCTCCGTATGCCAACGGCCATATCCATTTAGGGACTGCCTTTAACAAGGTTATAAAGGATATTATTTTAAGGTCCAAACGCATGGAGGGTTTTCACTGTCCTTATGTGCCTGGTTGGGACTGTCATGGCTTACCCATCGAACATAATGTGGATAAGGAGCTGGGCCCCAAGAAAAAGGATATCAGTAAGCTTGCCTTTCGGGGTGCCTGTCGCAAGTATGCTGAAAAATGGATCAAAACCCAGAAGAAAGAATTTCAACGTTTAGGAGTTCTTGGTGATTGGGACAATCCTTACCTCACCATCAAATTCGACTATGAAGCCAGTATAGCCAGGGAGTTTAACCGATTTTTACAGAATGGCTCTGTGATTCGCAGTAAAAAACCGGTTTACTGGTGCTCATCCTGCCGCACTGCCTTGGCAGAGGCAGAGGTGGAATACTATGATCATGGCTCATCATCCATTTACGTGAAGTTCCCTGTGGCTGATGACCTTTCTGATATTGATCCAACTTTGAGCGGTAAAAAACTTTCGGTTGTGATTTGGACCACCACCCCTTGGACTTTACCGGCCAACCTGGCAGTCGCTTTTCACCCGGATTTTCTTTATGCCGCAGTGGAAGCAGGTGATGAAACCTGGATAATGGCAGAAGAAATGGTGGAAAAGGTAATGGAGGAGGCTACCATTGAAGGCTGGAAAATTATTACGACGTTTTCAGCAAAAAACCTCGAAGGACGTAAATGCCGACATCCTTTCTTAGACCGTGATTCGCTGATGGTTCTGGCCAATTATGTCACTTTGGAAGCAGGCACAGGATGCGTTCATACCGCCCCGGGGCATGGCCGGGAAGACTATATCACCGGCCTTAATTATGGACTTGATGTGCTGTCACCCGTTGATGCTGATGGTTGCTTTACGAAAGATGCTGGACAATATGCCGGTATGCCTATTAAGGAAGCCAATCCGGTCATCATGGAGAACCTCGACAAAGATGGTTCTCTTCTCTACCATGATAGTCTCAGTCATAGTTATCCCCATTGTTGGCGATGCAAACAGCCGGTAATTTTCCGGGCAACGGAGCAATGGTTCATTTCAATGGATAAAAATGACCTTCGAGACAAGGCATTAGAATCCATAAAAGGAGTCAATTGGGTACCTAAATGGGGCATGGATCGTATATTCGGCATGGTGGAAACCAGGCCGGATTGGTGCCTTTCAAGACAGCGCGCCTGGGGTGTGCCTCTTACGGTATTTTTCTGTAAAGATTGCGGTGAGGTCGTGGTGGATGAAGAGGTATCCAGCCGCATCGACGCGTTATTTATGAAAGAAGGAGCGGATGCCTGGTTTCGTCATGATAATGCTGAATTTTTAGGCCATGACTATGCCTGCTCAAAATGTGGTAGTGAAGAGTTTGAAAAGGAAGAGGATATCCTGGATGTCTGGTTTGACTCCGGTGTGAGTTATGCTGCCGTATGCGAACAGCGTGACGAACTTGAGGCGCCGGCTGATTTATATCTGGAAGGCAGTGACCAACATAGAGGCTGGTTTCAAAGCAGTTTACTCGCCGGAATCGGAACTCGAGGAGTACCACCGTTTAAATCCGTATTGACCCATGGATTTGTGGTGGATGGCAAGGGCAAAAAAATGTCCAAGTCAATTGGCAATGTTATTGCTCCTGAAGAGATCATCAAACAGTATGGTGCAGAGATTCTTCGGCTCTGGGTTGCCTCTGAAGACTACAGGGACGATATTAAAATATCCGATGAAATCCTAAAACAGCTGTCCGACGCCTATCGGAAGATCCGTAATACCATGCGGTTCCTGTTGGGAAATATCAAAGATTTTCAGCCTGATAGTGAAACAATCCCCTATTCTGATCTTCTCGAAGAGGATCGCTGGGCGCTTCATCAATTTGAACTGTTGAAACGTAAAGTGAAAGAGGCTTACAATGACTTTGAATTCCATGCCTTTTTTCACGGATTGTATAATTTCTGCACAGTGACCATGAGCGCGCTGTATCTTGATTTTTTGAAAGATCGCCTGTACACCATGCCTCCCGCTTCTCCTGAGCGTAAATCAGCCCAGACTGTACTGCACACCATAGCAGAAGGTCTTATGCTGCTCATGTCGCCTGTTATGAGTTTTACCTCTGTAGAGGCCTGGGCGCACCTACCTGAGCGGCAAGGTCGCCAGGAAAATATTTTTCTGGCCGAATTCCCTGCTGATGACGATGGTGTTTTGGATGAAGAATTGAATGCCAAGTGGGAAAAACTCCTGGCAGTTCGTAAGGAACTTACAAAAGTTCTGGAAGGCGCCCGTCGAGATAAGATTATTGGACACCCTCTTGAAGCCAAGGTTCTGCTTAAGGTCGATGGTGAGCTGGGAGACTTTCTGGCTGATAACTGGCAAACCATGCAGACTATTGCGATTGTGTCCGACCTTGCCCGGGTGGATGAACCTGCGCCAGGATCCTGTGTCGGAGAGGAGTTGACCGAGCTTTCAATTGCTGTTCAAGCAGCGGAAGGTGAAAAATGCGAACGGTGCTGGACCCGTTCCACTTCGGTAGGTGATAACAGTGACCATCCATTGATTTGTGAACGTTGCTTAGGTGTTGTGGCGCAATTGGATATAGAGGAATAAGGTGAAGGAATCCCTCGAAGAAACAGTGCAGACAAAGCATAGTCTGCTTCCAACGTTTTTATTGGCAGTTGGTATTGTGGTTTTTGACCAGCTGACTAAATGGTGGATTGTACAATCTTTTCACCATGGTGAAACGGTATCTGTTATCCCCGGTTTTTTTAACCTGACTTTGGTGAGAAATACCGGGGCTGCTTTTGGTTTTTTAGCAGGTACGGAAGGAAATTGGCGGACGATATTTTTTGTCTCTGTGGTCATTATTGCTTTGGTCGGTATCGGCATAGCCATACGCTATTACCGCACCAAGGAAATGGGATTTATTTTAGGCCTTGGTGCTATTGCCGGTGGTGCGGTGGGTAATGTTATCGATAGAGTTCGCATGGGCTCGGTGGTCGATTTCCTTGATTTTTATATCGGGTATTTTCAGAACTGGCCCCATTGGCCTGCCTTTAATGTGGCCGATTCAGCCATAACGGTTGGAGTAGGGATTTTTCTCCTCATGTCTATCTTGCATCCTGATCAATAAAATTTATACAAAAATATTGAGCTTGTCGGCTCTATAGTTGGAGTACATATGTCTGATAATGCACGAAAAATTGCCGTAATGTTTCCTGGCCAGGGTTCTCAATATCTTGAGATGGGTGGCGAGTTCCTCGCCGATAGTGAACATGCCAGGCAAATTATGGAAATGGCAGAAAAAATGAGCGGTATTCAGCTGGGCTCTCTCATAAAAGAAGGCCCTATGGAAGAGCTAACCAGGACCGTAAATCTGCAACCAGCGATTACTGCGATAAATTTGATTTGCTGGGATGCTCTGAAAAGAGCGGGCATACAGGCAGACTATGTCATTGGCCACAGTCTTGGAGAATATAGTGCTCTCCATGCTGCAGGCATTCTCTCTATGGAAGATACATTTTCCCTTGTCACCCAAAGGGGCCAACTCATGGAGAAGGAAGGTGAAAAACACCCCGGTGGCATGCGAGCTGTGTTGGGTTTTAGTCTGGATGAAGTAAGAGATGCTATAAGTGCTCTCAATGCCGATGATGGAATAGTTGTCGCTGCCAATCATAATACCCCCCAGCAAGTAGTAATCGCCGGTGAATTTTCAGGGTTGGATGCAGCCTCTGCTCTCCTGGAAGAAAAGGGTGCCAAGGTTATTCCTCTGAATGTCAGTATAGCCAATCATAGCCCTCTCCTTTCCGGGGTGATTCCGGAATATGAAGAAGTCATGGCCAAGCTTAATTTTCAATCACCCACAACTCCATTACTCTTCAATGTTTCTGCTGCAGAAGAAAAGGATCCTGTTGCCATCCGATCCAATATGGCCCGCCATATGAATTCAATGGTCCGCTGGGTAGATACCCTGGAGAATCTGGTAAAAAGCGGTGTTGATACCTTCATTGAAGCAGGCCCCAAAACCGTGCTTACCGGCATAATAAAAAAGACCTTGGGGCGAAAAGGTTATACTTATCTCCAACTGGACACACCTGAAAAGCTTGTTGCATGCATTGAAAATATTCATAACCTGTAACTCTCCAAACTCCATAGAATCACCTGGTAAACCGGGTGATTCTATGATGCAAATTGTATTAAAGTTCCTGATTGTCTCACTTCATTGGCGTTATTTTCTTCTTTTTCCGTTGCAACTAATGTGCTAGTATTTTCCTGACCTTTTGATGGCAGGTATGTTTTTGGGAGTCCAGCTGGGATGGATTTTTCACAGCTGGACGTCGCTGTTTAATGAGGAATAAGTTGACTTAAAAAAGGAGAAAAATGTGATGAAATGTATTGAACTAATGCTATGCGCGACCCTTCTCATTTTATTTGTTGTTTCGTCTTCATTTGCTGAGATTACCGACGGCCTTGTCGCCTATTTTCCCCTTAATGGTGATGCGATAGATTTGACCAATAATGGTCATCACGGGAAGGTAAACGGTGCCAATCCCACCAAGGATAGATTTGGCAACATTCAGGGAGCGATTCATTTTTCTGGAAATGACTACATCTCTGTATCTTCCAGTCCAACCCTCTGTTTATCAAATGTATCTACCATTTCTGCCTGGTTTCGTCTGACACCAACAACAGCTGGCACGTCGAATACAATTCTCAGTACATTTCAAATTGATAGTGAAAGTGAAGACGGTTATGCAATCATTATTGAAAAGGTAAAAGAAAAATATCGAGTTCTATTTGTAGCACAAGATGGTAGCAAACCATTAGCTAAGGAACCTTTTTTTTACATTAATGATATTAAGGCGTGGCACCATGTAGTCTGGATGAATTATGGAGACCGGATAAGCGGGTATTTTGACGGATTTCATATTGGTACTGGTCCTCAGCTTGCAAAATTGACAACAGGTAACTCAAATCCTTTGTTGATCGGAGCCATGCAAAATGGTGGCCCGAAGCCAGGCAATTATTTCTCCGGAGACATTGATGATGTGCGAATTTATAATCGGACCTTTCCTGAATGTGAAATAGTTGAACTGTATACAGAAGATAGTGACTGAATTTTTACGTACATATCTCACAGACAAATAGGGCATGCACTTTATACTTTTCCTGCTCACATTTCTGAGTATCTATGCGTGCATGCATTGGATCGTCTTCCTGGGGATTCGACCTCTCCTGCAAGCGAGTAAAATACTCCGCTCTGTGATAGTTGTCTGGATGTTCTGCATGGTTTTTGGACCTTTGCTGGTGCGTATTCCACTGATCTCGGCCACCTATTCCACGCGAAGCCGGCCACCCAT
>CAYUCH010000080.1:0-16115 GCA_964443295.1 uncultured Desulfobulbia bacterium | reverse complement strand
ATTACTTCCAGAAAAACCGGTAACTGTCAGATCGGGTCTGAATTACTACACATTATAGGCGGCAACGGTTTCCCATTCTGTGCCAAGTAATGAACAGAGAAGTTCTGCTATTGCTTCATCATCATCAACAATGAGTATCTTCTGTTCCCAAAGAGTTGGAAGATCCTTGAAATGTTGTATTTGTCCCTTGCCGTAGTCATCATTTTCCAAGAAGGATTCAATATCATCCAGGTGATGCTGTATTCGCGCTGCTGCATATCCGAAGAGTCTGTCATTTTCTTTGAAGCTGTTTACCACATAGAGGAAAAGGTGGTTCCATTCGGAAAATTCAATTGTCACGATGCTGTCTATCACCTGTTCTCTGGTCAGCTCTTCTCCCGAAATGATGTCTTTGACCTGGGATAATTGCTGATTTATTTTCTCCCGCATATTGAGATCAATTTTTATCTGAGGCTTGGAGATTGGATTTTGTCTCTCATGCTCTTTTGCACTCTTCATAATATGGTAATGCCACGCCTCTTCTTCTGCTGCATGACTCAAAAAAGTGTGCATATCTTTGTCTTCGGAGAAATTGTCCGCTGCCTTGGAATAAAGATCATGGGCCATTTGTTCGATTTTGATCAACCAAGTGATAGTATCTTTCATTAAATCACCTCAATGTGTATAGAAAGGCTTGCTGGTGTTCACTCTAGCATTTTGGCCAAATCTTCGGGCGCGGTCACTGGTAAACTACAGGTGTAATCTTGGCAGACGTAGGCGGTGGGTTTGCCGTCGATTTGTTTAATGTTTTTAATAAATGGCAGATATTCCGCGAGTTTTTTTTGACCTTCACCGCCGTCGGTATGAAGAAGAATCGATTGTGGCAGGAATCGACTATATACTTCGTGAAGCATTGCTTTGGTCGCAGGTTCTTCAAAATCACCGGCAATGATAATCTGTCTTGGCTTTGTAAGAGTGAAATTATGAGCAACTAGCAATTGCGGCAAACCGCCTGGGCTTCTTTTTAGTAATCTTCCCATGCTGTTCACAGTATTTCGTCCCATATCCCGCCAATCATCTTTATCCAGCATCTCAGCCATACGCAAGAGATTCAAGGCTGCCACGGAATTACCGCTTGGTTTGGCGCCTTCATAATCTGATTTGAGACGCAGGATGCGGTTGGAATCAGTTGTTGAAGTATCAAAGAAACCACCATTCTCTGCATCCCAGAAAAGTTCAATCTGCCTTTTGGTGAGATCCATGGCAGACTGCAACCATTTCATATCCAGGGAGGCCTCATATAAATCGAGAAGTCCCTGGACGAGGAAAGCATAATCATCCAGATGTGCTTCCAGACCAGCATTGCCATCTCGATAGCGGCGTAAAAGAGTATTGGTTATCGGATCACGAAGGGTGCTTAAAAGAAAGTCTGCAGCCTTTTTCGCTGCTTCAAGATATCGTTTTTCAGAGAGAATTGTACCCCCATGGGCGAAGCCACTGATCATCAGTCCATTCCAGGAGGTAATAACTTTGTCATCCAGGTGAGATCGAGGCCTTTTATTTCGTTTTTTCAACAAAATAAGCTTTGCTTCTTCAAGTGATTTCTCTGCATCTTCCACAGAGATTTTAAACTTCGCTGCGGTCTCTTCCAGGCTTTTATGGATGTGAATAATGTTATTATCGCCAAATTCGCCATGGGGATCATAAAAGATATTTCCGGCTGGGATAATATTGTATCTGAATTTGAAAAGTGCAGCAGTCTTGCCGTCAAGCAGGGAGTCTATCTCTTTCATATGCCAGAGATAGAAGGCACCTTCAGATTTTTTGGTAGGATCCTCTGGGGTGGGACTGTCAGCATCTTCTGCCGAATAAAAACCTCCTTCCGGACTGGACAAATTACGCAGAACATAATCCAAAGTGTCCCGGGCGGTTTGTGCGTGATTCTTTTCACCCGTAATCTGATATGCTTCAAGATAGGAGATGGCGAGCTGTGCCTGGTCGTATAACATCTTTTCAAAATGGGGAACCTGCCATTCTCGATCAGTGGAATAGCGGTGGAATCCACCGCCAAGGTGATCATGGAGTCCTCCATTTGCCATGCTTTCTAATGTGCGTAGGGCCATGTCCAACGATTTTTTATCACCAGTGCGATGATAGTGGCGAAAGAGAAAAGAATAGACAATGGGCCTGGGAAATTTAGGTTCATTACCGAAACCAGCATATTTTTCATCAAACATCTCTGCAAATTGTTCAGCTCCTTTTGCAAGAATTCCTTCACCAAGGTTTTCTTCTCCTTCTGCAAGAAGAGCATTGGATCTTATACTGCCTGTGATTCGATCCGCAGATACAAGGATCTGGTCTCTTTTTTCATTCCAGGCAGTATGGACCGACTCAAGAATATCGGGAAAACCGGGTCTTCCATATTTGGATTCGGGGGGAAAGTAGGTGCCGGCATAAAAAGGTTTGAGGTCAGGAGTTAGAAAAACAGATAATGGCCAACCACCCTGGCCGGTGAGAGCCTGGGCTGCCGACATATATATTTTATCGATATCCGGCCTTTCTTCCCGGTCTATTTTAATACAAATGAAATATGTATTCAGAAGGGCGGCGATTGCTTCATTTTCAAAAGATTCATGGGCCATAACATGGCACCAATGGCAGGTTGAATAACCAATGGAAAGGAAAATGGGCCTGTTCAACTCTCTGGCCTTTGCAAAGGCTTCTTCGCCCCATGGATACCAGTCCACCGGATTAAAAGCATGTTGCAAGAGATAAGGACTTTTTTCGTTTATTAATTTGTTGGGTTTAGCAGCTTCGTTCAATTTTTTTTCAATAAAAGCGGCTATTGTGTGGTCATAGGGAGCCCGATTGTTTGTTGCGGCGATGCCGGGAGTTGTTTGTATCATGATGAAGATTGCTCCAAGAAGGATATATGCTGTTTTAAAAATATTGTCAGGTATCATGATGAGTCTTGAAAATCGATTTTAGTTTGTTAGAATTTAATGTTTTTATTACAGTAAGTATTGTAACAGGATTTACAATGCTTATATTGAAATTAATATGCCACATAGTGGTAATTTGGAATGACCGTATTTCCCTCCGGAAACTCCATCAAATTACATAAAAACTGAAAAACCGGCTGAACAACTCGTCTATTAAACCTCTAAGTGCCTTATAAAAGGTGAAAAAGGGAGGCTTTCATGAAGAAAGGTCTAGCTATTCTGTTCGGTTTTTTTCTATGTACCATCTTTGTTTCTGTTACCTTTGCTGCTCCTGAACGACCTGATCGGCGGTATGATAAAATTAATGATACCTGCCGAGAATTTAAATTCCAATATATGCGTGATGGAGCGCGGATTTTTAAAGACGTGTGCAAAAGTTGTCATAACGAAAATTATAACAGTGGTCTTCGTCCCATGACCGCTTTCGTACCAAGATCGTATAGCCCTGGGCAGTGGACACGATTTTTAAATGGTGAGAAAACACCACAATGCAGTAAAGATGGAGCCTGGTCCTCCCTTTCCGAAGATGAATTGTTGAAGTTAAACGATTACCTTTATAGAGGTGGTTACGGTACGTGGAATACTTGTACCGAATTGGAATTTTGCTGAGGATAGCATCCTGCTCCCGGTCGGGAGCCTGAAATAGAATTTAAAAAGCCCTTCGGGTATAGCGGACCGAGGGGCTTTTTTTATTCTATTTTGACTCTTCTACTTTTGTATTGTGGATCATCAGCATTGGCTTATGGCAATCCCGCGCTACGCTCTCTGCAAGTGATCCAAAAAACAGACGTTTGAGGCCGCGATGTTGCGTTGATGACATAATGATGAGGTCGTGATTATTTGACTCATCGACAATGGTTTCCACTCTTGTCTCCGTAGCATTGGCCTTGCAGTCAACCTGTTGGTCTAATCCTTCCAGTCGAGCCCAAATCCTTAATTTTTTAATTGATAGTTCAATTTCACTTGCTGATACATCAGAAGGTAAAAGATATAAAAGAGTAACCCGATGATCGCCGACGCTGCATAGGGAGCGAATAAGGCTGCGGACACTGTTCAGTGACTTTCTGCTCACAATGGGGACCAGGATTTTTTTTGTATGTAAGATACCTGCAAATCTCACCACAATTACTGGACACGATGCCGCTCTTGTGACTTTCTCAACAACCTTTTCAAACTCGAGTGGCGTTCCGCGAAGAGGCGAACCAAGGAAAATACCAAAGGTCGGTTGCGTCTCCGTGGCGGATACAATGCCCGAGGCAATATCATCAGAGGTTATGGCCTGGGTCTCGACAGGGTAACCTATGGCATCTGTCTCATTTTTAATGACCTCCAATAGCTCTTCATTCATAGGGGTATCTATGGTGTGTTGAGGTGGGATGACTCTGACTCCCTTTGGAACTGCCTCATGATGATGGGCGAAGAGAGTGGCTAACCGAGCTAATCCTGCGACGGTGGCGATGTTGGAGGCACCGAAAATAACAACACCATTTGGAGAAGCGGTAGGTTGCAATTTTTTCCATTTCCATGGTGTGAGTTGTAAACTACCTTGGGTAAAGGAAAAATCAGGTTTAAGGATCTCCTCTCCATTTGGAGAAATACCAGCAGTTTGTGCAGCTATACTCTCGCCAGATTTTTCCAGTGCAAAACGGACCCAGACCGGACCGAATATTTCTGCCAATACCACACTCGCCAAAACAACTGGTGTAATTATACTGGAAAATAGGCTTAAACCTGAGTCGCTTTGCACTAGAACCAGCAGACCAATGGCAACACCTGCTTGGGGTAAGAGGGCAAGCCCGAGATATTTTTTGATGGGTTCAGATGCTTTGGCTAAGAAAGCACCAATTCTGGCACCGGAAATTTTTCCTAAGATCCGGCATAGAAAAAAACTTACTCCAATTAACCCGACTGCAGGGAGGGATGTAAGATCAAGATGGGCGCCGGCCAGAGTAAAAAACAGCACATATACAGGACCTTCAAATGCATTTAAGGTTCTGAAAAAGCGAACATCCCGTGCATCACGGTTTACAATGGTGAATCCTGCTGCCATACCAGCCAACAGAGGAGAGAGCTCAAGAATCCGAGCTCCCTCGCCAAGGAGAAGCAACAGGGCGAGGCCGGCTGTTAGCATTTCATCGCGTCTTCTCAGGCGAAAATTGATAAAATCAATTATCAATCCAATAAATACACCCATGAGTAACGATAAGCCTACTTCACGGAGACTGATCACACTGGCGATGAAAAAAGAGCCGGAATCTTGCCCGGTGAGGTGGTGGGCAACTGTAAGCGCAATTCCAAAGGTCATGATGGCCAAGCCATTGTTCACTGCCACGACTTGCAAAAGGCTGCTGGTCAGGTTACCGGAAGCTTTAAGTTCTCTTACAACATGGAGTACAGTGGCAGGCGCAGTTGCAATGGCCATGGTACCAAGGAGGACTGATAATGCTAAAATATCAGAGGTCGCCCAAGAAGGATCTCCGGCATTGGAGAGCCTGATAGCCAGAAAAGAGCCAATAGTAACTAAGATGAATACGGAGGATATCTCTGAAAAGGCTATGGCTCCGACCTGGCGGATAGTCTCTTTGAATTTTTTTATCTCAATATGTTCGCCAATACCAAAAGCAATGAGCATTAAAGCGATTTCTGTGAAGTGGTTCAGGCGGTGGCTAATGGTGTCATGGCTGATAATCTGTAGGCAAGAAGGCCCAAGAATAATGCCAGTTAAAATGTAACCAGTTACTGAAGGCAGGCGAATTATCTGGCCTAATTTGGCGATGAGGAATCCTGCCCCTAAAAGTATTGCCAGACCGAGGGTGACTTCTTCCAAAGATGTGTTCCTTTCCGAGTCCTTTAATAAGGCGACAGGAACTCAGCAAGAGTGAAAGGCGATTGATACCATTCTTATTTCTTTTTCATATTAAATGGTTTCCCATGGCGGGTAAAGAGGATAGATGTGAGGACATATCTTTTTCTCAGAAGAAAAAAATGAGAGTGGCAGTATAATGAGGAAAAATTTACATAAATCAATGGGAGACTACTGCAGGTTTACTCAAACCGAGGGCTCCATAAAGTCCAAGTATAAAAGATTCAGTTTCATCTTTTGGATCAACAAATGCCACGCCGGAATTACTCTCATTCACGCTTTTAACAACAACCACCTCGTCTAAATGAAAGCGTTTTCCCACCCGGCAGTTCACATGTAATTTATTGCCAACGTTAATTGTTCTATTGGGGACAAGAAGCAACCCTCCTGGACTAATGTCGAGGATGGTGGCTGCGCATCTATCCATGGTCAAAAGATTATAGCAGCGGGCTTCGATAGCATTACGCTGAATTTCGTTTTGTTGGATTCTTCTGTATTGACGCCTTTCAACGAAGCCATGCTCTACTGCTAAGTTATCGTTTTGGGCAGGTAAGTCTTTAAGAAGGGTGTTGGGGATTTCAATGCAATCATCTTCTACAGAATTTGAAGGTGGGGTAACGATGACTGCTTGACGTGGTTGAGGGCCTTTTTTATGAGCTTGTGCGAGTTCCTCAGCAATGCTTTCATCTGAGTCTTTATTCTTCATAAACAGATTTATAAGGCCCATAATGTCACCAGTTAAATGATTTGTACCCTATTAATACGTTGGGCGTACTTAATATTTACTCCTTTTTTAGACATATTTGATGAAAATGTCAATTGTTTGATAAATGGCGGAAAAGTATACGTTCTTAAGTGAAATTTAAATGTCGAATACATTTAACTCATATGAGCATGGATTAGCTTTATAATATAAGATCCATTTCTATCTCCTGGTCAGGCCACCAAGTGTAAATTCGTTTTAGTAAAATGGTGATTTTATCCTTCTTTTTCTTGTACAGGAGGTGAATTTTGATGTCTTCCACTGAGCTGATATTTTCATTGTCTAAAGACAGAATAATATCTCCCTTTTTTATTCCGGCAGCCCCTGCAACACCATGAGGAGAAAGGCCGGCAACAGAAACTTGGTTATTAACCTCTTTTAAGTATACACCGAGGCGTGGGCTCGGTGGTAATTGTGCAGGTGTTGTAAAGAGTAAATAGTCAATATCTTCAGGTGCTATATGGGTTGCGTCATTATTAAAGATGACTCTTTGCGGAACATCGATACGGCGGCTCACTCTGGGCGGAATAGCATTTGCTTTATCGCAATGACCTCGACCGGCAAGAACCACCATGCGATGCTCCGGATTTTCTGTAAGAAAGCTGGCAATATTGTCTGCCATGGTTTCATCCCACAATGCCTGAGCCTGAAGGAAGTTGCCAAAGCTGCCCATTTTTTGGGAATGGGGACCATGGGCTCCGAAGGCCATGTTGATCCTCTCTCTATACCCAGGCATGTCAAGGTCGCGCTCCGGCGGTAGAGCACTTCGAATATCATCTTCAAGGGAAGATATACCGCCATTTTTAAAAACTGAACTAACGGTTTTTTTCTCAAGATTCAGGGCAACTACAGGTATCTTGTTCTCTCTGGCAAAATTCAAAATCTCGCGAAAAAATCGGTAATCGAAACCCCAGATTTTAAAATAATGGGATTCTTTTAGAAAGGTCCTTTCATTTATCTCACCGGCAAGAAATCGGTTCAAAGCATCTTGTGTCGGCATGGTGAACATTTCCATACCAATGGCGAGTTTAGGATTACGATTGAACAGATCTCGGATAATATTGAATTGCAGGCGATGGTCAGAATAGTTCTCATGCTTCTCACCAACATATATCACCCGACTTTCAGAAAGATCAGCCATGATTTTGTCATAGGACATACTTTCTTGCATGCGAATACCATGGGGTGGGGGAATCAACTGTATTCGTTGTCCTAGCTCTGAAGAGCGTATTCTCTTCTCTTGCAAGCGTCCATCGGCAAAATGGAGAAAGCTGTATTTTGCGTAATGTTTCAGTTTTCTTACCGCAATAGAAGCTGTTGAAGAATCTTGGCTGGAAATTAAAACCGCAACATGTTCAGGATTGAGCGGATTAGGGCGCACATCCAGGGTAAAGCCTGATGGAATGGGGGTATTGCTTGCAAAAAGAGATTTGGCTAAAGGTGATTGAGCATTGAGAAAGAGGAGGGAAGCGTTGGAAATTTCTTCATCGGTAATTTCAGATTCCAAGACAAAGCGGCATTTCATTTTTTGCAATTGATTAACAAGTGGATTGACCTTCTCATCAAATTCTTTTGATTCATGTACGACGATTCTGTCTGAGGCGCCTTGAAAACGTGACCAAACCGGAGGCAGCTCCTCAGTCGTAAGATGCCTGAGAACATCATATTGGGGGTCAATAACTACCTCAGTGGGCTCTGCCTGGACTTGAAGACGAATTTTGTTCTCTTTTTCTGCAATGTCTACCTGATGATGAAATATTTCCCCGGTAATTGTTTTGATGTCGAGGGGGATTCTCAGCGTATATGGAGATTCAGTGGCCTGGGTAACTGTTAAAGTGAGAATGGTTTGGCCGTCCTCAGTTTCAAAATCAACATCACGAACTTCGAGCATTGGCAGGTCAGCTCGTGTCAGCCATTGGTCAAAAAACACCTGAAGATCTATAGATGAATGTGACTTGAAACTGGCTGCAAGATCAGACCATGTGGCCTTCTTGTACCGATACTGCGAGACGAAACTCCTCAGGCCATTATTAAAATTATCTTGGCCGATTGTATTTCGGAGCATGTGGAAGACCATACTGGCCTTGTTATAACCAATGGCCCGTCTGGTTTCTTGGTTCTTTTCCAGATGGCTCACACCTCCCATGAAGTCGTTAAGGGTCAGATTGTTATCATGTAGCACATGGCTTTGATATTTGACCATTTGTCCTTTGCGAAACTCGGCTCCTTTTCCTTGATCTTCTTTAAAGGCATGGTCAGCAAGATAGGTGGTGAGTCCTTCGGACCAGTTACCTTCCTTTAGATCGGTTCGTATTGAGTTCCCCAACCAGGCGTGGAGAATTTCATGGCCAAGGGAAGTATCAACAATAAATGGTAAACGTATAACCGCCTGCCCTAAGAGCGTAAAAGTGGGTACCGCAAAACCAGTAGGAAGCCGATTTTCTACAATGCTGAATCGCTTGTAGGGGTACTCACCTAATAATGCTTCATAGCGCTGGAGATATCCTCTGGCTTTTTCCAGGTAATGGTCGGCAAGTTCGGAATCATCATTGAAAAAATAAGAGTAGAGTTCTTTGTCCTGACCAAAATCATTTTTTTTTACCTCATAAGGACCGGCAATAAGAGTAAGAGAACGTAACGGTTGAGAAAGAGTGAAACTTGTTTTTTTCTTTCCACCTGTCATTTCGCTGTGGATACTATCAGCCTCAGCAATGGCTTCAAACTCAGATGGAATTAGTGCTGATAATTGAAACAGGCAGTCTCTGTTCAGTATTGGATGCCATTGGCCAGTGAGGGCAATGCCTGATTGAGTAATGAAACCATCTGACATTCTCCTGTCAGGAGAAAATTCTTTGGAATAGTAGATAGTGATGACCTGTGGAGTAGAACTGGCGGATACGTATAAGATGTCGTCTTCAACCTGCTCAATCGCTGGATTACCGTTTATTTTTACAATATTGATCCGCATGCCCTGGAGAGAAATTTCGGATTCTTCCCCGGCTGCCAGCTCGATTTGAGAACGACCTATCACTTGATGATTGGCAATATCAAATTTCACCTCAAGTAAATGGGGTACAGGTCTCAATAGAGAAGCACTTGCGTCCTTTTCTGTATGATGGGTGGCATTAACCTGAAATGGTATCAGGCAAAAGAGAAGAAGTAAGTGAATGCTTCTGTATCCATTCAGTAAGTGATTCCATGGATTGTTCTGCACGGTGACGTCCTCTGAATTTTTTTGGAATTTTTTTAGTAAAGGGTGGGAAAAGTCCAAAATTGACGTTGGTTGGCTGGAAGTTCTTATTTTCTGTGGTGAGATGAACAATCAGGGCTCCCAGTGCGGTGTCTGGAGGAGGAATGACAGGATTCATCCCTTGAGAAATAAGTGCTGCATTGATTCCTGAAAGAAGCCCCATGGCAGTGGATTCAACATACCCTTCAACTCCGGTAATTTGACCGGCCAGAAGGAGATCGTGTCGTTTTTTACATTGCAGGGTGGGAGTGAGGACCTGTGGCCCATTTACAAAGGTATTTCGGTGAATGCTGCCCAGCCTTGCAAACTCCACATTTTCAAGACCAGGGATCATTCTGAATATCCGTTTTTGCTCAGGATAGGTGAGTTTGGTTTGAAAGCCAACCATGTTATACAGGGTCGATTCCAGGTTTTCTTTTCTGAGTTGCACAACAGCATAGGGATCTTCCCCAGTGCGAGGATCCGGTAAGCCAACAGGTTTCATCGGACCGAAACGTGGGGTGTCCTGACCTCTTGCCACCATAATTTCGATGGGTAAGCAGCCTTCAAAATATTTTGGTTCTTCAAACTCCTTCAAGGGAACTGTATCGGCATTGCTCATCGCCTGGATAAAGGCCCCATACTGCTCCTTATCCATCGGGCAATTGAGGTAATCTCCAGGGCCATCATCATAACGAGAAGCCTGATAGACAATGTTCATGTCAAGGGAATCGGCCATCAGAATGGGAGCAATGGCATCATAGAAGGCGAGATGTTCGCTGCCGGTAAATTCAATTAGAGAATCAGTCAGTGGTTCCGAGGTCAAAGGGCCAGTAGCAAGGATGATAGGTGTTTCGTGCTCTTGTGGAGAGGGAATGTGGCGGATTTCTTCTCTTACTATGGTTACTTTAGGATGGTGTTCCAGTTTTTCTGTAATCCATTGGGCAAATTTGTCTCGGTCCACTGCCAAAGCACGTCCAGCCGGAACCTGATTGGCGTCGGCTGCAAGCATGAGAAGTGAATGAAGCCTTCTCATTTCTTCCTTGAGAAGTCCTACAGCAGAGTGGGTATCAGCAGATCGTAAAGAATTACTGCAGACAAGTTCGGCAAGATTACGTGATTTATGAGCCGGGCTGAAGGTTGTGGGTTTCATTTCATGGAGATGAACATGAAAACCTCGTGATGCAACCTGCCAGGCTGCTTCACAACCGGCCAGACCGCCACCTATGATGGTGATGACTTTTTCGGCCACTATATATTCACTTAACTGTTATAAAAAAATTAAAAAGGGGAGGTGAATTCCTCCCCTTATAACGGTGGAATTACTTGGAGAGTTCCTTTTTTATGGCATCAACAACCACATCACTGGAAGTTCCGGCGATGGTGCGCGCTAGGCCGGCTTTTTCGTAAAAACCGATGAGTGGTGCGGTTTTTTCATTATATGTTTCCAGACGATGGCTGATGGCTTCTTCGGTTTCATCGGCCCGCTGGATTGTTTTGCTACCGCACTTGTCGCAGATACCGTCAACCTTGGAGGGCATGCTTTTAACATTATAGATAGCCTGGCACTCTTTGTTTTCACAAGTGCGGCGGGTGGTGAGCCTGTCAAGAATGACCTCACGGGGAACATCGATATTAGCAGCCATGTCCAGAGTGATGTCTAATTTCTTAAGCAATTCGGTTAAGGCCTCAGCCTGTGGAATTGTGCGAGGAAAACCATCCAGCAAAAAGCCATTGGCACAGTCGGGTTCTTGCAGGCGACCTTCCATGATGCCCATGATAAGTGAATCAGGTACCAGGTCGCCTCGATTCATATAATCCTTGGCTTCCTTTCCAAGGTCAGTTCCAGCATCCACAGCACCGCGCAAAATGTCGCCGGTTGAGATCTGTACTGAACCGTCAATAGCAGTGAGCATTTTTGCTACGGTTCCTTTACCAGCACCAGGTGCACCTAAAAGAATAAGTTTCATTGTCCTACCTCCATGAATTGAAATAAAGAGTAAAAAATTATGTATAAGTTTATTGGGCGGCCACTATACCCGATTTTGCATCCGGATAATAGAGGAAAACAGAGGGAAACGATGCAAATCGAAAGAGGTGTGTTCACAGCATAAAAAGGATATGCTACACTTATCTGAAAGATTAATAATTGCTGGGAATGGCATTATTGATCTCATTTCATATAAAAAGGCAGAGAATGGCTTCTTTTTATTGATCCAATATTTGCAATTTTCAATAAATACCAAAAACACCTCAAGCATTTCGAGGAATATCAACTTTAATATCGAATACCCTTCAAATGTAACGGTTTTAGTTTTGTGGGGCGAATTGATTGTCTTATACTTGCCTAGCAAATTTAACACTGTATTCTACTGATATTTCCGGAAACCTGGACCGGTTTCCCGAAATAAATTAAAAATGATGACTAATACATTACATTCAGGAGATGGAAATTTGTTGTTGTATCAATCGGTTGGTTTTATTCATTTTACCTGGTATGTTAATGCCGTAAAAAAATGATAAGTAATAGATTTTTATAATGTATAATTTTGTTGAATATTAAGGTTTGTTTGTCTCATGTGTGATAGGCTCAGTTTAATGAAAAAATGGAAATACGCTTATGAAAAAATTGTTTTTGTTTGGCGCTGGTATAATGTTACTTAGTGCTTCGTCTGCCTTTGCAGCTTCGGTGGAGAGGTTGGACTTGGACAGGATTTTATTCAATTTTAATGAACCTGTTAATCCCGCTGGCTATAGTCATTTATGGGACTGGCAGATTAACCATGACATTATGATTGGTGAATTTCAGAATTTTGCCACTGGTTGCTCAGAAGAAGGAATAGCGAGTACATTTAGTGCAGGGATATATTCGGTGCAAACTTGGCCCGACCAATTTGAAGGTGATTATGGTATCCCTTCTGAATATAATGTTTATGCTCCTCCTTCTGGAGAAGTTGAAAATGGATTTTTATACTTGGATCTCTCCTGTTGGACCTTGATGCACTGAACTGGTGATATGAACCAGGGTGGTTCATCCGATGGAAATTTAGTAACAAATTATGATTCTGAGACTTCTTCCTTTTCCGCAACATGGTCAGCCCCAATGTTTCGCAATTTTAGTGGGCTTACAGGATATTGGTATATCGAAGGGCAGGTTGTATTGGCCGAAGTTCCTGAGCCATTCTCCTTAATGCTTTTGGGATCAGGTATGATTGGTTTGGTTGGGCTGAGACGAAAGAAGTAAACGTAATCTCGCCAAGGGAAAAAGATAGGAAATGATGAAGAAGTTTCTTTTTTCTTTCCCTATTTTTATCCTACAAGTTTAACTCATTTCAAATTTAATAACGTCCAATAGAGTCCTCGTATAACCTTAGCCATTTCAGGGAAATTAAGTGTGTCGATGGTGTCACTAGCTTGATGGTAATTATCATTTCTGTAGAATGAAGTGTCCGTTACCATGACCGCTTTATAACCAAACTTCCAGTAATTTCGATGATCTGAAAAATCCACCCCAGGAATAAAGCGAAAGGTTTTCAGTTTTTCCGTTTCTGTTTTTGAAGCCTTGAGATGGGTGTAAGTATGGTTGACCAGGGAAGAGTCACTGAACCTGCCAACAACGGCTATAAAATTGGCTTCACTTGGATAGAAAAGGTTCATAAAAGGAGCCGGATATTTCTGTATGTTTTTTTCATTACTGAAAAATCCGATCATCTCTAGACAGATCATTGCCTTGAGTTTTACGCCATTATCAGACAGACTCTTGGCGTGCACATAACTGCCCATGTGTTCAGTTCTGAAAAAGGGCGGTTCTTCAAGGCTATAGGTTACAAACTCAACTTGATAGTCAAGCTTAGGTTTGTATTTGCTAAATAACCGTGCCAATTCCAGTACTCCGGCAACTCCCGATCCATTGTCGTCGGCTCCTGGCTGATTACCACAGACATCATAATGGGCGCCCACCACGACTTTTGGTGAAGTTTCCTGACCATGTCGGGCAATAATGTTTTTAACCTCGGTTTTGTTCACGAAATATTTTTGTTTCTGAGGAGTGTATCCATATTCAATGAATTTTTTTTCAATGTAAGAGGCCGCCTGATTAAGAGAATCAATATGTAAAAAAGTACGGGGAGGTTTAATTGAGCTCAAAGCGTATACAGTATTATATATGTTTTCTTCATTGACAGTTATCGTCGGGGGGTGAACATTCGAAGAATGTGTAAAAGCACAAGTCATGAGAATTAAACCGCCGATTATGAAGACTGTTTTAATTGTGCGCATGAGAAAAAAATCTAATACTAAACCATCTGGTTATTTGCAATTTTGTTAGGATGAAGTTGTGTTAGAGCATGAAAATACAATAAAAGTAAATGAAAATGGAATCTTTTTCTTTCAGGAAAATAATATATATATTAAGCTTCGGTGTTCTAAAATTCAAATTATTTAAACTGGAGGGAATTACAATGAAAAGAATTACTCTTGTTTCTGCCTTAATGGTGTTTTTGAGTGCCGTATCTGCTATGGCCTTGCCATATGCAGGGAGCGGTAATTTAGATGTTTATAGTCCGTTGGGTGGACATAATTATAATGATGGTAGTCTTGAGGTGAGCTGGACAGGTGCCTTGGGAATCAACCAAATGACTATTTCGTCTGAAGTTCCATTTCTCGGAGTAAACTGGTTTGCTCATGATATAGAATTATTTGGAGAGGGGAATTATTCAGTTGAAGCACCTGATCAATATGGTGGCCCATATGGAGGTACGTACAATTTTTCTGTGGGGGCTGGTCAGTTAGGAGCGTTTATAAATATTGATTGGGCTAGTAACATTAATATAGGTGTTTTGAACGTTTGGGATATGGTTGGGACAGGCACTTCTCTTGATCCTCTTCAGCTGGTCGCGACTGATATAGATGGTGATGGTATACCTGGTATTGCCCTGATAAACGGACCCTTTATAGGTCAAATTGTTAGTTTTGATGCTGAACTCGTTTCCACAAGAAATGAACCTGTGCCCGAGCCTGCTACCATGATACTCTTTGGGTCAGGTCTTGCCTTCTTTGGTAGCCTTTGGAAGAAAAGAAAAACTTCCTGATATAACCTGATTATTACATTGAAAGCCCGTTTTACTGAAAAAAGATTCAGAAGGCGGGCTTTTTTTATCGTATAGATAAATTGTCCTCTCTAACTAAATTCTTCCTTACATGACCTGCCAATGGCATTGGCAAAGATGACCAGTTGACCTCGAAGACTCGGTGGCATCTCATCGAATTCCATGCCAATGGCCCCCGTGGTCTTTCCATTTATCAGGGCTTCTTTGCACCAGGCAATCTTGCCTAAAATTCCCAAGGTGATGGTCTCATCCGGAAGGGTGACGAGTACTTTAGCAATACGTCCTTCCATATTGGCAGGGGGGAATTTCCGGTGTTTCTTAGGATCGACAAATATGCACATACCGCCGAGAGAAATATCGCCTGAGTAAGCTTTATATTGTACTGGGCTACGACCAATTGCATTGGGGAATATTTCAATAACCATATTGGTTGTCAGTTGGTGTCGGGTTGCTTTTCGCATAACCCGTTTAGCTTCACGGGAGATGCTGTCGGCCTTTTGATAGAGCTGCTTGATGACATTTTCTACTTCAGGATATTTCTGGCAAACTGTTTGTATTGAAGATTTGGGAACTTTTAAGAGTTCTGACCTTGTCAGTGAAGTTACAGAATAATTAGCCCTTTTGGCTTCATCTAATGGATAGACTTGCCCGAAGACATTATTTGCCACAAATTTATGACCAATCTTTTTGCCGGTTGGCACAACATTCATTTCACCAGACATGATGCAGTAAAAAGCATCCTCTTTATCATTGTCTTTGATAATGGTTTCATCTGCCGGAACAGTGATCAGTTCAGCAGTTTCGATCAAATGATCCAATACCGAGAAGTTGATTTTTTTTAGACAATTTCCCAGAAAATCATCTACCAGTTTTCCATCTTTGAATGAGTCAGAGAAGCAATATTTATCCTCTTCGGTTGGTCGAATGAGCTTCCAGGCATGAATTTTTGCTCCTAGGGCTTGAATAGGGCGGCCGGTTTTTAAAAAGAGAATAGAGGCACGGCAATATTCATGACTGGCAAATATCTCGTCATTGTGTTGTGCAAGAAAATCGGCAAAAGCCTTGTTTAGTTCAGGACTATCAGGAAAAGTTGTGAGAATTTTTTCAAATTCTTCCTCTGTGCGAATTCCAGACGATCCCGACCACCCATTCCATTTGATTCCGGCCACTG
>CAYUCH010000079.1:0-16120 GCA_964443295.1 uncultured Desulfobulbia bacterium | reverse complement strand
CAGTGGCCGGAATCAAATGGAATGGGTGGTCGGGATCGTCTGGAATTCGCAGAAAGGTTTGAAATCCTCTCATCGGGCTCCCTTCGGAATTATATGTAATCAAAAAAGGTTCGTTGGGAATAGGAGAGTTGTCATTTTTTAGTATGACAAGGTAGGTTCCGTTGGCATTTTGGCTCTCCACGTTAATCAGCTTTGCAGCTTGTGGTTTCTGGCCACGGATATAGAGTTGAAGAGGAATTTCCCGCTGAATAAGAGCGTTGATCTCCTTTTGAATAATGTCCGGGTTGTCAGACCAATTTTCTAACATGACACTTCAATCCATCCTCAGCCATTATTATAACTGAATTCAAGTCAGTTTCCAGTATGACCCTACCATCATTACATTATTACAGTATTATTGCGAAAAAAGGAATATCCAAACAATAACAGGTGCAGATGTGTAAATAAATGATAGGGTATGAAACTTTATAGAGGGGAGAAATATAACTAGGAAAAAATAAAAAGGAAAACCACCTCAAATTAAGTGGGCCATCGCTTGTAATGAGATTTTGTTTCCTCCAATAATTGACTTGTATTATGGGGTCTAGATGACTCCCATTGATTGACTATTTTCTCTGCCAGGCCATGAAATCCGTGCGCGGAAGAGCTTTCAGGAAATTTATTAATCAATGCACAGTTCGTCTTAGCTGCTTTCCTAACAGCATCATCCCAAAATATATAGCCAAAAAATTCAGGCTCCATTGAGAGGTGAGCTTGAATACTTTTTTTCAAACTGGCACAAATTTTAAGATCATCGGGAGTTTCTCCCATATTGAAGACTATCCGTGGATGATACTGTTGCAATTTTCTTTTCGTGTTGCGGGCCAGAACAGGATCAATTCTTTCTGCTTGTTTTAACAGGGTCGCCACAGTGGTTGGATTGTCCTGAATGGATTTTCTAAAAGATTGAACCAACATGGAATGCAGCTGCTTATTTCTACGGAAGGCACTAATGAGTAGCCTGAAGATGAAATTCCTGAGAAACATGAGGAAGTTCATGATAGCTGCTGTTTCAAAGGTTGTTGTGACAATGGTACGGTGGGCTAGACCAAAAAAATTGAGAGTATTGAAAGTAGAACCAGCTCCAAGATCTAAAAGTATATATCTAGCCTTTATTTCTCTTATGTTGCGGATAAGTTCCTGGCGTTGATCTGTTGAAATGTTTGCCATAAATGGCGTTTTCCCGTCACCAGGAACAAAGGATAAATTTGGGGTGTTGGTTGGTAGCAGAAGTTTATTAAAAGATGTTTTTTTACTTTTAAGAAAATCACCTATGCCGGCATATTTGTTGGCGATGCCAAGGTAAGTGTGCAAGTTTGATCCACCCAGGTCAAGATCCACAGCTACAGTACTGTGACCTGCTTTTGCAAGTGCAATGGCCAGGTTTGCAGTGAGAAGGGTTTTTCCTACCCCTCCTTTGCCACTGGCAATGGGTATGATCGTAGTGTTTCTCAGCATAGTGACCAAGATGATACCATACATTCTAATCGGGTGTGAGAAAAAAAGAGTGAATAATTTTAGGAAGAAATGCGTTCAGCCTAGATTACATTTTGCTGATTTATATATTCATAATGTTTTTGAAGGAGGTTCGTTGGTATTATACCAATAATGTTGTTGCTCTGTGAGAGGGAGAGCAGGTTTAGAAGTTGTAGTAAAGGTCATGAAACTATTGGGCAATAAAAAGGCAGGGCCGAAAAGGGGGGCAGCCCTGCCTCAAGTAGGGGGGGAGAAAATCAGCTAGGGGAGTCGATTAAATTTTTTCATAAAGCCTGCTGCACTGATCAGGCCTGTTCCGAATAGAAAAATAGTTGCAGAAGCATGTCGAGATGTCTGTTCTGTCTCACTTCCAGGTTGAGAAATGTTTTGTACTAGGAGATTTGATTCTGCTTCTAATGTAGGTGCTTGCGTAGTGGCGGAGTCTGCGTTTCCTGGAAAAAATGTCCAGGCGGCCGTCGCAAGGAGAGAAACAAGTACTATCGCTCGAATACAATCAATGAATTTAACCATTATTTCCCTCTTCTCAATATAAGATCCTAAATAAGTTGCGATGTTTGCATACTCTGTTTTGCAAGCAGTATGCCATTTTGATATTGTTTTTGTTATGCGTGACTATCTCTTTGATTTTGCATCGTTTATATTTTTACGGTGTAATGAGTTTTGATGAGTTTGAGTTGATTTGCCGGGTCCGCTTCCGTTATTCCGGATTTTTTGGAAAGAAATTTCCGAAAAAACGGAAACAAGAATATGGGTGCAGAGGACAATACATAATATAGTACGGAAATCGCTAGGATAAGAAGTGGAATACCATTGTTGTCATTGCATTAGCGAGCAACAACAAATGCATCTGGAAAGCCAGCCTCAACAAAGATTCGCTCTTCTCTTTTTGCCTGTTCCAGTGAATTACCTGCTTTAACTTGAACACGGAAAAATTTAGTGCCAGAGCGATTGAAAGGCTGCAACACAACTTTACTGCCCCACCCCGTTACCTTTCGGGCTAGGCGTTCAGCATTCTCAGCTTTTGAAAATGAACCGATTTGTATATAGAATTCACCTGTATTGAAGTCTTGATGGGGAAGAAAACGTTTTCCTTTTTCTTTTCCCTGTTGGTAGCTGACCGCCTCCCCTAAAGCAGTGATCCGAACTTTGGCGGTTCCGTGCTTCACGATGCCGAGTTTCTTAGCACCGACTTGAGATAGATCGATTATTCGTCCTTTGACAAAGGGGCCTCTATCATTAATTCTCACCACAATTTCTTTGCCGTTTGAAACATTTTTCACCAGCAAATGGGTGTTCATGGGGAGTGTTTTATGTGCTGCTGTCATGGAGTGCATATTATAGGTCTCGCCATTTGATGTTTTACGCCCGTGAAAAGGATGTCCATACCAAGAGGCAATGCCAGCTTCCCTGTATCCTTCAGAAGAAGGGATTGGATAATAGGTTTTTCCTTTAATTTTATAGGGCCTCTGGGTTCCAGGAACTTTTGCACTGGATGGAACTCGTTTAACCGGAGCCTGTACGCGCTTCTTGTATGATTGTGTGAGAATAACGGGCCGACTGACGCAGGAATACAATATCGAAATACTGCTCAGCAGCAGCAGAATTTTTAACAGAAGCACCAGATGTGTAGACCGCATGGTATACATAGTATTAATTTTTAATTGTCTGAAGATATGTTGACAGGTTTGGCTTGAGACGGTTTTCGTAATACATACCTGCCGGCCCAATAGTATGGGGGGAATATGGGAGAAATGGGGATGAGTCGACCGGCTTGATATTATCAACTATCGTTTCTCCTTCTTCATCAACATAGGACAGGCTGATATCAAGAAGCGGCCTATATAAATGAAGACGACCATCTTCACCTTTACCTATAAGCGGAACGGCCCACCGTCTTTGCAAGAAACTTTTTATCCACGCACCTTGTTTTAGTTCCCCTGTTATGCCATCTGGCATAACAGGATTATTAGTATCAATGGCAGTTTCAACAGATGAACTCCCTTGGACAGAGAGAAAACTCCAAGAATCCACATCCTCATTATCCAGTCGTAAGAAATGAGTGGCCTGGTCGGAAAAGACCCATTGTGCGTGACATACGAAACAATCCGCTTTACCGGAATATTTTTTATGTGCCACATGAGTCAGCAAAGGTGAGACCATTTTTTTTCCATTAAATGTACCGGTTACATAAATTTGTCCATTATGGACTTCAATGTTTTCCCTTGCTGCTTGTTGTGCAGTATTTATGTCGTGGCATGTTAAGCAGGAAATTTTGGCAGAAGGCCTCTCATTTTTCTGTTCCGCCTTAAGTTCCATGCCATTATGACAGTCAACACAACCCATGCCTGCTTGGGCGTGAATATCCATGGAAAGAGGATGATACTCAACTCCAGATGGCCTGGGATGGTCTGAAAAAACAAAAGGAGTGCGATATTCCCATTGAATGTCCTGTTCATATCTTCCCACATAATCTGCTCCGACTCTGTTTCCGTAATGACAATGGAGACATTGGTCATCACCAGGAGTGCGAAGGAAGGAATGGCTTTGCATGCTGCCGTTTTCGTAATGAAGATGACAAGCAGCACAGCCAGTTCCCCGAATGGTTGCAGGGTAATCATCACCAGACGAATAGAGATGACAACGGAGACATCTTCGTCGGAGAAGGTCGTCAGCCAGGGTCAAAGGGGTATCGTGATTTTCTGTAACTGGAATTTCTGTAGAAGAGGCGAGGGTATTATGTGCGCCAAAGGCCCGCCTTATTGTGTTGGTCTTATTGTGTAATGTGAAGTGTGAAGATGAGACGGCATGTTCAACGCTCTTTTTGTGGCAGGCACCACACGTTTTAGCCATATGGTCGGGGTGGGCAGGTTGGCTGATTAGACCCTTGTGGGACTGATTTTTTTCTGTCAGATCATCTTTGCCTGAATGGCATGTAGGGCAGCCCAGATCATGGGAGGGGTCTAAAGTTACACTATGGCATCCTCTGCAGCCTGGCAACTGGACTGCGTCGATTTTTTGCGTGTTTTCTGGTTGGCGATGACAGCCAACAAGGAGTAGGCACACAAGCCAAAAAAAATGACTGTATAGGGAATTGATAGGGTCTCTTTCCATAGGAATACATGGTAACATACCTGGTGTATTTCGTGCATCGTGAAAAAGGCAAATTAGGGTCATTTTTACATGGAAAAGGAAGGGCTGTTGCTTTATAGTAAACGTCCATGACAAATACAAATTCATCCAAGCGGACAAAGTTCATTTTCATCACTGGCGGGGTACTCTCTTCTCTGGGAAAAGGCCTGGCAGCCGCCGCAATCGGAGCACTTCTCGAGTCACGCGGTCTAACCATAACTTTTCAGAAACTCGATCCATACATCAACGTAGATCCAGGGACCATGAATCCATTCCAACATGGTGAGGTCTATGTGACTGATGATGGAGCGGAAACCGATCTGGATTTGGGGCATTATGAGCGCTATACCTCTGTTGTAACGGGGCAGCGCAATAACTATACCTCAGGTCGTATATATCATTCGGTTATTTCCAAGGAAAGGCGAGGGGAATACCAAGGTGGTACAGTGCAGGTTATCCCCCATATTACCGATGAGATTAAGCGGGCTGTCATGCAGTTTGATGGCGAAGTGGATCTTGCAATAATAGAAATCGGCGGCACCATTGGCGATATTGAAAGTTTGCCGTTTTTAGAAGCAATACGACAGTTCCGTTCAGACGTCGGACGAGATCATTCATTGTTTATCCATGTCACCTGGGTGCCATATATAAAGACAGCAGGTGAATTTAAAACTAAGCCTACCCAGCATAGTGTTAAGGAATTGCGAGCCATTGGTATTCAGCCGGACATCCTCTTGTGTCGAACTGAAAGCAAGCTTTCCATGGACTTAAAGGACAAAATATCACTCTTCTGTAATGTGCCGACCAATGCGGTTATTACTGCCCAGGACGTGAAGTCCATTTATGAAGTTCCATTATGTTTTCGTCAAGAAGGACTGGACGACAAAATTCTTGAGCTCCTCAATGTCTGGACCGCTTCACCCAAGCTTGACATGTGGCAAGACCTTGTCCAAAAAGTTAAAAATCCTGAGAAAAAAGTCCTCATTGGCATAATTGGAAAATATGTCGATCTTACAGAGTCATATAAAAGCCTGCATGAAGCCCTTGTCCATGGTGGAGTAGCCAATAATGCCATGGTAGAGCTTCGCTATGTCAGCGCGGAAGATCTTGAAAAGAAAGATGGGGCGGAGCTGCTGGCCGGTTGTGATGGTATCCTTGTTCCGGGTGGTTTTGGGAGCCGGGGTGTTGAAGGAAAAATTCAGGCAGTTCGATATGCCCGGGAGAGTAAGATCCCATTTTTTGGAATTTGCCTTGGTATGCAGCTTGCCGTTGTAGAGTTTGCCCGTAATGTGGTGGGAATGGCAGATGCCAACTCCACTGAATTTGATCAAAAGACACAACATCCAGTCATTTATTTTATTAAAGAATGGTATGACTATCGAACCGATCAAATCCAAATCCGGGATGAGAAAACAGATCTTGGTGGTACTCTGCGTCTAGGGGCGTATCCTTGTGCTTTACAAAAAGATACCTTTGCCCATGCCGCTTATAACACTGAGGAAATCCTCGAACGGCATCGACACCGGTATGAATTCAACAACGCATTCTTGGATGACCTCACCGGAAAGGGTTTGGTCTTAAGTGGCACATCTCCTGATAAGAGTCTGGTGGAAATAGTTGAGCTCAAAGACCACCCGTGGTTCCTTGGTTGCCAATTTCACCCAGAGTTTAAATCCAAACCCACAAAGGCACATCCGCTTTTCCGTGGATTTATAAAGGCTGCACTCGACCATTCCGGCAGTTGATGCATTGGATATTGCCTCGCATTATTTTTCTGACTTAGCGGAAAAGTGATAAGTCGATGGCGGCATGGTTTTGGCTTGTTGCTTTGCCAAGTAGAGTGTGGCATTACTCTGATTAAATTCTTTTTCTTATACGATGCACTACAATGAGGGAAGGCAATGGATCCCGTTACTATTTCCAATAGCGTAGAGGTTGGCGTCGGTCGACCTTTTTTATGTATAGCCGGACCATGTGTTCTCGAATCCCAGGAATTAACTCACCAAATAGCTGCGGATTTAAAACGGGTTGCCGAAAGACTAGGAATTTCACTCCTGTTCAAAGCTTCATTTGATAAAGCAAATCGTACCTCTCTCAGCTCTTATAGAGGACCAGGACTTGATAAAGGCTTGGCCATGCTGGAATCGATCAAAAAGGAATTTAACCTTCCTGTTCTTTCAGATGTTCATGATCCGGGCCAGGCTCGTGAGGCTGCTTCGGTGCTTGATGTTCTGCAAATTCCTGCTTTTCTATGTCGACAAACAGATCTACTGGTGGCAGCTGCAGAGACCGGCAAAGTAGTCAACTTGAAAAAAGGGCAGTTTGTTTCACCCTGGGATATAAAAAATGCCATAGATAAACTTGGACTTGCAGCAACAGAAAAAAGGTTGCTTCTCACCGAGCGTGGCACCTGTTTTGGTTATAATAATCTGGTGGTGGATATGCGCTCATTGCCTGTGATGCGTTCCTATGGCCATCCTGTAATTTTTGATGCTACCCATAGTGTCCAGTTGCCAGGTGGTGCTGGCGGAAAATCAGGAGGACAACGAGAATTCGTTCCACCGTTGGCTCGGGCAGCAGTAGCTGCAGGAATTGACGGTATATTCATGGAAGTGCATCCGGATCCAGATAAAGCATTGTGTGATGGCCCTAATTCGTTACCCTTGGAACATGTGGAATCATTGTTACGGGAACTTTTAGCCATACATTGTATTGTTGAACTTGAACAAGAGGCTCATTGTGAGATCTGAAGAAAGCGATTGTGGTAAAAGTACAGGTTATCCTTCGGATTGTGAGGTGACCCAAGGCCTTTTACAAAGAGCACTTTCTCGAAAGGAAAAAGATGAGAGAGGCTATGTTTGGCGCTCTTGTCTTGAAAAGGCAAAGCCTATTGTTCTATTGCTACTTGATGTTGATGGTGTACTTACCGATGGTTCAATCACCTATACCCAATCAGGTGGCGAAAGTAAGTCATTTAATACCCAAGATGGATTTGGCTTGAGATTGCTCCAGGAATCAGGAGTTGAAGTTGGTCTTATTACAGCGCGTTCTTCAGAAGCAGTAAAACGTCGAGCCCAAGACCTCTCCCTTTCCCTTGTATTTCAAGGAGTCCGAAATAAACTTGAAGTTTTTGAGCGACTTAAGGCAGAGAAAAAGATCGAAAATAGTCAGGTTGCATATATGGGAGATGACTGGCTGGATTTATCACTTTTTACCAGGGTAGGATTTTCTGCCACCGTTGCCGATGGTGTCTTTGAAGTACGGAAAATGGTAGACTATGTCGCCAAGCATGAAGGGGGCAAAGGTGCTGTTCGAGAAGTGTGTGAGCTTATCATAGAGGCCAAGGGGAAAACAGAAAGCCTTTTGGAAAAATATCTGAATCGGTAGAGCATTATTTTTGGTATATCTCCTGTCCTGTTTATAATTTCTCCTTGAACCCTTGAACCCTTGAACCCTTGAACCCTTGAACCCTTGAACCCTTGAACCCTATTTTATGATGCGTGGATCCCGAAATCTCTTATGGCTTTTACCACTTTTGCTCCTTGCCGCAGCACCGGCCTGGTGGCCCATGGTGGTCGGATTTCTACAGCCTCGTGGTGATTTTATTCTTACACAGTCTTCAAATGGTAAAGAGCGTATTTTTTCTATGGAAGATGTGTTTTTTACCCAGAGTAAGAATGGTGAAATTGATTTAGAAGTTAAAGCAAAGCAAATATTAACCTCCAAAGGTGAGTCGGAAGTTCAATTGAAACATGTATTAGCAGTGGTCCATGATGAAAATGGGCAACCAATAGAAATAACCGGTGGCATAGCCCAATATGATACCAAAGAACAGATACTACGTGTTCGTGACAATGTTGAGATTTCATCCCCAGAGGGCTATAGATTGCAAACGGAAGCTCTTCAATACTCAGCAATTCCGGGGACCATTGAAAATGATAACCCGGTAATCATTCAAAGTAAGTCTTTGAAAGCCAGTGGCACAGGCTTTCGTCTCAACGTGGCAACCGGAGATTTCCTGTTGAATGGCAGGATTGCTGTCACTACTCATTAAATATGTTTTTCAGTTGTATATAAAAAGCATTTTCTCTCTTGTCGTTTTTTTTCGTTATGTAGTGCTCAGGTTCTCCTCATTCTTCCTTTTACTTGATCTTCTTAAATCGCTACTGATATCATGGTAGACAAATACATCTATCAGCTTCGAATACACCCATGCAAAACGATGTTGTAAAATGTGAACTATAGATTTTAGCAGGCCATAAAAGGCTTCCCTCTGAAAAGGATGCAAGCACTCTTTTGGATGACAAAAAACAGTGCTAAGGCGATTTTGAAAAAATTAAAATTTCCTGCCATTCTGTCTATTATTTTGGCTCTATTATTTTTGGTAATGGAGTTCGTTCCAGCCACTGGAACGGAGTTGCATGCTGAGAGGAGGGTGGTGCAACTTTTACAAAGTCAAGATGAATATCTCCTTGGATTACACGTTGATATCCTTGAAGATCCTGGCGGCCAATTGAATATTAACCATCTCATTACAAGTAAAACGAGCGGTGTGTTCTTCGCATCTGCAAGCCAGTCTCCAAGTTTCGGCTTCACAGCTTCTGCTTATTGGTTACGCTTTACATTGCAGAATGATCATCCTGTACTGGTCAATTATCTGCTTGAAATGGCATATCCATTATTGGACTATGTGCATTTTTATACCCCGGACACAACGGGTGGATTTACAGAGATGCGTGCAGGTGATCAACTGCCATTTGGTGAGCGACAGATACAATCTACCAAAGTCGTTTTTCCGGTGAATGTACCTTCTGGTGAAAGCCGCACCTTTTATCTCCGCTGTCAAACCAGTGGCGCGATGAATCTATCACTCAACCTTTTTACCCCAGATGCCTTCAATAGAAATGCTATCAAGAGACAAGGAATGCTTGGTCTCTATTATGGCGTCATCTTGGTAATGATTCTCTACAATCTTTTTATATTTTTAACCGTCAGGGATCGCAGTTTTCTCTATTATGTGCTTTTCATCACCAGCTTTATGTTCATGGTTCTTTGCCTTAATGGTCTTTCCTATCAGTATTTGTGGCCAGACCAACCGTGGTGGGCTAATCAGAATTTGCCGTTTTTTGGCTTTATGGCATTTTTCTTTGCCACCCAATTTACCAGGGCAATTCTCAACAGTCGTCAACTTGTTCCATGGTTGGATAAAGGACTCTTTTTCTTACTCCCTTTAGCACTTGTCGGCATGCCGGTCTCGTTGGTAGTTGATTATGAGGTTGGCATTCGCCTGGCCACCTTTTTGAGTTTTACGTTCGTCCTTCATGTTTGTTGCGGTTTCATTTGTACTTTCAAGGGATATCGCCCAGCCAGATATTACTCATTGGCATGGAGTGTGTTTTTATTTTTTGTGGTGGTCTACAGTCTTAAAAGTTTTGCCATCTTACCCGATGTCTTTTGGAGTAATTGGGGAGTTCAGTTTGGTTCAGTTTGGGAGATACTTTTTCTGTCCCTGGCACTTGCTGATCGAATTAACTTGATCGAAAAAGAAAAACAGGAGACCCAGCTTACCTATGCCCACAAACTTGAAGAAACAAATTGGCTATTAGAACAGCGAATGAATGAAAGGACAATGGAGCTTAAACACTCAAACAGAGAACTTCGGCAAGAGGCAAATGAAAGAAAAGAAGCAGAAAAACGTGCTTTGGCAGCAAGCCGTACTAAGAGTGAATTTTTGGCTAACATGAGTCATGAAATCCGAACCCCTATGCACGGTGTGCTGGGTATGACAGAACTTTTACGGCAGACTCCTCTTACATTAAAACAAGCAGGATATATCTCTACGATAGATAATTCGGCTGATTCTCTTTTGGCGATCATTAATGATATCCTCGATTTTTCAAAAATTGAAGCAGGCCGTATAGAACTTGAACAAGTGGATTTTTCTCTTACCAGAGAAATTAGCCAAATTGAAAGTGTGCATGGCAATGCGGCATTGCAGAAGGGGCTTGAATTTAGAGTTGATATTTTTCCTGAAGTGCCGGACATGCTTAATGGTGATCCCCTCAGGCTTCACCAGATACTTACCAACCTGGTGGGAAATGCAGTGAAATTCACAGTGCATGGAAGGGTGGAACTTCTTATTGCTGTTGTTAACCAGGATGAAGACGGTTTCCGTTTGAGTTTTGAGGTAAGTGATACAGGGGTCGGTATCGCTCCAGAACGAGTAGGAGATATTTTTCTGCCATTTGATCAAGAGGATGGCTCAACCACTCGAAAATTTGGTGGCACAGGATTAGGGCCTACTATATCACGATTTCTTGTGAAAAAAATGGGCGGCACCCTGGAAGTTGTAAGTGATGTTGGTCAAGGATCGTCCTTTCGGTTCACCGCCTTATTTGGCATAGCAAAAAATAATATATTGGACTTTTCTGCTGATGAACAACCCGAAGCCCGGGAACTCCCACTTTTCGGTGGGAAAATTTTACTGGTTGAGGACAACCGGACAAATCAGCAAGTGGGCAAGGGGATGCTGGAACTTCTAGGCTGCAGAGTCGACCTGGCCGCCCATGGCAGTGAGGCTCTTGATTTGTTGGCTGAGGAATCATACGACTTAGTATTCATGGACTGCCAAATGCCCATTATGGATGGTTATGAGGCAACCCGCCAAATACGGACACTGGAGAGCGATGCTGAAGCCGAACATCTTCCTGTTATCGCACTCACAGCCCATGCTATGCATACCCATCAGCAGGAGTGTATGGCAGCAGGAATGGATGGCCACTTGAGTAAACCTTTTAATCTGGAGCAATTGGCTGAAGCAATGGTTGCCTGGTTACCTGTGGTTGGCACCATGGTGATGAGTGTTGAAGATGAAAAGCCGGAGACGACGCCTGCCGCAATAGCAAGTACGGCAAGTTCGGTTATTGACCAAAAGGCATTGAATGCTTTACGAAAATTAGAGCAGCAAGGAGCAAAAGGGGTTGTCAGGCAATCCATGGAGTTTTATCTTGAAGATGCACCTCCCTTGATCAATTCCATTCATCAAGGGTTTGTGAATAAAGAGTCCGAAATGTTGCGGCAAGCAGCTCACACTTTAAAATCAAGCAGTGCCAATATCGGGGGGGTGTAACTGGCAGAATTGTGTAAAGAGTTGGAAAACCGCGCTAAAACAGGAGAATTTGCCGGACTAGAAGAACTCATTGATTTGATTTCCGACGAGTATAAGATGGTCAATGTCGCTTTAGCAGAGATACTGGAGCAGGAACATGAGTGATGGGCCAACTATGTTGGAGTCGATGAATGAAATGAAGTTAGCTGATATGATATCTTTTTTATAGAGAGTGGTCGGCAATCTTTCTAAACTTTATTCATCAATGATTGGAAAAATAATGACCATTGTCGTGGGATTCCATTCTCAGTTTCTCGCAATAGCTCAGTGATTATATGGGCCGGCAAGGGCTTGCTGAAAATGAACCCCTGCCCATTTCTGCTCCCTTGTTCCTGAAGAAAATGCAATTGTTCCTCATTTTCTATTCCTTCGGCTAAGGCTTCCAATCCCAAACCTTTTGCCATGGCAATAATCGCCTTGCTAATGGAATTATGCTGTTCATCATGAGGAATATTTTTTAAAAAGGAACGATCAATTTTTAAGGTGTCAATGGGGAAGGAGGCAAGATAGTTTAATGAAGAATAGCCGGTGCCAAAATCATCGATGGCTATTTTTACACCCATTTCCTTAATTTCTTCAAGCTGGCGAATTGACTCTTCCTTGTCTTCCATAAGAATACTTTCAGTGACTTCAATTTCAAGAAGTCCGGGCTCCATGTCGGCGTTTTTTAATGCATCTTCAACACGTTGAGGAAGATCTCCCTCCATAAATTGATTGGCAGAAACATTTACTGCCATGCGTATAGGCTGCAGACCATCTTCCTGCCATTTTTTATTTTGACGACACGCGGTTTGCAGTACCCAGTTGCCAATATCAATAATGAGCCCGGTATCCTCGGCAAGGGTAATGAAATCACAGGGGGGAACAAGTCCTCTTTCTGGATGTTGCCAACGAAGCAAGGCCTCAACGCCACAAGGCCGGCCACTGTTAATGTCAATTTGGGGCTGGTAATGGAGGATGAGTTCTTCCCTTTCCAGAACATGCCGTAGGTCACTTTCCAGAGAAAGGCGTTCAACGGCTTGTTGGTTCATGGAATTTGCATAAAATAGGTATTTTTTTCTTCCCCGAGATTTTGCCTGGTGTAGGGCTGTATCGGCGTTTTTCAGTATACTGGCAGTGTCTTCTCCATCCATCGGATGGATGGCAATACCTATACCAGCAGAAATAAAAGCCTCTTTTCCTTCAATATCAAATGGCGCGTGGATAACATCCAGGATACGTTCGACAACCTTAATGGCATCGTGGGGCTTGCTTATCTGGGAAAGTAGGATAACAAATGCGTCACCGACAAAGCGTGCCAAAAAAGAAGAGAAGCCGGCCTGTTCGTATCGTCCTACCACATCATTACAACGTAATGCCTGTTTCATGCGCTGGGCTACTTCTTTTAAGATTTGGTCGCCAGCTTTATGACCAAGGGTGTCGTTGACTCGTTTCAGACCATCAAGATCAATGGCCAGGAGAGCACATATCCGGCCATGGCGTTTGTCCTGGTCTATAACGAAGTTGAATCGATCAAGAAATAACTTTCGATTGGGCAAGCCGGTTAATTTGTCATAAAAAGTGAGAAAATGCGCCTCTTGTTCCGCAACGTGGCGTTTGGTGATATCTTGCACAGTGCCAATGAGTCGTCTTGAGTTGCCTGTATCATCATAGGAGAGTTCACAGAGGTGATGAACAAAATGGATTTCGCCGTCCAATGTTACAGCCCGATGGTCGAGGTCAAAGAAATCATGGGTGTCATCAAGTCCTTCAATGGCTGCCAATACCATTTCTCGATCATCCGGATGCACCCAGTGTAATGAGGACTCTATCGTACCATCATAGAGATTGGGGCGGATGCCAAAAATACTCTTTGCGGCCTCAGAACATATGAGGATATCCTGGCTCAGGTCGACTTCCCACCAACCGAGGAGGGCCATATTCTGGGCCTTCATGAGTTTTTCTTGGCTGGCTTGTAAATCCACGGAAGCTCGGGAAGCACGGAGAATATAACGGACACGATGACCCAATAGCCACCAGTTCAGCGGCTTACTTAAAAAATCTGTGGCACCAACTTCATAGCATCGATTGATGGATTCAGTATCGTCATGACCGGTGACCATTAACACTGGGGTTTGTTTACCGCCTGGTATTTTGCGTAGACACTCGCATACCTCAAAGCCGTCCATCCCCGGCATGGCAACATCAAGAAGAACAATGTCAGGCTTCAATTCATCGAATACTGCGAGACCTTTTTCGCCGTCCTCTGCTTCAACAGTGTTGAATCCAGCGACTTCTAAAGCTCTTTTGATCAGGTGGCGAATTGAGCGATCATCGTCAATGATTAATACTTTGCCAACTTTTTCTTCTCTATCCATACTACTTAGTATGCAGCAGGAGCTTCTTCGCAGTCACGAATTATTTTTTGAAGAGAGCATTTTTTTTAACTAATGGATTCATGTTTTCCGCTAGGAGCAGGATGACTTTTCTTACACTGATTTGGGAGATAAACGTTATTTCTTTAATTAAGATGGAAAGTTGCCAGGGGGAGGCTTTTTATGTATTGTGGCATGGACTGAGAGAGTGATTTCTAGGATAATTGTATAATGTAAGGAGGAGACAATGTCTGACAGTGCAGGCCTTATGGCCATTATGAAAACAAATAAAGGAGATATCCGCCTTAATTTATTTGCGGATAAAACCCCTTATACCGTTGCGAATTTTGTTAATCTTGTTCAGCGCGGCTTTTACAATAATCTGTCTTTTCATCGGGTAATTGATGATTTTATGGTGCAGGGGGGGTGTCCCGAAGGAACAGGCACTGGTGGCCCAGGGTACCGCTTTGAAGATGAATTTGATGCTGAATTGCGGCATGACCGCCCCGGTATCCTTTCAATGGCGAATGCAGGTCCCAATACGAACGGCAGCCAGTTTTTCATCACCCATGTACCCACTTCCTGGTTAGATGGAAAACACTCGGTATTTGGCGCTGTGGTGAGTGACGATGACCAAAATGTGGTGAATGCCATTGCCCAGGGTGATCAAATTGAAGAGGTTATCATTGAAGGAGATACAGCATCATTATTGGAAAAGTGTGCTGATAAGATTACTCTCTGGAATGCAGTGCTTGACTCCTAATACAATGGTTATAGGTAGATTAGTATAGTAGGCCGTTGATTTTTAAAGTTGATAGTTTAATGGATGAAAAATAATCAATAATCAATTGCTCATGGTTAATTATAAACTATTCTTTTCCTTGAACCCTTGAACCCTTGAACCCTTGAACCCTTGAACCCTTGAACCCTTGAACCCATTGTGATTTTTCCAGTTTCCAATGTGAGCACGTTTGTCTGGTTACCGTCGGTGGCTGCATTCGTGCTCGCTTTTTTTGGGGCTATGGGGGGAGTAACCGGCGCTTTTCTCCTCCTCCCTTTTCAGATGAGTATTCTAGGCTACACCGCTCCTGGTGTTTCAGCCACAAACTTCTGTTACAATATATTTGCAATCCCAGGCACCGTTTACCGCTATGCCAGGGAAGGGAGAATGAATTGGCCTTTGGCCATCGTGATCTCGATTGGTAGTATGCCTGGGATTGTTGTCGGTTATTGGCTGAGAGTACAATTTTTCACTGATCCAAAAGTATTTTATCCCTTTGCTGGTTTGGTTCTCCTTTATCTAGCCTGGGTAGTTGGCAAAGGAGTCTTTAAACGCCAAGCAAAGGTTAATGCTCCGTCAAGAACTGCAAGACTTCAGTATACAGGTTGGAATTGGACAGAAATTCGTTATCTGTTTGATGGTAAGGAAAACAGGTTTGACCCTCGAATTGTAGGGATATTGTCTGCTGCTGTGGGTGTTGTCGGCGGTGCATATGGAATTGGCGGTGGGGCGGTAATAGCACCATTTTGTATTTCTGTGCTTCGATTGCCAGTTCATTCCGTTGCTGGTGCATCCCTTTTCGGTACTTTTATGAGTTCAGTTGTCGGGGTTGTAGTATACCATTTTGGATTTTTTTCCGGAGGTGCTGAGACCCGGGCCGATTATCTTTTGGCAGTATTTTTTGGGATTGGTGGCTTTCTGGGTGGCTATCTCGGGGCGCGGGTACAGAAATATGTTGCAGAACAGCCCATCAAAATAGGTATCTTCTTCGTGGTTCTTTTTGTGGCAATACGGTATCTTTTAAAAAGTTTTATATAATATATAATTCATAAATAAAGAGAGGAGCTCCCAGAGCAGGATTTGAGTATTTAAAAGTATCTTGCGTATTCCACTGATCTCGGCCACCTATTCCACGCGAAGCCGGCCACCCAT
>CAYUCH010000078.1:0-16620 GCA_964443295.1 uncultured Desulfobulbia bacterium | reverse complement strand
ACTGAAGACTGAAGACTGAAGACTGAAGACTGAAGACTGAAGACTGAAGACTGAAGACTGAAGACTGAAGACTGAAGACTGAAGACTGAAGACTGAAGACTGAAGACTGAAGACTGAAGAAAGGGTAATTTTCGAATAGACTCACGTCAACCCTAAAAGCCTTCGGTCTAATAGGCTAATAAATTCGTCATCCCTAACAGTCTTCAGCCTTCAGCCTAATCACCTCAAAATCCAGGTAAGAAAATGGCAGAAAAATTATTCCTCATGAGTCTTGGTTGCCCCAAAAACCTAGTGGATTCAGAAGTCATGCTAGGGCAACTGGAAAAGGCTGGTTACCAGGTAGTGGAAGAGCCGGAAGAGGCACACCTCTTGCTGGTCAACACCTGTGGCTTCATCCAGTCCGCCGTGCAGGAATCCATCGATGAAATTCTCGCCCTGGCTGAATATAAAAAGGCTGAAGCCACAAAAAAGCTTGTGGTGGCAGGCTGCCTGGTCCAGCGATATGGAGAAGGGTTGCAGGAAGAGTTGCCGGAAGTTGATCTCTTCGTTGGCACTGACGGATTCCAGGACATAGTCTCCCTGCTCCATGGTCAGGAGCCCGGTGCTCTCCATTTGCAGGCTCCTGTTTTTCTCATGGACAGTTCGTTATCCCGCAAAGTATCAACACCAGCCCACAGGGCATATATTAAAGTGACGGAAGGCTGCGCCAACCACTGTTCTTATTGCATGATTCCTTCTATTCGAGGCGGAATGCGAAGCCGAAGCCTGGATGATATTCTCATTGAAGCACGACAACTAGGGAAAAATGGTGTTAAAGAACTCACCTTGGTCGCTCAGGATCTCACCGCATATGGCATGGATCTACGAGAAAACCAAGGGCCTCAACTCATCACTTTATTGAAAAGCCTGCTGGCCGAAACCTCTATCCCATGGCTGCGACTCTTATATCTGCATCCCATTCGGGTTGACAAACAGCTGGTGGAGTTCATCCTTGCTGAGCCAAGGATTACCCCTTATCTCGATATTCCACTGCAACACGTGAGCAGTACTATTCTGCAAAAAATGAACCGGCCCTATGATCGACAGAATATTGAGGCCTTGCTGGATATGGTCCGAAGTCGAAGCGAGCATGTGGCCTTGCGAACCACCTTTATGACCGGGTTCCCTGGCGAAACCGAAGAAGATGTGGCTGAAACAGAGGGCTTTCTTAAAAAATATCACTTTGATCATGTAGGGATATTTGCCTATTCGCCTGAAGAGGGCAGCAAGGCCGCTGATATGCCTGATCAAATTCCAGAAGAAGAAAAAGAGGCCCGTCGTGACCACCTTATGAAGCTCCAGTCCGACATATCTTTGGAAAATAATCAGCGCTTCGTGGGACAGGTTGAAGAGGTACTGGTTGAAGGATTAAGCGGAGAAACAGATCTGCTCATTGAAGGGCGAACCCGATTTCAAGCAGCGGAAATAGATGGCTGTGTTTACATCAATGCAGGACAATGTAGTGCCGGAGACTTTGTGAAGGTGCGCATCACAGAGGCGCACCCGTATGACTTAGTTGGTGAAGTGGATGGGTGGGATAGAGAATAGGAAGACTTACTCTACGTTTACCTGTTCTTTCAGGTCCTTACCGACTTTGAAGAAAGGTAACTTCTTGGGTGGAACTTTAATTTTCTCGCCGGTCTTGGGATTCCGACCGTAGTAGGAGCCATACTCTTTAACTACAAAACTGCCAAAACCGCGAATTTCTATACTTTCGCCGGCTACCAACGCCTCTATCATTGACTCAAGAATGGTGTTGACTATGGGCCCGGCTTCTCGTAAGGGGATATCCATCTCTTGTGAAATTGCTTCGATGAGTTCCGACTTGTTCATCTTCCCCCTCCTGGCGCTAAGAGCTTGAAATTCAAGGTTTTTTCGAACACAGGCCATCCTGCAGATCGTAAAAAGCTAGTACAAACAAGAACTTGTGTACCAGATTATCCGGAACCCATTGAATTGTAAAGATTTTTTTTCTTTGAAAACACTCGTTTGAGATCTTTCGAAGTCAAAAATCGAGCCTTGCCCATAGACAAATTACCTAATTTCAGACCTCCATATGCAACCCTTTTAAGGTGCAAAACAGGATGACCGATGGCGGCAAACATTTTCCGAACTTGCCGTTTTCTGCCTTCATGAATGGTGATTTCAAGGACTGCCTGGTTGTTGCGACTGGAAAGCCGATTTATGCGGGCAGGCCAGGTTTTGCGACCTTCCAGCATGATGCCCTTCTCCAATTGCTGAATCTTGGCTTTGGAGGGACTCCCCTTCACCGTGGCCACATAGGTCTTGTTAATTTCATTGCTGGGGTGCTGAAGTTGTTGAGCGAAGTCGCCATCATTGGTGAAAATAAGAGCACCTTCGGTATCAAAATCAAGACGGCCTACCGGGAAAACCCTCTTGGGAGTCATTTTTTTTATAAGAGATGTTACAACTGGGCGGCCCTGGGGATCATGCATGGTGGTGACATACCCTTCGGGCTTATTGAGTAAAATATAGACTTTTTCTTCAGAAAGGGTGACGGATTTCCCGTCAAAGGTGATTTCGTGTTGCTCTGGGTCTAGCTTGGTACCAAGCGTAGTAACAACCTGTCCGTCAACTTTGATCCTGCCTTGTTTAATATACTCTTCAGCAGTTCGCCGGGAAGCGATACCAGCCCGGGCGATGATCTTTTGCAGACGTTCTTCCATGTATTGATTAAGAAAAGTACCGACTATCAGGCGGCGTAATCACCCCGGCGAAATTTTGCAGTTTCCAAATAGGTCTGGGTGGCTACCTGGTCAAGAATGGCAGACAAAGGATCATCATCGGGCAGTTGATGTCGCACCGCAATGAGGGCAGAGGTCTCCTCTTCCAATGTATCAACAAAAGGAGCTAAGGAAGAATAATCAAGACTGTTGTTGCCAAGCGCTAAACTGAAGGCCTCCAGGGTATTGATGCTGGCTTCTGTGAGAGCAAGCCCTTCAATGCGAAGCGCCGGTGGCACATTATCAATTGAATCTATTTTTTCAACAGGAGCGGTTTCCCCTGGTTTGTTCAAGGACTCAAGCTGGCCACGCAACAGGGCTTGAAAATCAACGGAACTGGATTTTTCCGTTTTAGTTGTGGATGGAGCTACAGTCTTTGGATCTATGCCGTATATCTTCATGGTGTTCTCCTTAAAATCCTTTTCTATTCTACTTAGTCGGTAAATGGGACGTCAAGCTTTAATCAAATATAGCTCTTCACCGAAATAATGAAATTTTTGCAGATAATTTTGAAAGCACTTTGATATGCTTAGCACATATTCATTCTTTATGAGGCTCAATATGGACTATGAAAAATCCGTTCCGTTTTCAGGAAATGCCCAGAAGGCCATGGAGATGGCTCAAGCAGCGTTTATCCAGGCTGGATATAGGATAACGGAAGCATCGGACACCAGCGTCTCTGGCCAGCATGAGGGGGGATTTATGCGCTCCCAGTCGGGGAATACGATCTATGGCGCCTCACCGGTTACTGTGCGTATTACTGACAACAATCTCTTTGTGGGAGCTAACTATGAAGGAATCGAAAAGATAAAAAAATTCCTCATACGCCTGATGGTGGGAATGGCTTTATTATTGGGACCCGGGTTGGCGATACCCTTTGCCTTTGTCTTTGACGATAAATGGCCTGCACTGTTTGGGCTTGCCCTGGGTAGTGGCATCCCCTTGCTCCAACTTCCCATTCATCTTTTGATAACACCTTGGATTATAAAGAAAAGAGCAACACAAGCCTTAGACACTCTGGTCCACAACATCACGATGTTGGCCCGTTAAGTCTCTGCTGTAATTGGCTCGTCGTTATTTACAGCATTTTCGTCATAAACGGGCAAGGTAAAGAAAAAGGTGCTTCCTTTGCCAAATTCGCTTTCCACCCAAATTTTCCCGCCATGGTGCTTAATAACTTGCTGAGTAATATAAAGCCCTAACCCTGTACCCGATGGTTTTCCGGTTCTGACATTTTCAATCTGGGTGAATTTATCAAAAATCGTGTGGACATTTTCTGGGGCAATACCAACCCCAGTATCAATAATACTCACAATAATATAATCGTCTTCCTGGACAGCTTTGCAGGTAACCTGACCTTTTACAGTGAATTTTTGTGCATTGGTAATCAGTCGAATGAGGGCTTGCACCAATCTTTCCGAATCACCTTCAATCATAGGCAAATCTGGCTCAATGTCATCAACAAGAATAAGTTCGTCCGTTTGAAAAAGATGACTGGTCGAGGACATAGCCCATCTTATTAACTCAGCAACGGAAACTGGCCCCATTTGCCATTTCACTTTACCGGTTTCCATCCGGGTGATATTTAAAACATCGGTAATAAGCGCTGTGAGTTTCTTCCCTTCTTCCACCATAATCTCAATATTATGGTCCACCTGATTGATAAGCGCTTTTGTATGGTCGGCACTTTTTTCATCTGGAGTAAATGCCAATTCATGAAACTTTTTCCGACAAATCATGGCGAATCCCATGACGGAGGTCAACGGCGTCCGTAATTCATGGGATACACTGTTTAAAAATTCCGATTTAGCCTTGTCCAACTCCTGCAATTTTATATTTGCCTTTAAAAGTTCATCCCTGGCCCCTTCAAGCTGAATGTTGCTTGCGGTAAGTTCTGCAGTTCTTTCAATAACACGCTGCTCAAGCTCATCATGGGCCGTCTCAAGTGCTAATTCCATGCGCCGGCGCTCTGTTATCCTTTTTTGCAACCCCAGGAATCCAAAACCAATGCCACATACTCCTAAAAGCCATAAAAAGAGATACCCAAGCCAGATGGTATTCAGGTGCTGGCTGGTAGAGGCACTAAATTCATCCATCGGCACGGTAATACTGATTCCACCTCGAATATCCCCTTCTTTATATCCCTGTTGGGCATGACATTTCAGACAACCTTTCTTGGTAAAGAGGGGACGCATAAAACGCATATGCTCCTTGTGCTCAATGGTAATGACTTCACTGAATTCATTTTCGCCTTGCTCAAATGCTTCCAAGGCTCTTTTTTCCCATTCATCTGGTGCATTTTCCGGGCGAATGGGAGTGAGGCTCGTTATGTGCCCTTTTATCTCGTATTTTTTTAATGCAAGCTCATGGGATTGACGGGTCATATAGGCAGGATTTATGAGGGTGAGTTTACGCCCACCCGGAGTGGTAATGTCCCGCTCAGGAACAAGAGTTATATCAAGATAAGGGTTTGGTTTTGTGGTGTCGGTCACCGGTGCATATACACCACCATGAAGCGCATTCCATTCCCGGTAAAGAACATCTTTGTCAAAATGACTTTTAGCAACCTGACGAACAATTCGGAGCCCTTCCTCCTTATTTTGAACAATATTCCACATCAACGCCACGCCAGTTGCAATTGACCAGCCCAGGGTCAAAAACATGGTGAAATAAACAAGCCGCTTTGGTAGGGAATGATCTTTTTTATCCATAATAGAATCTTACAATCACATGGTCTTTTTTATTATACGCACATCTGTCGACGCTTTTCCAATTAATGATGCAGACCTCTTTACTAACAGGTTTGCCATGACCGGTATGATAATTTTACTCTTTAACCTATTTAAACAAGAACTCTCGTAAGCATTTCAAGGCGGCAATCATAATGCCGGTCATTTAATTTTATCGAATTCAATATTAATAGCGTTTTCATTTTCAACACAAAGTATAATGGCTGCTTTTAATTTCCGTTGACGATTATTTTCGATGAGTTCCAGGCGTTAAAAGGGGAAAGATCTCATTATGAGCAGTAATGTTAAACCACAATCCTCTCTGCATGGAGAAATCCTGGCAAAGGCCATAGATAATACCAATGAGGCCTTTGTGACTATTGATCAGGATTCAACCATAATCGTGTTCAACAATGCGGCGGAGCATATTTTCGGCTATAAAAAAGAAGAGGTCTTGGGCAAAAATCTCGCTACAATTCTGGGACCTGGTTGTCGAGAGCAACACTCTGCTGCGGTAAAAAACTATCTTGCCACAAATAAGTCCTCTCTCATTGGACATATAAGAGATTTTGAAGCCATGCGCCGAAATGGTGAAAAATTTCCCGCCGCTATCTCCTTTTCCGAATCGCGCCACGAAGGTCGCCTATATTTTACCGGGTTGATCAGGGACCTCACAGAGACACGCCGGTTGGAAGAAAGAGTGATCCGCAACGAAAGACTTGCCGCTCTGGGCCAGACCGTTGCTGAAATCAGCCACGAGATTAAAAACCCACTGGTTTTGATCGGTGGACATGCCAGAAGACTGGCCCGCAAGTCTGATGATGAAAAAACCATTGAAAGATTGAGGATCATCATCAACGAGGCTGACCGACTGGAAGATCTCCTGGCTGAAATGAGAGACCTCTATGTCCCAATCCGATTGGATTTCACTCCGGTTAATTGTGGTGAATTACTCACCGAAGTAGGAGCCATTGTTGAAGCAGATTGTGCTGCCAAAAATATCAAGCTGCAGCTGGAGATTGGAGAAGAAAAAGCTCTTATTCAGGGAGATCACGACAAACTAAAACAAGTTGTGCTCAATCTGGCCAAAAATGCCGTTGAGGCCCAGAGCGGCCATGGCGGAGAGCTACGCATGTCGGTTAAAGTTAACAAAGACCGGGTCATTGTCTGCGTTGACGATACCGGCCCCGGCATTCCAACCAATGACCTAGACCGCATTTTCGATCCCTTTTATACCACAAAAAAAGGCGGCACCGGCCTTGGCCTTTGCGTTTCCAAGCGGATCATCGAAGACCACCCGGACAGCCTTTTGTTAGTTGAAAGTAAAACAGAAGGGGGCACGATATTCACCATCGATGCCCCCCAGTCAAAAGATAAACCTTAGGGTCCAAGGAAAAACACTACCGACTTCTAAAGCTTTCCACCTAAAAATTTTGCTTCATATAATCCATCAACACTCTCTTTTCTTCCTCAGTTCCTGGAAAGGGAGGCATATAAGACCTGCGTGTTCCCATGGTAGAAATGATAAGTTCCATTTCGCCAGGGGCCAGAGCTCTACTCAACTCACGAATATCATTCAATGGTCCACCAATTGAATGGCAGGAGAGACAGAGGAGGTCAAACAGCTCGCGTCCCGCCGCATCCTTATTGTTCTCAGTAATGTGCCGATTTTCAACCCAACGTGCATATTGCAGAACACCTTTTTCACTCACCTCAGCCATATCCTTCTTTAAAATGGAATTGGAATACATATGACCATGGATGATATATGGCCGCCTGCCTGCTTCCCTGATAAATTCAAAGGAACCTATATAAAGCAATCCTATGACCAAAAGACCGGCGGTGAGAGTGCGATTTATATTCACCGGCATGCGAATGGCCATGAAAATGGCCCCTAAAATCAGCAATGGAGAGCAATAGATAAATGCCTGGATATAGGTTTGGGTTTCAGGCATGGCAAGAAATATTTGGTCTTCCAAGCCTGGAGGAAGAGCACTTCGATACCACCATGCTGAGCCGAGAAAAAGTACAAAGGGAGCCAGAAGCCATTTTGCACAGAATCGTAACAAATTGAGGCGCAACTTCTCTTTTTTGATTGCCGAGGCAGTCACAAATCCGAACAACCCTGCAATAATTATCGCCAGAAATGCCCTGAAGAAGAAGGCCGGCCAAAAGGTGGGATTGAAGAAGGCATCCCAGAAATTACCGGTTTCAAGCCATTGCCCCGGAGTCAACATAAAATCAATAATACCGTTGATCACAAACAGGGACATGATGGCAGTGCCAAAATAGATCCATCCCAAAATGAGATGATTACGGTCTGAGATCTTCCCAAAGGTATGGTAGTAGAGAAAAAGAGAGAGAATTTCAACAAAGAAGAAAGTCCACTCAATGGCCCAGGCAAATAAAAACAGATGGATAAGGGCCGAGGTTGCCGAGGGGTTCAACAGAGAAATGGTAAACCAGATTCCCACACCGGTGAGACTGCCGGCCACCATGGTCAACAGCATGAAAAATTTGGTATGACGCTTCACATACGCCATGATATCGGTGCTGTTTTCTCTGAGAGCTTTATGTTCAGTCAAAACAAGAAAAAGTCCACCACCCACGGCAAAATGGGAAATATAGACGTGGATGATGGCCATACAGGCGATGAGCAACCCACCGCCGCTAAAATCAAGTTGCCAAATTGGATAATTCATTATTCGCCCTCCTTCCTGTCGCAATAAACTAATTTAAGCATCCACCAAGCCAAATATCCCATTGCACCGAAGATAATCAGGAACAGGAAGAACGGGGAGTATTGCCAGGAAACGGGCAGATCACCCAGGTTAAAGTAGGGTTTTAAATATCCCAAACGCAGCATATCTCTGGCCACGGTCATTAAAAAAACCGTTATCAGAGTCCAGACTGCCGCGGACATGACTCGCATGGTCTGGGCTTTTATCACCGCAAAAACAATAGCAATTATCGATCCGAGTAATGTAATGGCAAAGAGTTTGCCGGTGAGGGTCGCAGGGCTTATTGCTTCCGGCGGCAAGCTGCCCAGGAACCAGAAGCCGATGCCAAAATTCACAATGGTGCCAATGGTGAACCAGTTGCAGCCAAGCTTGATGAGTGATTCATACTCGGACTCACAGTCACAGCAGCAGTGCTTCATTTGAAAGTACACGGCTATGGCCAGCCCACCTACGGCAATGGCCGATGCGATGAAATGAAGATAGCGAGGAAACAGAGCAGCATCGCAAAAATTCAACATCAAGCCTTTTCGGCATTGAAAATATCCAACCCAGCTTTCCGGCATCTGCATTAAACTGATGTTATTGGAAAAGAGGAAGCCTACCACCAGCAGAAGAACAACTGCCAGACCAATAAATAAAGGGCCGGTTTCTAAATCCTGTGAGTATTTTTTAAAGATATACAAAGAATAATAGGTAACTATCAAGAGACCAATAGCAGCCAGCCAGTAGGTGCCCATGAGAATGGAACTGGTGTAAAATAAATTACCATACAAAGCATTCAAAAACAGGAGTGGGGCCACACCAAAATTGATGGTAAAGGCCATGGTATAGGGTAAGCTTTTTGCGACATTTCCGCTAAGAGGCAAGGCAATCTCGTTTCGATAATAGGGAGACGTAAGGGCTATACACCCCGTGCCGAGCATGATATTCATGGCCATGAAATGAAGAAAGGCCGTAACTGTCAACAGGATGTGCAACCATAACCAATGGGCCGGGAGAACATCCGGCACTGGTACCAATGAAACAGGATCCATATCATTCCTCCTTTGCTACGTATATTTTCACGTTTGAGGTTCCCGCTTGTAGGGATGGCCATATGTTTGATATTGTATAGCAAAAAAGAGTAAATGATTGTCAAAAAAATCATTCTAAGAAAAAAATGTCATCTCAAAGCCAGAACCCAATTATAGATCCTGCCCAAAAAGCCGAGCTTCTTCTGGAGATTGTTCGTGCCCTCATGATGGAGCTTCATCCGGATCACAACCTTGCCTCCATTAACATAGACAGTTCCTTGGACAGGGAACTGGGCTTTGACAGTCTGTCCAGAGTGGAACTGCTGGCTCGAGTCGAAAAGGCATTCCAAGTCGTCATTCCCGAACATATCCTGACTATTGCAGAAACGCCGCGTGATTTTCTTCGGGAAATAAGGCAAGCACCTCCTGCAACCACAACTACTTTGCCATCACAGGTCCAAGCAGATAAATCTTCACATGTTGCGATACCCGAAGAACCTTTTTCTGCTCAAACCTTGGTGGAGGTTATTGAATGGCATGTTAAAAATCATCCGGACCGGCCCCATATCCGCTTTTATCAAGACGATGACAGGGAGGATCAGCTCACTTACCAGGAACTCTTGGCTGGGGCGAAAAAGATTGCCGGTGGCCTTCAGCAACTTGGCCTCAATCCCAGAGAATCCGTGGTCATTATGCTGCCCACCGGCAAAGATTATTTTTTTAGTTTTCTCGGTGTGCTACTTGCAGGAGGAGTGCCTGTACCGGTCTATCCACCCGGCCATATCAAACAGATAGAAGAACATCTGAGACGCCATGTGGCCATCACCAATAATTGCCAGGCAGGTATCATGATCACCATGCCGGAAACCCTCCGTTTTGCCAAACTTATGAAGTCACAGGTGGTCGGCTTGAACCACCTGGTAACCACGGCTCAATTGGAGGAAAAATCAACTACATCTATCATAAAACCGATCTTGCATGAAAATGATCTTGCCTTCCTGCAATACACATCAGGCAGCACAGGTGATCCCAAGGGAGTTATGCTGACCCATGCCAATCTTCTCGCCAATATCAGAAGCATGGGCCAGGTGGTCAAGGTAACCTCAAAGGATGTTTTCGTCAGCTGGCTACCTCTCTATCACGACATGGGCCTTATCGGTGCCTGGCTCGGCAGTCTCTATTTTGGCTGCCAACTCGTCCTCATGTCGCCCCTGGCCTTTATTGCCAGACCAATACGCTGGCTCCGGGCCATACACCAATATCGGGGCACATTGTCGTCAGCCCCTAACTTTGCCTATGAATTATGCTTGAGAAGGCTTGACGAAAAAGACCTGACCGGGTTGGACCTCAGCTCTTGGCGCATGGCCTTTAATGGCGCCGAGGCCATCAGCCCAGAGACATTGAGCCGGTTCACGGAAAAATTTATCCCCCATGGTTTTCGGCCCAAAGCCATGGCTCCGGTGTATGGCCTTGCAGAGTCGTCGGTGGGCCTGGCTTTTCCCCCCTTGGAACGGGGCTATATTATCGATAGAGTTTGTCGAACCAGATTCATGGAAACCGGTGAGGCAAATCAGGCTACGAAAGATGAAAGCAATGTCCAGCAATTTATAAATTGCGGCCACCCTTTGCCGGGACATCAGATCAGAATCGTTGACAATGCTAACCGGGAATTACCGGACCGCAGGGAAGGGCGGATTCAGTTTCAAGGTCCATCCGCCACCTCCGGATATTTCCGCAATCCAGCCAAGACCAAAGACCTCTTCTGCGGGTCCTGGCTGGAAACCGGAGATAAAGGATATATCGCCGATGGCGATGTATATATCACCGGTCGTAGTAAGGATATTATTATCCGGGCCGGTCGCAACGTCTACCCCGAGGAAATGGAAGAGGCCATTGGTAAAATCCAGGGTGTCCGGGCCGGTAATGTAGCAGTGTTCGGTACTGCGTCGGAAGCAGGAACCGAGCAATTGGTTATTCTGGCTGAAAGCCGGAAAAGAGATGCCTCCGGCAAGGATGAGCTCAGGAACCAAATTAATGCCGTGGTTACAATAATGGTAGGTATGCCACCTGATCATGTGGTCATTGCTTTACCCAATACGGTGCTGAAAACTTCCAGTGGGAAAATTCGCCGTGGTGCCTGTAGAGCCCTGTACGAAGGTGGATATATTGGCAAGCCATCCAAGGCGGTGTGGTTCCAGGTTGCACGATTCACCCTGAAAGGTGTCTTCCCATGGATCCGCCAAATCCGAAGCTTTATCACCTCTTCCCTCTATGCCGCTTGGTGCTGGCTCCTCTGTGCTTTGGCAATTGTCCTGCTGCCCCCAGTTGCCCTGATTCCAAAAGAATCCTGGCGGTGGGCAATTACCCGGTGTGTATTGAAAATCCTCTTTCGCATTGGCGGTATAAATATCAAGGTGAAAGGTAATGACAACCTTCCAAAAGACGTGACACCATATATTTATGTCTCAAACCATGCCAGCTATCTTGATGGATTTGCTGTTGCCTCCTCTATACCCAGCATGTTTAGTTTTGTTGCCAAGGGTGAATTGCGTAAAAATAGCATAATCCGCCTGCTTCTCGGCCGAATAGGCACCCTCTTTGTTGAGCGTTTTGATAAAAAACAGACCTTTGAAGATGCGAAACAACTCATTGAAAAGACACAATCAGGTCGCTCCCTTTTCTTTTTTGCGGAAGGAACTTTTATGCGGATGCCAGGGCTTTTACCCTTTCGCATGGGCCCCTTTGAAACCGCAGCTAAAACCAGGGTTCCTATTGTTCCCATCACCATCCGGGGTACCCGATCCATTCTACGTGCCAAATCCTGGTTCCCTCGACGAGGGACTGTAAGTATCACCATCGGCAAACCCATCGGTGATATTTCTCCTAAAGAAAAAATGAATGAATGGGATTTAGCGATAGCCTTACGGGACCAGACCAGGGCATGGATTCTAAAACATTGTGGCGAGCCGGACCTTGAACATGAACGACCAGCTACATTGATGTCGATCTCGCCCCGAGGTGAAAAGTGAACCTCTGCAATCTATTGCTTTTGCACAAGAAGTAGTACAAAAATGGCTTTCAACACCTCAAAATTACTGGAGAACGAACAGTCTAATATGTGTCAATTTTATATGCCAACCATGAAGAAACTTTTTCTGCCCCACTCAAATTTAAATGCCCTGGGTCCGCCCAATTTTTAGCATCTCTCAAAATATCGTCTGGAGGCACCCAAATCTCACCAACAGAAGCATAATAATTCTTTTCAACCATATTTTGAATTTTACACCCCATACGCGGAAGGTATAAAAAAATCACCTCAACACCTTTTCTCTCAGAGAGTTTTCTTATCTGTTCAAGATAATAAAATGGTTGTCTTATCTTCATTAAAAATCTCCCAGACTCTTCACTTTTCAGCCTCTGCTGATCAACAAAACGAGGAATTTCATGCTTTAGATCTCCTGGCTCCCAAAATTCCCCAGTGACTTCACTTGAAGATTTAGTGTTATATGTCTGGCTATTCAAACTGTGGTCGACAAACAATGTGGCATTATTTTTTACACATTTGAATAAATCGGCAACATATTCAATATTGAAAAAAACAGGTGCACATACAGCGTCCCAAACCGAAGCAACATTTGGAAATAAAATATGGCTTTGGAAATATTCACGCTCTCTGACCTCCAAGACAATAGTCTTCACATCGTCCCTTTTGGATAATAGTTCCTTAACAAGGAGGTATTGCATATTCCTCCCATATCCGCACAGAGATAAATTAGCAACTTTCAGCTGATTTCCTCGTCTTTCAAGTTCCTCTGTGACTATTCTAGAATAAACACCCCAAACGGTGTGAGAAGAGCCGATAAAGGCCAGGTTAACGGGCAAACTGCTCTCATGGATCCTGTTGTAAATCCATCCTGCCTTGATAAAACTTTTCCGCAATTCTCTATACTTTACTTCTGTATCAACGGGAACACTGGCAAACAAAACTAAGGCTGCTGTAAAGCCGGCTAAAACCATTATGAGATATCTTCTTGCTTTCATTACATATTCACTTAATTACAGACGCTTTAAAAGCGAAAATAAATAAATTGAGTCTCGGTAAAGATGCCCAAAGTGCAGATGAATAAAAGAGCTCCGACGAGAAACCCCCAAATAATGTTTGGGTACCACTTCAAATGAGGTGTTAATAGAAAGATGTGACCTCTCGTGCCTTTATCAGGTTTTTCTTTCATAAAAAAAGCTCGTGAAAATATGTGCTGGGTGTTCGGAAAGAGCACAACCACAGCTAAAAGAAAAACCAGGACCATCACATAAAAAAACAAAGGGTAATCGAAGCTGCCCAGCTGCTTAAAATTCTCACTAGCCAGTATCCAACTACTCTCTCTTGGTACCATGCATTGCAAATAAGTGATGGCATGTTTTAAAGAAACCGCCCTGAATACGACCCAAGACATTGAAATAGTTATGAATGTGACACACCAGGAAGCCATTAAATAAAATGTCTTCCATCGGCCATGTACGTTAATTTTATTTATTTTCCTCCACATGTGGTTAACGATAATCAAACAAGCATGAATACCACCCCAAACAATAAAGTTCCATCCAGCACCATGCCAAAAGCCACACAGAATCATAACAATAAAAATATTCCAATATTGATTTATTATTCCTTTTCTGTTTCCACCAAGAGGGAAATACAGGAATTCACGAAAAAATCTGGTCAGGGTAATATGCCAGTTTTCCCAAAACTCAATAATACTCTTTGACCTATAAGGAGAATTAAAATTAACAGGAAGCACAATCCCAAACATATATGCTAATCCCAAAGCCATATCACTGTATCCTGAAAAATCAAAATATATCTGCAAGCTGTAGGCTATCGCCCCAAGCCAGCTGATAAAAAAGCCTAATTGCTCGCCCTTTTCGACAACCTCAAACAGCTTGCCAACAAATTCTCCCAGCGGATCAGCACAGATCACCTTTTTCGACAAGCCAATCACAAAAAAGGAACCACCCGTTACAATACCTGCTAGTGCAAATTTCTGGCAGTGTGCTTTAAGCTGAGGAAAAAATTCTCCATGCTTGACTATTGGCCCGGCAATGAGTTGGGGGAAAAAAGAAACAAACAAACAATAATCTTTAAATCCATACTGTTTTGTTTCGTCTCGATACGCGCTGACAAGGTAGGCTATTTGCTGGAAAGTAAAAAATGAGATACCCAGAGGTAAAATATATGGTGAATCAGTAATAATTCTACCTGACGGGATTATAAAAAAAGAAAGTAAAAAGGATAAATATTTATAGTAACCAAGGACAAACAGATTACCGACAATCGCCAGAGTTATAAGAATTCTCCTAGAGAAAAAATATTTTCCATCCGCATTTGAAATAAATAAACTCAAACAATAATTTGAGATAATGGATGTGATAATGAGGATTAGATGTGGGGGATATAACCAGGCGTAAAATACGAGAGAAATGAAAATTAACCAAGAGTTTGCAGTATCAACTTTAGAGTTGTTGCGAAAAATCCAATAGACAACGAGCGAACAAGGGAGGAATGCATAAATAAAAGCGTGGGAGTTAAAAAGCATTCTATTGAGCTTTAATCAACTTTTTTAGTCGAATCAGTTGTTGAAAATTGGCCGTAGTGGGTGGTAACGGCATCCATGATTTCATTAATCATTGCAACAATAACACTTTCGGCATACCTTTTTCTATGCATATTTCGAGTACGTGTTGACTACCCACTACATGGGCAACACTGCTGGCAAGATCAGCTACCCATGAGAATATGGTCTACTTCGAATCCAAGACCCAATAATTAATCTTTTCTTTTTTGGATTACTTTAAATTCAGGGTGATTCTTACAATGTCAATCCCTCTCCACCCCATCACACTTGCTGACCAGAAATTAGTCGTGAACTTTTTGCGTCGTTTTCCTCCAAAAATTTCAGAGCTCACCTTTAGCAATTTATTTGCCTGGCGCCACCACAGACCCATTTGGCTGGCTGAAATACTGGATACACTTGTTATTTTGGCGGATGCCCCCAAAACTCCTGGGAAAAAAATAATCTTCGGCCAACCGATCGGTAAAGCTCCCCTCCTTGAGCTCATAACCATCCTCGGCCCGGAAGTAATTGGCGGTAGCCGATTAGTAACTGATTCCGTGACACTCTTACCTGAGGCCGGATTTCTTGTTCATGAAGATCGAGATAATGCTGACTATGTATACCAGGTGTCCGAGCTTGCGGAATTGTCTGGGCGGCGTTTTTCGAAAAAACGCAACCACCTGAAACAATGCTTGAAAAACTACCAGTGCGAATACGAAGAGATCACCCCGAACCTGATCCCTGATTGCCTGGCCATGCAGAGCCAGTGGTGTGAATCCCGACAGTGTGGAAAAAACATAAGTCTCTGCAACGAGAATCTGGCAATCCAGGATGTTTTTGAAAACTACGAAATATTTGACCTCATTGGCGGTGCAATCCGTGTGGATGGCAAAATCCAGGCCTTTGCCATTGCTGAGAAGTTAAATAAAAGCACAGCCGTCTGGCATTTTGAAAAGGCATTTCCAGGGATTAACGGCCTTGGACAACTCATTAATAATTGGTTTGCCAAAAATGCATTGCAGGAATTTAAATTCGTCAATCGAGAACAAGATCTGGGCATTGCCGGATTACGCCAGGCCAAAGAGAGTTATTACCCCCATCATTTGGTGGACAAATTCACGGTCTGCTTTGAATCTTCAATATTTGTTGAGGCAGGCGAGGAAAGGTGCCTCTGAGAGAATAAAAAAAATGATTGGTGATTCATTTTCATGATGATAACCTGATAGTATAAAGAGAAAACATCATGAAAAACCTTTGAAAGAGGAGGAGGCCCATGCTCATCAAGACACGGAACACCTTGGCAGTGGTTTTGTCTTTTTGTATCTTGCTTCTCGCAGGTGTCAGCAGTGCCAATGAAGCCATTATCAATGCACCTGAAGTCAAAAAAATGATTGAAGAGGAGCAGCCCGTTCTTCTGGTTAATGTGCTCAGTCAACTGGAATACGAGAGTTTGCATATTACCGGCTCGATTAATATTCCCATTGATAAACTTAAAAGCAGCAATCTATTACCCGAAGACAAGAACACCCCGGTTATTTTTTACTGCATGGGACACCGCTGACCGTACAGCGGACGGGCTGCAAGTTATGCGGCCAGTATCGGCTATACACGGGTATATCAATTCAAAGGAGGTATACCCGAGTGGCGTAGCTATAATTATCCTGTCGAAATAGATAAAAAATATACCTCATTTAACAACCACCCCTAGAAGGGGTGGATTAAAAGGTGACCCTAAAAGGGTT
>CAYUCH010000077.1:0-16842 GCA_964443295.1 uncultured Desulfobulbia bacterium | reverse complement strand
TTCAATGAAAGATCAGCAACCTGTTTTTGTAAAGAAGATATGGCTTGCTTTGTTTCGTCAGTTGAACTTGTATCTATTTTCTGATCAGCCTGAGTGGTGCAACCCACAGTGAAAAAAAGTGTCGTAAGAGCAATATAGAAATGAAGCTTTGATTTTCTAGAGGTAGAGTTTTTCATGATTCGTCCATAATAATCCTGTTAGCACGGAGCATTATCTTCAATGCCCCGTGCTGGTGTTTTGTGTATCTATTGCGCCAAATGAACAATGTAATTATTTGGGTCTCCTGCTATGGAAACTGTGTTGCTATGAAGTTTGGCCATATAGAGCCAGTTATACACGCCAGAATTATAGGAATTATGGTAGAACCAATTCCCGGCTACTTTTACAAAAATGTGGCTGCCAGAAGCATTGAGATATTCGACATAGCCATTTACAGAAGCAGCATTTGATGTGGCGGGCATGATGAATGAGAGTGCCAGACATGCAAAAGCCATGAAGCTCAAACCAACTTTATTTTTAATTACCTTCATTGTTTTTTCCTCTGTTAGTCGTAGTAAAATAGGATGCGAAAAAATATTTTCGATCTACTCTGCTATGGAGTTACATTCGTAATTTTATAGCCGGTATATGTGACATTCACCGTTGCACCCATATAGGCCAGGTTTCGGCCTATTCCAAGTATGCTTAATTTTGACTGGTTGGATGTGAGGGCGTTATCCATGTATAAGCCAACTCCTCCAACGGTACAGTAAACATAGCCATTCATCATTCCAGGAAGATATCCTAAACTCGTAATCGTTCCTCTCACTGAGGCGGCCATCACCTGTCCAGCTGTGAGTACTACAGCCATTGACAGCACAGTTCCAATTAACAATTTTTTCATTCCATTTCCTCCATATTTGAGGCTTCCAATGGCCCCCTGCTAGTCCACCATGGCCTGGCAAGGAATACCATTTAAGCTATAAGGATCTCGACATAGAATACAGTTTCTCTGTGACAGGTATTTGTTTTGTTTCTTTTTTCATGGATAGCTTTTGTACCTTGCTTGGAAGGCTGCGCTGGGAAAAATTATTAACTTCGGAGAAAAATTTTTTAAAAAATACTCTGCAAAAACCCTGCGTCATTAAAGGGTCCTTGTGACATTTACATTGGGTGCATGGGTATGTCAAGAAATATATTATGCTGGTTGTGTTTTGCCTGTTTATAATGAGTTGGTGTGAATAATTTTCTATAAAATTAAGTAGTTGTGTTGTTATGGCGTGTGTTCCCAGTTTGTATTGATATATCCGGAAGAAGTGTTCGAAGGGGTTGAGTTTATTGAAAAAACCTGTCAAAGTTTAGTTTCTGGAATTATATTATTTATTTTTTTGGTGGAATTTTTATTGCAGATTTTACACGAGGGGCATCTGGGTGGAGAGTTTTGATTAATGAAATAATTTATGGGTGGGAAAACAATATAGTTTTATAAGTGTGATAGGAATTAAAGATATTCTGTGTAATTTTTCTGACTAATTAATGGGGCATAGTCGGGCGGAGTGGTTGGCGAGAGAAGCTGCGAAACAGGCCGGGCAGCCGTAACGCGTTAAGAGAAGATGAAATTTTTGATGAAGGAGGAGCTGTTAGGAAATAAAAAGGGTAAATGTAATGCGGGAGATTGAATACCAGAATGGTCCGTGGTGCTTTTGTAAATGGGAGGGTGAATGTCCGTTTTTTATAAGTTGCCAATTATTAGGTATCCTTGGTTGTGCCTGGTTTGGATCGAGTTTTCCCCTCATGCAGATCACTTTCCCATTTGGTGGACATACTGGAGCGACCAATTCCAGGAATGGTGAAATCTGGGTAAAGGCCCGGCTGGTAATGATTGGGTGTGGTGATAGCTTGGTATCTTGGTGGTCTGGTTTTTCATTGGAGAAAGGGAGTCGTCTGATACCTTTCTATGTTTTTTGAGGCAGTAGTGATGTTTTAAAGAAGACTTGATCTGGCGCCATTATGGGGAGTCCGTAAATTTTGTTTTGTTCCTTCCAGGTATTCATTATGTATGCCTATAGGCATGCAAAGGGGATACCGATCAGGTTCTCTTCATAAAGGCGAACTTGCTCGTCATTATTGATGACAATCCCAAATTGACATTTTCTTTCCTTAATGAAGTCGCGGATACCACGCAGGCTTTTTAATGATACTTTCTGGGTGTATTTTATTTCAATAGGGATAAGGCCAAAATCTCCTTCCAGGATAAGATCGACTTCCGCGCCTCCTCCAGTCCGATAATGGTAATACTCGAAAGAAATCCCTTGGACATTCAGTCCCCTGATTATATTTTCAATAACAAGTGCTTCCCAGGAGTGCCCCATGATGGGATGAGCCAACAGGTCATCAATAGTATTTATATGAAGGAGAAAATGGAGTAACCCTGTGTCTCTCAGATATCCTTTGGGGTGTTTTACGACTCGTTTTACAGCATTTTTTTCGTAGGGAGGAATATGGCGCCAGATAAAAGTGCCGTCTGCTATGTGAAAATACTCTCGTGCAGTCGGTTGGGAGACGCCTAGAGAGGTGGCGGCATTTGAATAATTTATGACGCTTCCTGAAAGATTTGCCAGTAGTCGTAAAAATAAATTGTATTTTTGGATATTGAGATTTGGAAATAATCTCCGAATATCTCTATTAATGTATGTCTGGAAATAGTTTTGCTGCCATAGCTTAGTAAATCGTGGGGAATTTTTTATCCACGGCTCGGGGTATCCTCCTTTGAACCAGTAGTCATGTACCTCCGTGATAGAGACATTTGGTATTAAGTTTAAAAAGGAGTTTATGGGTTCAGTGTTTGTGAGGGCCTTGAAAAAAGGAGAAGGTGCAAGTCCGTGTGCTTCGTTGAGATTGAAAGGCCCCATATCTAAGATTGCTATCCTGCCGGCCAGGCTTTCGGAAATTGACTTCAGCAATTCAGGTGAACTTGAACCGGTGATAACAAATCTGCCAGATTTTTGGCGGTCAGCATCAATAGCAACGCGCAAAGCGGGGAAAAGAGCAGGCAGTAACTGACTTTCATCAATTATGGTATCGAAATTATTCAGGCGAAAAAACAGATCAGGATCCTGGGAGATTATCTGGAAATCACTGGCTTTTTCAAGGTCAAAATATCGCCAATTGTCTGGAAGCTGTTTTGTCAGTGTAGTCTTGCCGCATTGCCTGACTCCGAGGATTGCAACGCATGGAAAGTATTCTAATAACTCTGTAAGAAGGGCATAATAATGTCTGTCCATACCATGCAAAATAAAAGGTTGAGTTTGAAATTGCAAGGTTTAAGTTGGGTGCATCAGGAAGAATAGTACAGTGGGAACCTTCAATAGGCACCAGCAGAGGTGCAATGTCAGTCAGCTGAGCTAAGGTGCGTTGTTGTGTGACAAAAAAATCAGGAGGTTCCGTGGTACATCAGAATAAGGGAGTGTAAAAGAACGCTCTTCCAACAGTTGCCATTTTGCAGGATTTTCTGTCTTAATTTCGTTTTCGTTGATTCTCCCTTTCATGCAGATCACTTTCCCATTTGGCGGACATACTGGAGCGACTAATTCCAGGAAAGGTGAAACCTGGGTAAAGGCCCGGCTGGTGATGACAGGGTGGGGTGGCAGTTGAGTTGGATTACCATTTGGTATTTCGCTGGAGTATTGCAAAGTCCCTTCTGGTTCGAGGCGGGCGGGTAGGGCTTGGATATTATCAAGACCTAAAGTTCTGATAACATTTTTAAGAAATGAAACCCTTTTACCCCGAGGTTCCAACAAGGTTACCTGAAGTTCTGGTTGAGCTGCTTTCAGTGCCAAACCTGGAAAACCGGCACCGGAGCCTATATCAAGAATCGGGCCAGGTAGATTCCACTCTTTCAATAAGGGCAACAGGGTAAGAGAATCCAGAAAATGGGTCTCCAGGATGTGCTGGTCACTGGCTTTGGCCACCAGGTTGATGGCTCTGTTCCATTTTTTGAGTTCGGCGAAATAAACGGAGAGTCGATCAATGGCCCCAACGGGTACGCTGATGCCCATCTGGGAAAGGCCATTTTCTAAAAAATATTCAACGCTAAAACCTGATTTTTCACTCACTACTCTATTCTTCCAATCGCAGACTGGTGGACCGGCCATGGGCCTGCAATCCTTCCATTTCTGCTAAGCGGACAATGTGCTCGGCATCGTTCTTCAGGGCCTGGGGACTATAGGAGATGATGCTGGATTTTTTAATAAAGGTTTCTACACCAAGGGATGATGAAAACCGACCGGTCCCCATGGTAGGTAGAACATGGTTGGGGCCGGCGGTATAATCGCCGCATGATTCCGGCGTGTGGTGTCCCAGAAAAATAGCACCGGCGTGGCGAATTTTTGGGAGGAGGGCAAAGGGATCATCCACCATAAGTTCAAGATGTTCGGCAGCCATGATATTAGCAAGGTCGGCAGCTTCATCAAGGTCATCGGAAATAAGGATTTCGCCTCTTTCCAATAGGGATTTCATGGCTATCTCGTGGCGGGATAAACTTTCCACCTGTTTTTCCAGCTCTTCAGAGACTTGTTCTGCAATTTCTTTATCTGTAACTACACAGAGTGGAAGAGCCTGTGGATCATGTTCAGCCTGTGCCAGCATGTCTGCGGCAATGAAGACCGGATTGGCTGATTCATCAGCTACAATAAGGACCTCGCTGGGGCCGGCAATCATATCAATGCGTACCCGGCCTGAAACTTGACGCTTCGCTTCGGTAACATATTGGTTTCCAGGTCCGACAATGACATCCACTGGTGTAATGCTTTCAGTGCCGAAAGCCAATGCGGCCACGGCCCAGGCACTTCCCATTTTGTAAATTTCCGTGATGCCTATTTCATTGGCAGCGACCAGAAGAGCTGGATTTACAGAGCCACTTTCATCGGGCGGGGTGGCCATGACCCGTCTTTCAACTCCGGCGATGCCTGCTGGGATACCGTTCATCAGCACAGAAGAAACAAGGGGGGTTTTGCCACCTTGACCGCCGGGTACATAGAGTCCGGCAGAATCGACCGGACGAACTAAACGACCGGTAATGGCCCCATCTTCTCGGGTTGTGATGCGGGATTGTTCTTTTTCTGGTTCATGGAAGCTTTCGATCCGTTGAATGGCAAAGGCCAGAGTGTCCATGAAATCTTGGTCTACCAGGTCGTAGGCCGCTTCTATTTCTTCATCACTGGCTCGGAGCTGCGATAAGGTGAAATCAGGAGAATCGAATTTGCTGATGAACTCAACCAGGCCGGTATCGCCTTTATCACGTATTTGATTAATGATATCAGTCACTGTTTTGGCAAGGTCGTCATCAGCTGTCTGAAAACGGTCTCTAAGCCGATCGACAATGGCCTTACCTTCGGACGATGATGCGGCAACTGGAGTTATGATCATGGAAAGCCTCGGTACGTTTTATGATTCGATGTTGCTTGTCAGACTTACTTGAGCAGAGGGAAAATCTCAAGAATTTCCTTTCAAACTTTTTAGTTCAATACATTATTGGATCAAACCACAGAGAGCACAGAGTACACAGAGAATTATAATTTAAACCTTTTTATTCCGTCCTTGAGTCGTGCAACATTGAAATTGATTAGCAGGCCGGTGTCCAGTCCAGATAACTTCATGTACGTTAGCAATTGTGCTTTATGGATGCCTTTGATTTTCTCAACTGATTTTAGTTCAATGATGAGTCGATTCTCTGCCAAAATATCAACTCGGTATCAACAATCCAGCTTTATACCTTTATATTCAACGGGTAATGGATGCTCTAATTTAAAATCAATACCATTTAAATGAAGTTCATGGGCAAGACTCTGTTGATATGTTGATTCGAGTAAACCGGGACCTAAAACACGATGGACTTCATTGGCACACCCAATCACTTTTCCTGTAAAAGGATCTTTTTTCATTTTCTCTGTGCTCCCTGTGTCCTCTGTGGTGGAAAAATGTTTCTTTAGTACATTTCATTCTTCTCTAAATACCGGGCATTTTTTGCCTCGGTTTTCAACGGCATAGGCCGGGTCATCGTATTTTGTATGGCATTTCAGGCAGAGGCCGATACGGAGGATACGCCGGAGTTCTTCACCATTAAAGGGCCGTAAATCCGACCGTGAGGAACGCTGGAGTGGGTTTCCTTCTATGTCTACATAGCTATCTAGCGGTGGTGTTTGACCGGTAGGGGTTTCAATGCCTTGATGAATGGAGCTAAATTGCCATGTGCCATTTTCCCGCCATACTGTTCCTTCACCCAGGCCCACGGTTTTTGTGGAGGCATGGCAATCAACACATGTCCGGCCTTTAGCCTGAGTGGTGTGGGGATTAAGAGCTGCCATGGTAAAAATGTTGAATGTGTCGGCTATTTCTCCCTCTTCATTTATCAGGGTGACGATGTCCTGGCAGCCAGGCGTGACGATCACCACCTTATCCTGCCAAACTCCAAGCATGGGGCGCTCATAGCGAATATAAGAGCGGCCTTCTTCCCACCAGCCGGGAGTTTCCTTCATGGTCAACTTGTCCAGGTGCGTGTCGGTCATGTCCCTTTTGACATGGCATCCATAGCATTGCGGTACCCAGCTTGAGTGACATGATGAACAGGAGAGTCTTTTGTGAAGCGGATAATCGCAGATGCCTGATTTGGGCGGATTAAGTGGATGTTTTTTGTCGTCCAATTTTCCAGTGAGGATAAATTTTCCGTCTTGCTTGGCAACATTATTAAGAGGATTATTTTTTTTCGTCTTTCCTGGCTGATCACTGTGGCAACTTACACATTTGATCTCCAGGGCATCTTCATAATGCGCATGGTTTTTACCGTCGCCCATTATTTCATCGCGGGTGTGACAGTCGATGCAGGCCATGTTCTTTCGATGGTGAATATCGTCCTCAAGGGTGAGAAAAAAACGGCCATCTTCCATCTGTTTGCTGGAAGGTTCGCCATCTTCAAATGGGGTGCCGTATTGCTCGGATTCATATTGTCCCATGTATGAAGTGCCAAGACGGCCACTACGATTGTGGCATCGAACACAATGGGAGGTTGGCACTTTTTTGGTGAGCAGGGGATGTACCTTTTTGGGGTCGGCATCCTCCTTGCCTTCTGGCATGATTCGATGACAGGCTGTGCAGCCGCCTCCCTTTTCTTTGTAATATTGCGGCAGATCCGGCATGCCTTCTACTTCTCCACGCTCTTTCCAGAGGTGACAGCTGGCGCATAATTTCCGGTAATAATCAATGGCCAGGGAGGTCTCACCGGAGTGGATGAGTTTTTCCACCGAATAATCCCCATCCTGGGTTTCTGCTTCACCCCAATAATAGAGAAGAGTTGCCAGGATGCCGCGATTTGTGGCCATGAGAGAATTTTTGACCTTTTCTGCATCCGGTCCATGGCAACCTTCGATGGCGCAGGTTTTTTCAACCACCCGTAAGTCGCCGGAATTTATTACCATGCCGGCATGGGCCGCTTCTTTGTCAGTAGCCATGGGATCACCCAGATGGCAGGTGGAGCAGCCTAGAATTTTTACGTCATGGGCTGGATCGAGTTTTTCTTCAGTATGGCACGAGAGGCACATCTCTACCTGGCCGGTGGTGGTGAGGGAAAGATCAGTCGGACGTTTGGTGGAATTTTCGTGCAGGATCAAACCAAGCAGACCCAGAAGCAGGACCAGGAGGGCCAATTTTTTGGACATCAGAGCGCTCCCTCTCGGTAATTTTCACAAATTGGGTATCGCCTGCCATGGCCAAATGCTTTTGTGGTGACCTTCAGACCCATTGGGGCTTGTTTGCGTTTATATTCATTGATTTTAATCCGCCGCACAACATCATGCACAACGGTTTGGTCAAAGCCCATGGTAACAATGTCAGCGATGGATTTATTATCCTCAAGATACGCCGCAAGAATAGGATCCAGGATGTCATAAGGTGGCAGGTCGTCCTCATCTTTCTGGTCCGGAGCCAGCTCGGCGCTGGGTGGTTTGCTTATGGTGTGCTCCGGTATTCTCACACCGGCTTCATTGGAATAGTGTGCCAAGGCATAGACTAGAACTTTTGGGACATCTGAAATAACTGCTAAGCCTCCACTCATATCTCCATAAAGTGTGCAATAGCCCACGGCCATTTCGCTTTTGTTGCCAGTGGAAAGAAGGAGGCGGTTGTATTTATTGGCCAATGCCATGAGCAGGTTGCCTCTGATCCGGGCCTGGATGTTCTGTTCTGTGACATCTTCGGGCAGGTCGGCGAACAGAGGGGCCAAGGTTTCTTTCATGCTTTCAAAAGTGTCGGCAATGGGGATGATGTCAAATTGAATTCCAAGGTTGTCTGCAAGTTCCCTGGCATCTTCAATACTCCCGGCTGATGAATAGGGCGACGGCAGGGCAACTCCCATAACATTATCCGGCCCAAGGGCCCGGGCGGCAATATCAGCGGTGAGGGCTGAGTCGATTCCACCAGATAAACCGATGATCACTTTTTGGAAGCCGCATTTGCCAACATAATCACGGACCCCCATGACCAAAGCGTCCAACACAGTAGCAGGGCTGTCTTCAGGCATGTGTGGTTCAGGAGATGGCGTGTCAACATTGAGAGCGTCGCTGTCTACATAGAGTATGTCTTCTTTAAAACCCGGGGCTTTTTGAATAATGCTGCCATTGGTCGCCATGGCAATGCTGCGTCCGTCAAAGAGAAGGGAGTCCTGGCCTCCCACCTGATTGGCATAGAGAAGCGGGATTTGGTATTTGGTGCAGAGGTTGGCAAACATGGTGTGCTTCAATGCTTCTTTGCCAAGGTGGAAAGGCGAGGCAGCCAGGTTAATAAGCAGGTCTGGTTTTGTTCCTGCCATGAGATCTGCCACTGGATCCACGGGATACAATGGTCTCTCGATAAAACCTTTGTCATTCCATATATCCTCACAGATGGTGATTCCCAGATTCATTCCTTTATATTGAAATTTTTGACTTTCCTGGCCCGCTTCAAAATATCTATGCTCGTCAAAAACATCGTAGGAGGGCAAGAGCCTTTTATATGCTGAGAAGAGAATACTGCCATCTTCGAAAAGCACCGCACTGTTATGTAGCGTTTTTCCGGTTTCGGTGGTATGGCGGAGGATCGTGCCACAGAGCACTCCTATCCCGGTTGTGTCATCTATAAGTTTTTGAAAATTCTGTTCCAGGTCGGCTAAAAATGCAGGACGTTCAAGGAGATCCTGGGGAGGATAGCCGCATACAGCCATCTCCGGAAAGACAACCAGGTCGCAACCACCATCTTTGGCTTTATCTATCCATTTCGACATAGTGGCACTATTTTTGGGAAAATCACCAATTGTCGGATTGAATTGAACGAGTGCTATGCGCATAAATGGTTCTCTATGAGGTTCTGATTCTTAAAATGCCTTTTGCAGTTGAGGCCGGCACGAGCTCAGATGATAATTGTTCAAGGGTTCAAGGGTTCAAGGGTTCAAGGGTTCAAGGGTTCAAGGGTTCAAGGAGTAATGAATCCATTCACCTTAGCCTTGCAATGGAAAAACCATTGCGTGTCCCGTTATCTATGCAGAGTCCAATTTTTTGGGACAAACTTGGCTCAATAACCTCTGAACCGGGAACGTAGAACCTGAAACCTCCGCCACTATAGCATAGTCATTTAGGGTTTGGGATGGAAAAAAGGTTTGCTTCATGGCGGGTTATATATGATACTGTTGCGACGATAATAACGGTCTAAACGGAATTCATTGTTGTGTGACTCCTGCTCCCTACTTGAGGTGGTGTATGGTGAAATATTTTGTTCTGGATACCAATGTTCTTTTGCATAACTCGGACTCTATTCATTCATTTGACGATAATATTATTTTATTGCCTATGTCCGTCATCGAAGAATTAGACCGTTTTAAATCGCATAATGATGAGTTGGGACGTAACTCAAGAATGGTGATCAGAGAATTGGACCGGCTGCGGGTCAATGGTAACCTCAGCGAGGGAGTGACAACCCAGAACGGTGGTATTCTGAAAATTGTCATGGAGCATACCGAGAAAGATCGTACCGGTATGGATATGAATATTGCAGATAACCGTATTCTCAGTGTGGCATATAACCTTTTGCAACAAGGGGAAAATGTCATATTCATTTCCAAGGATATCAATGCCAGGCTCAAAGCCGATGCCATGGGGATCGAAGCCGCTGATTTTGAAAAGCAGAAGATCAATTTTGACACCATGTACTGTGGGCAATGCGAACGTGATGTCCCAGGTGATGTTATTGATCAATTTTACAAAGACAGGTCTCTCTTATTGGAAGGCACGGACATTATGCCCAATGAGTTTATCCTGCTCACTGATGAGGGCGACCCCAAGCATACTGCTCTGGGGCGGGTTAATGGGGAAGGAGCATTAATTCCTTTACATAAAGATTATGATGCAGCCTGGAGGATTCGGGCTCGCAGTAAAGAACAGCGTATGGCCTTGGAATTGTTGTTGGATCCCGATGTGATGTTGGTCACTTTGGTGGGGCAGGCCGGAACAGGCAAAACGTTGTTGGCTTTGGCAGCGGCCCTTGAATGTACCTTGCGCAATCGGCGATACGATAAGATTCTGGTCTCTCGGCCCATTATTCCTTTGGGTAAGGACATTGGTTTTCTTCCCGGTGACAAGGACGAAAAGATGGCCCACTGGATGCAGCCAATTTTTGATAATCTCACTTTTCTAATGAAAGATGATGCAAAAAAAGGCAAAGGAGAGGACGAGCAACCGGCCCGGGATCAAGTGGAAAGTTTGTTGGGCAATAAACTACTTGAAATGGAAGCATTGACTTATATACGTGGTCGGTCTATTCCAAGGCAATATGTCATTGTCGATGAGGCCCAGAACCTGACGCCCCATGAAGTAAAAACCATTATCAGCCGGGCTGGAGAGGGAACCAAGATGGTGCTCACCGGCGATCCATACCAGATTGATAATCCGTATCTTGATTCAAGTAGTAATGGCCTGGCTTACACTGCTGAGCGGCTCAAGGGGCATCCTTTGCATGGCCATATTACTCTGACGAAGAGTGAACGAAGTCATCTGGCCGGCGTTGCAGCGGATTATTTGTAAAAACGGTTTAACGTTCACGGTTCAAAGGTTGAATTGTTGAGGGCTGTGACAGCTTATTGAAAATGAAAATTAGACGGTTTGAAGATATTGAGGCATGGCAGCTGGCACGGGAATTGACCAGATACGTATATAGCCTCACAAAGAAACCTGAATTTGCGCAAGATTTTGGATTGAAAAAACAGATACAAGGTGCTGCGGGCTCAAGTATGCATAATATCGCCGAAGGTTTTGATGCGGAGTCCAATGCTGAATTTATTCGGTTTTTGAGATACGCTAAGCGTTCTTGTACAGAAGTTCAAAGTGAACTCTATGTGGCAATGGACGAAGGTTACATTGACGAGGATGAATTCAAAGCTGTCTACGAGAAGGCAGCAAGAACAAGAGCAACAGTGAGAGGTTTCATTAATTACCTTTTGAAATATGAAAAAAAGAACAAAGGGAGTTGATAAGTAAGTTTTTAACCTCAGAACTCGGAACCTCTGAACCTTGAACATATATACGGAGTATTCTCGTGGAATTTGAAGCAAAGTGGATAGCCTGGGAGATTACCAGGCGTTGTAATTTAAAATGTGTGCATTGTCGATCTTCGTCGACCCTGGAGGTTGAAGGGCATCCGGATTTTTCCTTTGAGGAGGCGGTGCGGGTGTTGGATGATATTGCCTCCTATGCCCAGCCGGTGGTGGTTTTGTCCGGTGGGGAACCTCTCCTGCGGGAGGATGTTTTTGATATCGCGGCCCATGGCACTAAAAAAGGACTTCGTATGTGCCTGGCCACCAATGGCACCCTGGTAACCCAGGAAGTGTGCGGTCGGATTAAAGAGGCGGGCATCAAAATGGTCAGCCTCAGTCTTGATGGATCTTCGGCGGCAGTGCATGACGATTTTCGCTCCCAGCCTGGAGCCTTTGACAGTACGGTGAATGCTGCCAAACTATTCAAGGAAAACGGCATTTCATTTCTCATCAACTCGTCCTTTACCAAACGAAACCAGGACGATATCCCTAAGATTTATAAGTTGGCAAAGTCTTTAGGGGCTACGGCCTGGTATATGTTTATGATCGTCCCCACCGGTCGTGGGGAGGATATTCTCTCGGAACTCATTTCACCAGAGGATTATGAAGAGCTTTTGAAATGGCATTATGAGATGGAGAAGAATGAAGACGATCTGCTGGTGCGGCCAACCTGTGCCCCCAGTTATTATCGGGTTGTCTTAGAGCAGGCCAAAGAGCAGGGTGAGAAATTCGAGCGCCGCTCGTTGCAGTTTTCCACGGGTGGATCCAAAGGATGTCTGGCCGGACAACTCATTTGTCTCATTGACGTGGATGGTAATGTCCTGCCCTGTAGCTATTTCCCGAAAGCAGCCGGCAATATTCGGGAGCAATCATTTAAGAATATATGGGAAAATTCCAGTCTGTTCCAGGAAATGCGTGATTTCAAAGGATATAAAGGACGCTGTGGTAAATGCGAGTATGTGTCGGTCTGCGGTGGATGTCGGGCCAGGGCCTATGCGGTGACCGGTGATTACCTGGATGAGGAACCTTTTTGTGGCCATGTACCACGTGGATATAAGCCGTGAATCGAATGTGTGGGATGAGATTGAAATTATGTATGAGTTGAGAATTAGTTCTTAATGGGATTGTAAATACGAAAAAACCACAGAGAGCACAGAGTTCACAGAGAGAAAAGTATAAAAAATCCTCTGTGATCTCTGTGTCCTCTGTGGTGAAAAAAGATTGTTTATAAGTAACCTACTTTGAAATTTTTAAGAAACTGACAATGACGGAGAGCATAGATGAACACGACTTTTCTTAAAGCCTGCCGAGGCGAAGAAACCCCTTACACACCCATTTGGATTATGCGCCAGGCCGGTCGATATTTGCCAGAATATCATACGGTTCGGAGTAAATTTACCTTTCTGGAACTCTGCAAAACACCTGAGGCAGCTGCAGAAGTCACCTTGCAGCCCATTGATATTCTTGGGGTTGATGCGGCCATTCTCTTTTCCGATATCCTGGTGCCACTTGAAAAAATGGGAGCAAAACTGGATTTTTTCGAGAAGCGCGGCCCCGTATTTGCCGATCCGGTTCGTGATGAGGCAGGTGTAGATCGCTTGATTGTACCCGATCCCGATGAAGAGCTTTCCTATGTTATGGCAACCATTCGTATTCTGCGAAAGGAGCTGGCCGACAGGGTACCCCTCATTGGATTCTCCGGAGCACCATTCACCTTGGCCACTTATCTCATTGAAGGCGGTTCGTCGAAAAATTATTATCTCACCAAGAAGATGATGTACACAGCTCCGGATCTGTATGATCGTCTCTTAACCAAAATTACCGATTGCACTATTTCGTATCTGAAAGCACAGGTGAATGCCGGAGCCCAGGCCCTGCAGATTTTTGACTCCTGGGCAGGAGTGTTGGCGCCGGTTGATTACGGTCGATTTGCATTACCTTATGTGCAGAGAATAATCAGGGAACTGGATGTTGATGTGCCCATTATTTATTTTGCGAATAATGGCGCTACCCTTTTGGAACAAGCCAAGACTAGTGGGGCTGATGTTCTGGGTCTCGATTGGCGAATTAATATTGAAGATGCTGTCCGCCGCCTGGGTCAAGATGTTTCGGTGCAGGGTAATTTGGACCCTATTGCTCTCTTGTTACCGGAGGACAAATTGGCTCAACGGGTAAAACGTATTGTCGAACAGGGTCGTAAGGCCCGGGGGCATATATTTAATCTGGGTCATGGAATTGTGCCGCAAATCCCACCCGAGCAGGCCAAATTGGTAGTGCAGCTAGTTCATGAACTGAGCGGTAAAAAGTAGTGTCCTACCAAGAAATTAATAACGCATCTTGCTCGGTCTTTGACGCGCCTGCTTCGATGCGGTTTTGGTTATATAACTCTGCTATGCGCCCAAAACCGCGAAACTCGCATGCACGCCAAATTACTTCGCAATATTTTGTCATTTCTTTCTCGTCAGGACACTCGTAATGATCCCCACGGCAGAAGACTGCTTCGCATATATGAAGCAGTATGAAATGCTTGATAATATTAGAGATCATTCACTCCTCGTGGCACGGGTGGCAACCTTGTTTGTCGAAAGCCTCCATAAGGCCGGCATCATGATTTCCCTGGAAAAAGTGGTGGCCGGCGCTCTGTTGCATGATATTGCCAAGACAAGCTGTCTTGATACGGAAAAGGATCACGCGGCCATTGGCCGGGAAATCTGTTTGAAACATGGCATGCCGGAAATTGCCGAGATTGTGGGCCAGCATGTTATTCTGAAGAGCCATAGCTCCAATAACATCAATGCAATAGAACTCGTTTATTATTCTGACAAACGGGTCAATCATGACAAGGTAGTCAGCCTGGAAGATCGACTGGCCTATATTCTGGAAAGATATGCCCAAGATAACGAAGTGCGGCGGCGAGCTATCATGATGAATTTTAAAAAATGCAAAGGCCTTGAGGCCAAGATTTTTCAGCAGCTCGATTTTTCTCCATCCCAGGTGGCTGAGTTAATTGATGAGAGTCTGTTTGTAAAAGAGGATCCAAGGATCCAAGGACTATAAAGGGGACTGATTTAATTTTTCCGTAATTCCAATTCGGGGACAGAATGATTTTCGCAAAAACAAAAACCGCGAAAAAAATTCAGGCCCCTTTGAGCTGCTGGAAAAATGTAATCTGTCTCCCGGATTATGCAAAACGCAACCCAGAAAAAAACCGGAGTAATCCTCCTTAATCTTGGCGGACCAGAAAAGCTCGAGGATGTTGAGCCTTTTCTCTACAACCTCTTTTCCGATCGGCAGATTATCCGTCTTGGACCCTGGTTCATGCAGAAACCTCTGGCCTGGCTCATTGCCCGTCGTCGAGCTCCTAAAAGTCGTGAATCATACAAGTTGATCGGCGGTGGTTCACCCCTTGCCAGAATCACCGGTGATCAGGCTACAGCCCTTGAGAAAGCGTTGGCTGAGCATGGTTCTTTTCATATCAAGGTTGCGATGCGGTATTGGCAGCCTTTTGCCAAAGAAGTGCTCGGGAATATGGCTGAAAAGGGCATTAAGAAAATTATCGCCCTGACCCTGTATCCCCATTATTCAATTGCCACCACAGGTTCTTCTCTGGATGACCTGCATAAGGCAGCGGACACATTTTTTCCTGGTCAATTCTCCATTACAGACGTTCCTTCATGGCCCACCCAGACGGAATATGTGCAGGATTTGGCTGCCACCATTCTTGAATCCCATACAAAAATAGCCGATTCCGAGATGCAGGTGGTTTACAGCGCCCATAGTCTGCCGGTGAGCTTCATTGAGGAAGGTGATCCATATGTGGAACATCTACAGGAGACCATCCAGGCGGTGGAGAAAATTACCGGTCTTTCTGGAAGGCTCTGCTACCAGAGTCGAAGTGGGCCAGTGGAATGGTTGTCACCGTCAACCCCTGAAATGCTCGAAGAACTGGCAGGATTAGGATGTAAGTCAGTTCTCATGGTACCCATCAGTTTTGTTTCCGATCACGTCGAAACCCTGTATGAGATAGATATGCTTTTTAAAGACCAAGCCGAAGAGCTTGGTATCAATTTACATCGAACTCCCTCCTTGAATGTCCGGCCTGGCTTCATTGCCGGGTTGAAGGATCTGGTCTTGCGAGCCTGTCTGTAGAATACATCCCAGTCACCTGAATACTGCTCTGTAGGTATTTTTTTATTGACATTTCGGCCTCTGTTTTTGTATTTAGTTAACTAGTCAACTATTAACATGCCAACTATTAAGGGGTTAAGTAATGAAGTGTGGTTGTGAAGACAAAGAGCCGTTGGGGCGATTGATATATTGCACCGGGCAGGATATGCAGAATTTCGGAGAAAAAGCCCTCAAACCATATGATCTCACTTTGGAACAATTGCAACTCTTGAAAAATATGTCCACCGATTCGGGAGTGAGTCAGCGTGAGCTAGGGGAAAGGGTGAAAAAAACGCCGGCCAATATGACCAGGATCCTAGACAGGCTAGAATTGAAGTCATTGGCAGTGCGGCGTGAAGACCCTGACGACCGGCGAGCTTCCTTGGTGTTTATGACGGAAAAAGGCAAGGCTTTACTGGGTGAAGTCATACATGAATTTCAATCCTTTGATCCGCAGCTATTCAAAGGGATTTCAGAAGAAACAAAGCAGACATTAAGAAATGCTTTTGAGCAAATAAAAACGAACATAGAACAAATGCTTCAGGATATGGACAATAAAGGTGGAGAAATATGAGGTGTGTTATGAGGCTTTTACAAATAGCTTTGGCAGTAGTAATTGGTTGTTCCTCAGTATCTGCCCAGGAGATGCCGCCTGCCAAAGTGGTGGTTACCAAAATCGTCCACCAAGAGATTTCGGCAAATCAATCCTTCCTGGGCGTCCTCTATTATGACCGGGCCAGCAATCTCTCCTCAGAAGTCGCCGGTCTGGTTGAAAATGTCTCTGTGCGCATAGGAGATAAGGTGAAAAAAGGGACCCCTCTGGTATCTCTCAATACGGACATCCTTGATAAGAATATCACCCTGGGGAAAACACGTCTGGAGCAGATTTCTCTGCGCATTCAGCATTCTGAAAAAAATTATAAACGGCTGGAAAGATTGCTCTCGCAGGATGGCGTCAGTGAAAAGGATTATGACGATGCCCTCTACACCTACGAGAATTTCATAAAGGAGAAACAGTTAGCAGAGGAGGAGTTGGCTAAACTCTTGATACAAAAGAGAAAAAGTGCCATCCTGGCGCCTTTTGC
>CAYUCH010000076.1:0-16848 GCA_964443295.1 uncultured Desulfobulbia bacterium | reverse complement strand
AACCGATTGATTGTATTCAATTTTCACTTTGGTAAAACTATGAGACAGCAGTGATAATTAATCGTTAACTATTAGCAATTGACTTTGATAATTCTTCTGGAGTTGGGGGTAAGTACTCACAGTTCATTGCTTATTGCTCATTGTTCATTGGCAAATACAAGTTCATGGTAGTACCCTGACCATATTCACTGTTGAAATCCAATGAGCCGCCATGTTGCTCCATAATTCGCGCACAGGAAAGTAATCCCAACCCAGTACCTGAGTCCTTTGTGGTGATCTGTCGACTGAACAAATGGGGTTTCAGTTTGTCTGGAATACCCACCCCATGATCGACAATACTGAGTCGAACCAAATTTCCATGTTGTTGTAATTGCAAAGTAATTGGATCACTTGAACGACTGGCCTGGGCACCATTTAACATTAAATTCATTATAACCCGTCGCATGGCCAAAACATTGAAGGAACAGAGCGGCAATGTCTCGTCGATATCACTTTCAATCATCCGTTCAGCAAGGTCTGGATGGGAAGAAAAATCGGTCAGTTGCATATCCTTCACAAGATCAACAAGGGAGGCGGTTTCTGTGACTAAAGGTCGTGCCAGGTGACGGGCAGCAGCCAATGCCTCCTCCATCATCTCTGCCAGGCCATCCCGTGCCTTTGCCATGGCATTAATTATCCGATCTGCTGAACCATCTGTCACCTTCCTCCACAACAGATCGACAAGGACAAAAGTGGAAAGGATGTTTTTCATATCATGGATCAGGATATTGGCTTTTTCAAAATCCTGGGCAATGCGCTCACTATCTTGGCGTATACGTCGGCTTAAGGCACGCATCATGGAGAGAAGCGAATCTGAACGAAGGGAGACTTGTTGAAAATGATCTGCGGTTATTTTAAGCAAGAGACAATCGGTAGTTGCCTGAATAGTGGCTGAGCGTGGCAGTTGATCAATTATAGCCATCTCCCCCACAGGCTCTACCGGTTGAATGGCAGCTATGGCCCGGCCTGTTTTGAGTACTTCAAGCTCGCCTTCAAGAAGAATATACATTTCCTGCCCTGGGTCACCTTCATAAAAGATGACCGTACCAGCAGAGCAGGAAAACTCCTTTAATCCTTCCGAGAAAAGGTCTAATTCCTGTTCAGTAAATGACTCAAACAGGTCAATGCGACGTAGGTATTTTCGACAGAGTTCTTTGTCCAATAGCAAGCCTCAATTGAGACAACTTTACCTAATCATTACAAAGCATTTTGTTTTACAAAATGCTTCACCGTCTTCACCTCGGCATCCAGAATCTCGCATCGGCTCTTCATTTTTTCCAGTCCAGCCAAGGAAGGCGGCAGAACAGGAGGTTGACCGATGGCCCGCTCTACTGCATCACCAAATTTTGCCGGATGGGCCGTTGCCAGGCAGATCATTGGCGTCTTATTATCTTGGTGTTGTCGAGCCGCACCGACACCAACAGCGGTGTGTGGATCAAGGACATAGCCGTTTTCTTTATAAAAAGACGAGATTACTTCTATTGTCGACTCTTCATTGATACTGGCGGAGCAAAAATCGTTTTGAATCAGCTTAAGTTGTTTTTCATCAAACTTCAGGGCACCGGTTTCGGCAAAAAGAGCCATATCTTCAGCAGTTTTTGCAGCATCCTGGTCATTCAGGAAATAAAGATATCGTTCAAAATTGCTGGCCAGTTGAATATCCATGGATGGACTTACAGTCTGGACAACATTGCCAAGGGAATAGTCTCCCTGATTTACAAAACGAGTCAGCAAATTGTTTTCATTGGTGGCTAAAACAAGTTTTCTAATCTGGTTGGGAAGAAGTCGCCTGGCAATGTACCCTGCAAAGATATCGCCGAAATTTCCAGTAGGAACAGAGAAATCAACTGCTTTCACGTTTTCTTTCGCTGTAATCTGCAGGGCAGCATATATATAGTATACAACCTGGGCAACAATGCGGGCCCAGTTTATAGAATTTACTGCTCCGAGATGATACGAATCCTTAAATTCAATATCATTAAAAATCGCTTTGACAATGGCTTGGCCATCATCAAATGTACCACGAATAGCCAGGTTGTGTACATTAGGATCAGTGACCGTGGTCATCTGCAATTCTTGTATGGGACTCACCCGTTTATGGGGATGAAGAATGAAAATATTAATTCGATCTTTGCCTCGCACTCCATAAATTGCCGCACTACCGGTATCTCCAGATGTCGCTCCGAGGATATTCATCCTACCGCCCGATTTCTTCAGGAGATATTCAAAAACATTACCCAGAAACTGCAGAGCCACATCTTTAAATGCCAAGGTCGGTCCATGAAAAAGTTCAAGAATGTACTGATTTCCTTGTCGAACAATGGGGGTTATATCAGGGTGATTAAAGGCAGCATATGATCGTCTGACAATATCCTTCAGATCACCTGCAGGGATATCAGTAGCAAAAAGCGAAAGCACCTCAAAGGCAAGATCCGGGTAAGCCAGGCTTCGCCAGTTTTGTAAGGTTTCTTCATTGATTTTTGGAAGATCAGCAGGCAATAGAAGGCCACCATCATCGGCCAGCCCCATCATTACAGCTTCTTGAAAAGAAACAGGGGTAATCCCTCCCCTGGTGCTTATATACTGCATTGGAATATCTCCATAGATTGTACAAAAGTCTCTCAGCCTAACTTTAGCCAAGATTAGCTGTTGGTTTATTCTGTTAAATGACCATTAATGAAGTGCAGCTGGAACAGTTTAAATGAGCAAATTCTCCCCTTCCATTTCCGCTGGTTTCGGTAATCCCTGGATGGCAAGAATTGTTGGTGCAATATCTTTGAGTGCCCCGCCTTCTTGCAATTTTTTATCTCGGTATTGTTCACTTACGACAACGAAAGGAACCGGGTTATTGGAATGGGCAGTAAAGGGCTGATGATTTTGAGTATCCTCCATAACATCGGCATTGCCATGATCAGCAGTTATAAGAATAACTCCTCTTAATTCAAGAAAACGGTTTACCAGCGTACCAACACATTCATCCACAGCCTGGCATGCCTTAATGGCTGCTTCCATGATACCGGTATGGCCAACCATATCCCCATTGGCAAAATTCAATACAATCAAGTCATAGAGATTATCTTCCAAACGACTCAGAAGTTCCTCCGTCACCCCATAAACGCTCATTTCCGGCTTCAAATCATAGGTGGGAACTTCTTTGGTTGAAGGGATAAGGGCACGATCTTCACCAGGAAAGGGATCTTCAATACCACCATTGAAGAAATAGGTGACATGGGCATATTTTTCCGTTTCTGCAATGCGTAATTGTTTTAAGCCATGACTACTGATTTCTTCGCCAAGAATATGGGTCAAGGTGTCGGGCGGAAAGGCTATGGGGAGATCAAAATCTTTGTCATAAGCAGTAAAAGTGACACATTGCTTCAAAGCGGGTTGGTGAATTATCTCAAAATGGTCAAAGCTCTTATCCGTCATGGCATGGACCATTTGGCGAGCCCGGTCAGCTCTGAAATTAAAGAAAACTACCGAATCTCCGTCGCATATTGAGCTAATCGACTTACCAGCTTCGGTCAAAACAATGGGTTTAATAAATTCATCGGTCTCACCACGATCATATGCTGCCTGCATGCCTTTTACCGGATCATCACATTCAAATTCTGCCTTACCGTCCACCAAAGCTTGCCAGGCCAAATGATTTCTCTCCCAACGGGTATCGCGGTCCATGGCATAGAAACGGCCGCTAATGGTGGCAATCTTTCCCACTCCTATTTCGGCAAGCTGTTTTTGAAGCTCTGAAATATAGCCAATTCCACTGGTTGGGGCTGTATCTCTACCATCCATAAATGCATGGACAACCACCCTTTGCAGCCCTTTTTCAGCAGCCATCTTCACCAGTGCTATAAGATGATCCATATGACTATGCACGCCACCATCTGAAACAAGGCCCAGAAGATGAATGGTGGATTGCGCTTCAATGGTCTGGTCAATAACATCGTTCAAAACTTTATTCTTGAAAAATTCACCGCATTCGATCGCTCGATTGATACGGGTAAAATCCTGATAGACAACACGTCCAGCGCCAATATTAAGATGCCCCACTTCGGAATTGCCCATCTGTCCTTCCGGCAGGCCAACCGCACCGTTATGTGCCGCAAGGATTGTAGATGGATACTCTTCGACCAACCGATCCATATTGGGAGTTTCAGCCTTAAATATGGCATTGGTTTCCACGGCAGGCCCGTGTCCCCAACCATCTAAAATCATCAATAACACTGGAGTGACTTGTGATTCCATGTTTTTCCTCTGATTTTTTTTTAAACCGCTACACGAGGGGATTCGTGCCAGAGCCCCTCTAAGTCATAGAATTGTCTTGTTTCATGATAAAAAATATGGACAATGACATCGTTATAATCAAGAAGAACCCAAAGCCCGTCCTGTAACCCTTCTGTAGTGGTGCTCTTGAGTCTTTTTGAGGATAATGCCCGATCGATTGCATCAGCCAGTCCTTGTACATGGCGGGTAGATCTCCCGCTCATAATAACAAAATAGTCGGCAAAGGATGAATACTGTTTCACATCAAGCACGATGAGATCTTCGGCTTTTTTATCAAGAGCAGCCTTGCTCAACAACTTCGCAACATCAAGACTTTCGAGGTCTTCCATTTGGGTTTTACGCTTTTTCATACCCTTCCTAAACAGGAGCACAACTGCTCCAAAAAAATAATAAAAATGGCTACAGACCCACCAGCCTGCACCAATTGCTTAACATGTTATATTACAACGGAACCCTGGATAATGCGAACTTATTTCAGAAGTACATATCTATCGGTTGTCTTGCTCCTGTTTACGTAATAAACGGCTATTGCCTCGAGGCTTATTTCAAAAGAAAAATAACCTACGCTCTATCCCGGTTGACATGTATATTCTGTGGAGTATAATCCCGCCCACAGAGAAATATTGTTACGTTTATAGAAAGACCTTTAGTCATACACTTTTTCCTGTAATATCAATTTGTTACACGAGAAAACATGGCAAAATCGTATTTTTTATGATTTCATCGGTATTTTTAATTACATCAAAATGATGGTCTATCCGGTTACAGCCGGCTCGATAAAACCGTCACCACCGGATATGAGTTAAGGAGTATTACATGAAGACTGCCCTGAAGTGGAAACTAGGTCTCCTGGCCTTTATTGTTCTTTTTTCCATTGTAACCGTTCTACCGTCCTTTGATCGAGATGAAGTAAAAACTCTTCCACAATGGTGGCACACATATATGGCCCCAGAAGGATTACGTCTTGGATTGGACCTGCAAGGCGGTATGCATTTAGTCCTCAAAGTTGACCTCCCCAAAGCCATTGAAAATACTCTTGATCTTGCCTCCCAGGCACTTGAAGACGAATTGACCGACAAAAAAATAACCGTAATTCGTATGGATTCCGGTGATCCTTTGGCCGTCCATTTCACCCTTCCCAATACCGGTGCAGTTGAGACTGTTGAAGAAGTTGTAAAGGGCGATTTTCCCAATCTCGATATTGATGTCCAGGCAGATGAAGGTACTTTCCCACGCATTTTTATTTCCCTTAAAGATGAGGCGATTAAATTTATAAATGATAACGCGGTTAATCAAAGCCTTGAGGTTATCCGGAATCGAATTGATCAGTTCGGTGTAGCTGAACCTGTTATTGTGAGGCAAGGTGATGCTGAAATTCTTGTTCAACTCCCGGGTGAGAAAAATCCAGACCGGGCGATCAAAATTATTCAAGACGTTGCTCACCTTGAGTTCAAATTGGTAGCAAATGCTCCAGGAGTGAATCTTGATGCCTTAATCCAAGAAGCCGTGGCTGCTGGCACATGGAATCCTCGCCAAGATGGCAAAATGTTCAGTCCCGAAGAACGAAAAGAATTAAACGAGGCACTGAAAGACAAGCTCCCTGCCAATACCCAAATTTACTTTCAAAAGGAAGTTGATCCACAAACCAATAGAGAACGAATAGATCCTGTTCTCCTCGAAAATCCTGTATTGTTGACCGGCGATATGGTGCAGAATGCCCAAACCCAATTCGGAGGGGCATTTAATGAACCTCAGGTTGGCTTGGATTTCACCGGTCGCGGCGGCAAAGTATTTGCCAAGGTTACAGAAAAAAGCGTCAACCGTAACTTGGCTATTGTTCTCGATGAGGTTGTTAAGTCAGCTCCGGTTATCAGAGAAAAAATTCATGGTGGTAAAGCTCAAATTTCAGGCAATTTCACCTTTGAAGAAGCCACTGACTTATCAATCATTCTTCGAGTTGGCGCTTTACCAGCACCAGTCTCCATTGTCCAAAATCTTACCGTTGGAGCTTCGCTGGGTAAGGACTCAATTCATCAGGGACTATTCTCAGGTCTCCTGGGTGCTTTTCTCGTCATAATCTTTATGGTTTTTGTGTATCGTCTTTCTGGAATAATTGCCAATGTAGCCTTGGTGTTTAATACTCTGCTTCTTTTCACTGGCCTTGCCATGATGAACGGAACCCTTACCTTGCCCGGTATTGCAGGTATTATCCTGGCTATTGGTATGGCAGTGGATTCCAACGTTCTGATCTTTGAGCGCATGCGGGAAGAATTTGCACTTGGCAAATCAGTGAAATCTGGAGTTGAAGGTGGTTATAGCAAAGCGTTGTGGACTATTATCGACTCCCAGGTCACAACCCTTATTACCGCCCTCGCCCTTTTTCTCTTCGGTACCGGCCCCATCAAGGGCTTTGCAGTTACCCTGTCCCTTGGCGTCACTTTTAACCTTTTCACTACCCTGTTTGGCACTCGCTTGGCCTATGACTACCTACATGCCAAGCGTCTCCTCAAACCTCTAAATTTTGTCCAGATAATCAAAAAACCATCTTTTGATTATATGAGTATTAAAAAAATTACCTTTTCAATCTCCGGAGTTTTGGTTCTCATTGGTCTCTTCGCTTTCAGCCAGGTCCTGATGGGCAAAGGCAACCTTGGCGTCGACTTCTCCGGTGGTACACTTTTACAATATAAGGCTGCAGAGCCATTTTCTCTTTCAGATGCCCGATCCGTACTCAATAGAAGCGAATTGGATGGTATTCAAATTCAGCAAGCCAGTAATAACCGGCTCATTGTAAAATTAAAAAGGTCTGAGGATTCCTTGAGCCATATAACAGATTCCATTACCAATTTACTCAACCAGGAAATGCCCACTCAGAATTTCGATCTTGAGAGTCGTTCTGAAATCGGTTCTTCCGTCAGTGAAATATTGAGAAACAAGGCCTTACAAGCCATTGCAATTTCTCTCATCGGAGTAATTTGCTATCTCGCGCTACGCTTTGATATACGGTTTGGTCTTGCCGCTGCCGCTGCGACTTTTCACGATGTTCTTGTCGTTCTGGGCATATGCTACGTTTTAAATATCGAAATTACTCTGCTCATCGTAACCGCCCTTCTTACCTTAGCAGGTTACTCATTGAATGACTCGGTTGTTGTTTTTGACCGAATTCGCGAACATCTGCGGAAGAGCTCACACCTTGGCTTATCAGCCATCACAAACAACAGTGTTAATGAAGTGTTGAGCCGTACATTTGTTACATCATTAACGACAATCCTTGTTTTGGCTGCTATATTCATCCTTGGTGGTACTGTGATTCACGACTTCTCTTTGGCTCTTCTTTTAGGTGTCATAGTTGGAACATACTCTTCGATATTCATTGCCAGCCCATTACTTCATGTCTGGCGTAAAAAAGAGGAGACTGCATGAAATGCAGTGATCGGCCCTTTCCAAGCCAAATCCGAAGATTAAATCCGGATGAGAAATTTGTCTTTCGGTGTCACCCAGGAGTACCCTGCTTTAATGAATGTTGCAGGTTACTGGATCTCGCACTTACGCCATATGATGCGATGCGTCTGAAGGATTCACTTGGTATAAGTTCGGATCAATTCCTTCACGATTACGCCCTGGTTGATATACCTGACAACGGTGGCTTTCCGGAAGTATATCTGGGCATGGTCGATGATGGCAAAGGCAGGTGCCCTTTTGTTACAGATGATGGCTGCAAAGTATATCCTGATCGGCCAGCCGCATGCCGGACCTATCCTCTCGGTCGTGGAGTTTTCACCTCTCCCGATGGTGAGAAAAAGACGGTATATGTTCTTTTAAACGAACCTCACTGTAAGGGCTTTGAAGAAGAACAGAAACAAAGCATTGAAAAATGGATGCAAGACCAAGGCTTGGACACATACAATCTTGAAAACGACAAATTACTTGGTCTTATTCAGCACCAGAAGATCAAGGATGGCATGGAATTGACCGAAGATCAGCAGAAACTTTTTTTAGACACACTCTACGATTTGGATGGATTCAAAAAAAGAATACAAAATTCCGATCCAGACATTGGAGAGATCAGCGACGAAGTCCGCGCTGCTATTCTTTTTGATCAGGTGGTTTTGCTAGATTTTGGTCTTGATTGGTTGAAACAAAAGTTTTTCAATGAAACTTCAGTGTGTTGAGCATGTTGACATGGCTCAACAATGAGCAACTACCTTAAACCATATTATTAAGTATTGGTTACAAACCATCTGAAGTCACCAACGTTTATATACAGGAGTATTACCCATGGCTGATAAAGTAAAAGCCATTGTCTTAACCGGTTACGGTACGAACTGCGAAACTGAGATGGCCCACGCCTGTAAACTTGGCGGGGCTGATCAAGTTGATATTGTTCATATGAGCGAACTCATCCAAGGTGACTATTCCTTGGACGATTACCATTTTCTAAACCTGCCTGGGGGGTTTCTCGATGGCGATGACCTTGGAGCAGGTCAAGCAGGAGCCCATCGCTGGCAGTATGCTGTGACCAAAGGGAATGACGAGCCATTAAAGGACCAGCTCTCCCGCTTTATCAAAGATGGGAAATTAGTCCTTGGGGTGTGTAACGGTTTTCAACTCATGGTAAAAACAGGCCTATTACCTGGCTTAAACGGTAACTACTCAACCCGCAATGTCAGTTTGACCTATAATGACTCAAGCCGTTTCGAAGATCGATGGACAACCCTTTCTGCCAACGAAAAATCTCCCTGCGTATTCACCAAAGGACTCTCTTCCATTTATTATCCAGTGCGCCATGGCGAAGGGAAATTCGTTACCATGGACCAAGAGACAATGGATAAAATTAAAGCGCAGAATCTCATAGCTCTCCAGTACACTGATCCTGCCAATGGTCAACCGACCATGGAATACCCACTAAATCCCAACGGTTCTCCGGAGGCTATTGCCGGCATTTGTGATCCCACGGGTAGACTTTTCGGTCTCATGCCCCATCCGGAAGCTTTTTTACATCGCACCAACCATCCTCGCTGGACCAGGGAAGATCTTCCAGAAGAAGGCCAAGGTGTTGCCCTTTTTCGCAATGGCGTAGATTTTATTCGACAAAATCTTTAGGAGATTGCTGAAACCTGGATACGAATTTGGTTGTATCACTAGATTCTTCGCATTCAGTAAAACTACCTGAAAAATGGAAGCTTCTGAACAGACACCAGCACAAAAATTCCTCCTCACCCTCGTTACTCTACGCAGGTCAATTCTTGCCTTAACCATTGGCCTGATGAGTACAACAATCCTCTTTTTTTATTTTGCTCCTGAATTTCTTAGCATTTTACAACGCCACTTAGGACAGCCACTTTCATATTTTCTTGTAACTGAACCATTTCTTGCCCTTGTAAAACTTGCCTTTATTTCTGCTACAGTCGTACTCATGCCTTGGATTCTTTTTTCCTTTTGGCGAGCAACAGCAAAACCATTTGGCCTCACTAAAAAGCATGTCTTACTCTTTGCTTTTTTTACATGCTTGCTCTTTTACTCCGGGATCGCCTTTTGCTATCTGATTACCCTGCCATTCGGTGTTAAATTTCTCCTTGGATTTCAATCGGAACAATTGCAACCTGTCATTTCAATGGGACGCTTTATTAGTTTTGTTGCCATGTTTTTATTGGCATTCGGGGCAATTTTTCAACTGCCTGTTTTTATGGTATTTGCGGCAAAAGTTGATTTTTACTCCCGACAATCCTTTGAAAAAAATCGCCGATATGCCCTGCTTATTATCAGTATCCTGGCAGCCTTACTCACCCCAACGCCGGACATCGTTAACATGCTTCTCATGGGACTACCACTCTATGGTTTATATGAGCTAGGAATATGTGTATTAAAAATTTTAAAATTATAAAACTTACTGGAAAAAGACGAGTCTAAATCAAAAATGTAGGGTGAAGGTTCAGCCTATTTCGACTATAACGAACAAGCCATTTGGAACACTTTATAAAACTCAAAAATCAAATTGAGGTCGATGTGATAATAGTAACTGGTGGTGCCGGCTTTATAGGTGCCAATTTCATTCTAGATTGGTTAAATAACAATTCATCTCCTGTTGTTAACTTGGACATGCTCACCTATGCCGGGAATCCAGAAAATTTATCTGCTGTTGAGGATGATCCCCGTTATACATTTATCCATGGAGATATCGGTGATCGAAAGCTTATAGCCAAAATATGCCGGGAGTACAATCCGCTGGCCATTGTAAATTTTGCTGCTGAGAGCCATGTTGACCGTTCCATAACTGGACCGGCTGAATTCATTGCCACAAATGTAACAGGTACCTTTAACCTGCTTGATGAGACATATGCATATTGGCGAGGTCTTAATGACATTCAAAAAAATGAATTCCGTTTTTTACATGTCTCAACCGATGAAGTTTACGGCTCACTTAACCTTGAAGATCCCGCCTTTACAGAGACTTCACCATTTTTACCCAACAGCCCCTATGCCGCTTCAAAGGCGTCTTCCGACCATCTTGTCAGGTCATACCACCACACATATGGTTTTCCCACCTTAACTACTAATTGCTCGAATAATTATGGCCCGTATCAATTTCCCGAAAAACTCATCCCGCTGCTGATCCAAAATTGCTTAAAGGGCCTCCCCTTGCCAATTTATGGGGATGGAAGCAATATCAGAGACTGGCTTTATGTTGGGGATCATTGCTCGGCAATACGTGAAGTACTTGCCAAAGGGAGAACAGGAGGAACCTATAATATTGGCGGCAACAGTGAGTTGACTAATATCCAGGTTGTCCAGGCAGTCTGTCGAATACTTGACAAACTACTACCAGAATCTCCCCACCTCCCCCATGAAAAATTAATCACCTATGTAGAGGACAGGCCAGGCCATGATCGGCGGTATGCCATAAATGCCAAAAAAATTGAAACTGAACTCGGCTGGCAACCAATGGAGATTTTTGAAAGAGGACTGGAAAAAACAGTTTCGTGGTACCTTGAAAACCAAGAATGGTCTCAGCGAGTAGCCGGTGGTGAATATCGTCAATGGCTCGAAAAAAATTACAGCTCCAGAAAGGTTTTATAAATATGAAAGGAATTCTTTTAGCCGGTGGCTCCGGCACTCGATTGTATCCAGTCACCAATGCCATCTCCAAACAAATGCTGCCGGTATACGACAAGCCGATGATATACTATCCTCTCAGCACATTGATGCTGGCTGGGATTACCGAAATCCTCATTATCTCTACTCCCCAAGACACACCACGTTTTCAACAACTCCTTGGTGACGGTAGCTCATGGGGCATTCAGTTGTCATATGAAATTCAACCAGAACCGGCTGGTATAGCCCAGGCTTTTCTTATTGGTGAAGAGTTCCTTAAAGATTCGCCTTGTGCCCTTATGTTGGGGGATAATATTTTTTATGGACATGAACTGACCACTTCTCTGAAAAAATCAGCCCAAAAGACATCCGGAGCCACTGTTTTTGCTTATCCCGTACATGATCCACAACGTTATGGGGTGATAGAATTTGACAAAAAGGGTAAAGCACTTTCCATCGAAGAAAAACCTGAAGAACCTAAGTCGAGATATGCTGTCACTGGTCTTTATTTTTACGACAATAAAGTTGTTGAAATTGCCAAAGGACTCAACCCATCATCAAGAGGTGAGCTTGAAATCACCGATGTAAATATGCATTACCTTAACAAAGGCGAACTGGATGTCAGTGTCATGGGCCGTGGCATGGCGTGGCTTGACACCGGAACCCACGAATCACTCCTTGACGCATCTCGATTCATTGAAACCATTGAAAAACGTCAAGGGTTGAAAGTGGCATGTCCGGAGGAAATAGCCTATCGGATGAAATATATTACCGGAGACCAATTAAAGGCTATTGCAGCACCGCTAGCCAATTCCAATTACGGTAAATATCTTAATGATCTCTTGACTGAAAGGTTTGTATGATGCGGGTTATTGATGCTGAGATAAAGGAAGTCCTCTTGCTTGAACCTAAGGTTTTTGCCGATGAAAGAGGATTTTTCATGGAAAATTACAATAAACAGAATTTTGCTCAATTGGGCATTAATCTTGATTTTGTACAAGATAACTATTCTGCTTCAGGAGAGAATGTGTTGAGAGGCCTGCATTACCAAATACAACAACCACAAGGCAAATTGGTAAGGGTAGTTGCAGGTGAAGTCTTTGATGTTGCCGTTGATCTCCGCAAATCGTCGCCAACCTTTGGCAAATGGGTCGGAGCAATACTCTCGGCTGAAAACAAAAGAATGTTGTGGGTACCACCAGAATTTGGCCATGGATTTCAAGTTCTATCCCAACGGGCTGAATTTATCTATAAAACCACCGACTATTATGCCCCTGAGTTTGACCGTTGTATTCGCTATGACGATCCAGATCTTGCCATTGACTGGCCAGGTACGGAAACTCCAATATTATCTGAAAAAGACCAAGCAGGTTCTTCTTTCAAGCAGGCAGAGATCTACCCATGAATAAAATTTTACTTTTCGGTTCCCAGGGCCAACTGGGGTGGGAATTACAGCGCACCTTGGCTCCTTTGGGAAAGGTTACTGCTGTTGACCTTCAAGAGCTGGACATTTCCCAGCCAGATGCTATTCGAGCTTTCATGAATGAGCTTAGCCCGGATATTGTCGTAAATGCTGCTGCGTATACAGCAGTAGACAAAGCAGAAGATCAACAGGATATTGCCCAAACCATTAATGCTACTGCACCTCGCATTATGGCAGAGGAGGCCCAAAAACATCAGGCCTTGTTTGTTCATTATTCCACCGATTATGTCTTTGATGGTAAAGCACAAGAGCCCTATAGCGAGAAGGATATACCATCACCCCTCGGTGTCTATGGTAAAACCAAGCTTGCAGGTGATCAAGCTGTGCAGGAAATTGGCGGTCGTTTTCTCATTTTTCGCACGAGCTGGGTATATGGCTTGCGGGGAGCCAACTTTCTAAAAACCATGATACGATTGGCTACAGAGCGGGATGAACTTGGTATTGTCAGTGATCAAATTGGCACTCCAACCTGGTGCCGCATGCTGGCAGAATCGACCACCCTTGCATTGCATCAGACTTTGTCCACAGGAGATAAGGAAGAAAATTTCGGTATTTATAATGTAAGCGGAAGCGGCCAGACTTCCTGGTTTGAATTTGCAGGAAAAATTATAACCACTGCCTCACAAAAGCTCCATTTCCAGCCACCCACAATAAAACCTATTGCCACAGCAGATTATCCCACCAAATCCCCGCGTCCTGCTTACTCTGTCCTGGATAATAGCCTGTTTGAAAAAACCTTTGGCCTGGAAGTAGCAGATTGGCAAGATCAACTAGAACTCTGTCTGAATGATCTTCCTTCTCATTACCTCATCCAAAAGTAAAAACATAGGCACACGAAGAGAGACCATGTCTTCAAGGGTTCACGTTTCAGTCATAATCGTTAATTATAATGGTGGCCCTCTCCTGACGGATTGTGTGCGGTCTGTCTTGCAATCCAAAGTTAATTTTGAAATTCTGATTGGTGATAATGGTTCTGATGACGGGAGTGATTTCCTTTTAGAAAAAACATATGCCAATGAAAAACGTGTTTGTATTGTGCGCAATAATGCCAATCTTGGCTTTTCAAAGGCAAATAACCTGCTCATTGAAAAAGCATCCGGCGACTACCTGCTCTTTCTCAATCCCGATTGCATTGTTAAACAAGACACCCTTTCCAACATGCTTACCTACCTGGAAAATGATGAAAAAGTGGGCATGGCAGGCTGTCTGATCCGAAACCCGGATGGCTCGGAACAAGCTGGAAGTCGTCGTCATATTCCAACCCCCTGGCGCTCTTTTGTCTCAGTATTCGGTCTTTCGAGAATATTCAAAAATCACCCGAACTTCAACCACATAGCCATGAACGATCAACCTCTTCCTGAACAGCCAGTTTCAGTTGAGGCTATTTCCGGAGCCTTCATGTTTGTACGACGATCTGCCATGGAAAAAGTCGGCGGCATGGACGAGAATTATTTTATTCATTGCGAAGACCTTGATTGGTGTATGGCTTTCCGGAAAGCTGGATGGCGGATACTCTTTGTACCTGATGTTGAAATAATGCATGTCAAAGGTGTGCCGACCGCCTCCCACCCCTACAGGGTGGAATACCATAAACACCGCGGGATGATATTCTTTTATAAAAAATTCTTCCGGTATCAATATCCTGGAATCCTGATGTGGTTGGTTACCTTATCAGTCTGGGTACGTTTTATCGGCAGATCTCTCAAAATCTGGCTTTCTTCACTTTTTAAGGTGCCTGCAACACCATGGAAAGGGCAACCCGATACTCTATCTTCACTCGAGCCATCCGGTCAGGAAATGTCATCTGGAAAAACCACAAAAGAAACTGTGCTCGTTACCGGAGCCACAAACCAAATTGGACATTTTCTCCTCCCTCTCTTAATTGAAAAAGATTTCCATGTCCACGCGATTAGTCGATCCAAAGAACAATCAAATGTGGACCCAAGAATCACCTGGCATCAGGCAGATATAGGTGATAACGACGACTTACCCACGGTTCAGGCAACTATGCTTATACATCTTGCCCCATTGCATACGCTCCCTGCTCTCCTTCCTCAACTCAGCCAGCACGGTATCAAACGAATCATTGCTTTTAGTACAACCAGCCGGTTTACCAAGGCAAACTCGAAGAATGAAAAAGAACAGCACATAGCAAAAGAATTTACAGCTGCCGAAAATGACCTTGCAAATACATGTAAAAAACTTGGTATCGACTGGACAGTCTTCCGCCCTACTCTGGTGTACGGATGTGGCAGGGATAAAAATATTTCAGACATCATTTCATTTATAAAACGTTTTGGGTTTTTCCCCTTGGTTGGCAAGGCACATGGTCTGCGTCAACCGGTTCATGCCGAAGACCTGGCCCAGGCATGCCTGCAAGCCGCTTCTTCAGAGACTACACAGAATAAATCGTATAACCTCAGTGGTGGAAATACCCTTTCCTACCATGCCATGGTTGAAACCATTTTCCAGGCCATGGATAAGAAAACGCGAATCATCCATATCCCACGTTTTATATATAAAATATTTCTCTTTTGCCTTTCACACCTACCAGGATATAATCACATAACACCGGAAATGGCCGACCGAATGAATCAAGACCTCTGCTTTGATCACCAGGAAGCGGTCAATGATTTTGGCTATTCACCACGACCGTTTGCGAGTAGTCAAATCAACACTACCCATTAACCAATTAACACGGACCGTCATCTTTCCAATGCTTTCTGGATTATCACCGCAGGACAAGAAAAAAATTAAATTAGTGGTATTTGCTATTCTGTTGTTGCTGGGGGTCTGGATGATCTGGTCGCCATACGGTCTTAAAAAGGCCATGGAAACCCGTAATGACCTGAAATCAGTACATGAGAAAAACAAGCTGCTGCGAGAAAAAAATAGTGCCTTGGAAGAGGAAATTACCCGATTAAAATCTGATCCTAAGTATGTAGAAGAAATAGCACGTAAGAAACATGGTATGGTGAAAGAAAACGAAATGGTTTTTGAATTTGAAGAAAAATAGGGAGTGGTATTACCGCAAAACTTAGGTACGAGAACCTCAAACCAGCAAGATCCTCCTTACTGTAAAATTATGGCTATTCTGGCTCGTCTCTTCATAATTGTCATTTTGAGTCTCTACGGATGTGGTGGTGGCAGTAATGATGAAGCACCCCACAATACTGCCCCTGTTGCCAATGCCGGGCCTGACCAGTCTTTAATGGTCAATGATAATGTAGCCTTGAACGGCAACCAAAGCAGTGATGCTGACCAGGATCAACTTACCTATTTCTGGACATTCTTTTCCACACCGCAGGGAAGCACCGCGACCCTCACGAGCCACCAGACATCACAGCCGAATTTTATTGCTGATCTGGCCGGAGAATATCATATAACCCTTGTTGTAAACGATGGCCAAACAGACAGTGATTCAGATACCGTTGTCATTACCGCAGAACTTCAAAACACACCCCCTACCGCCAATGCCGGGCCGGACCAACAGGTAGAAGTGGGCAGTATGGTGAGTCTGGATGGCAGTCAAAGCAGTGACGCAAATAATGATATTTTAAGCTACTCCTGGTCATTTCAAGCGAGACCGCAGTCAAGCACTACAGTCATTGCAGATGCTTCCACAACAACCCCTTCTTTCATCCCTGACGTTACCGGTTATTTTTCAATTGAGCTCATCGTGGATGACGGACAAGGTGGTATGTCTTCTGATCTTGTCTCCATCCAGGTGGTAGAAGCCAACATTGCCCCCATAGCAAATGCCGGCGATGATCGAGACGAAACTCTCGGAAATACCGTTACCCTTGATGGCAGTCAAAGTAATGATACCAACCTGGACCCACTCACGTATCACTGGTCAATCACTTCAAAGCCAGAAGGCAGCGCCAGTACCTTAACACTTAGAAGGCCTCCCCTTGTCAATAGATAAAAAAATCCGTTAACGGGAA
>CAYUCH010000075.1:0-17092 GCA_964443295.1 uncultured Desulfobulbia bacterium | reverse complement strand
AGCCCACGGAGTGAACTGCTTTTTCCAGCCTCGTTGGGGCCAAATATGATGTGGAGTCCAGGCTCCTTTGAATCAAACTCAAGAGACCGCTCGGTAAAGGGGCCAAAGGCCTTCAGGTCAAGGCGCTTTAATCTCATCTTTCCGCTCCATGCTGGAGAAGTTTGGAGATCAGCATTTCCTGGACCTCTGTGCGTAGTTCTTCCATTTTTTCAGGAGAGGTATCCAGAAACGGATCATCACCACTTGTGATTTCAGCGGGGAGTTTGGTTTTCAAGGCCGCAAGTTCCGGCACGAATTCTGTTGGGTCACTACCAAGTTCCAGTTTCTGGATGGATTCAATCAACCCGGCGATAGGGGTGTCTTCCCCAATAAGCTCTTCCAGCTTTATCTTGCGAGATGTCTTGAACTTCACCTTTTCCAGCCATACGTCACCAAGGCTTTCAGCAATGGCGCGAAATTCCTCGGTTAACTGAAATGTCCGGTCAAGGAGTTGAGCATGAACAGGACATTGGCCGGTCAGAATGAGACGCAGGGCCAGGGTTTTGTTGTCTGCTTTGCCTCGTTCTTGTTCAAAAGCCGACCGCACCGCATCATAGACACTCTCTGTCGTTTCACAGTCGGAAAGATCTACCTCACTTATGGCCCACCGGAGCACATCCAGTTCAAGCGCTTCAACGTTGGTGATACGGCCATCTTCCAAAGTAACCAGAGTGGCACCTTTGGAGCCGGTTTCCTTGATATGGCGGCCCTGGATGTTACCGGGAAAAATAACTTTTGGATCTTCTGAAACGACTTCTCTTTTGTGGATATGGCCCAATGCCCAGTAATCATAAGTTTTGGATTTTAGATCATCCAGGCTGCAAGGAGCGTAATTCTCGTGGTTCTCTCTGCCGGTCAGGGAGGTATGGAGCAGGCCGATATTGAAATAACCGATTTCGTGTTGTGGATATCCTGCAGCAAGGTTTTCCGTAGTCGCTTTAGTTGGATAGCTCTGGCCATGAATGATGACCTCAAAATCGGTCATAGTGAAGGACTGAGGTTTCTTGTGAGAAAAGATCGTCACATTGTCGGGCAGGGGCATAGCCTTGGTTGTATTGCTGGCTGCATCATGATTACCTGAGACAATGAAAACTCTAATTCCTGCTTTATCAAGCTTGCCCATCTGTCTGGCAAAAAAGAGGCCGGTGTTGTAATCTTTCCATTCCCCATCATACAGATCTCCGGCGATCAGGACGAAGTCAACTTCTTCCTCAATGGCAAGATCGATCAGATTTTCAAACGCCCGCCTCGTTGCCCCACGAATCTCATCAACTGGAGCATCTTCATGGGCCTCAAGCCCCTTCAAAGGGCTATCAAGGTGTATGTCTGCTGTGTGGATGAATTTCATGCTGTGAGACAAATCCTACTAGGTTGCAGTTATAAATGGATCTGGTTTGCCTATGCTTTGTAGCAAACATTCGAACTGTTTACTGTCGTTATCTTTAATCTTCTTCAACACAAATATAGCCAATTTTGAAATCTCTTCTTTATCAATTGGCTGACTGCTTCTGTCAAAAACAGCGCCAAGATGAGAGAATTCATTTGTCAATCTTTGAACTAATGCCTCAGTGCCTGGTTCATCTTGGAAAAAGATTTCAATCCTTTGATTATAGTCATGCTGATCATGAGATAACGGATATTTAAAAAAGAGAAAGGCCTCTAGAAATTTTCTCAAATTATTACCGAAATTATAAAAGCAATGATGTTTTTCTGTCGCATTTTCTGAGTCTGAACAGGTGTAGATTTCTCCAAATAGATAGTTGAATTCGGTAATGTAATTTTTGAGGTATGAAGGCATTAGCTCAATAATGCTGCCATCTTTTTTCCCTAAGACAAGGAACTGTTCATGATTATTTTTAGGTTTTCTTAAATTTTTTAGATACTTCAGGAACTCAAGGTTGTGAGTAGAAATAAATAGCTGTTCATAGCCATATATGAGCTTTCCTTCAGAATCTTTTTCCGGCTTGGCAATAAGGTGGGCTATAAGACTGTACACAAAAAAGACATGGTTACTGTCTAGACTTGAAATTGGATCATCAATGAAGATTATTAGGTTTTTGCCTTTAGATTTGGTGTCCTCAAGTTTTGCAATAAAATAACAGAATGATACAAGGCTACATTCGCCCTCACTTAAATTGTAAGCAGGCTTGTCACCCCGTAATATTTGAAACTTGAAAGAGGATGTTTCTGTGTCCTCAACAGCTTCTAGATGTAGCCCTTCATGTCCAAAATAGTGATTGAGATAATCATTGACCTTTTCGGCACCTTTTTTTTCGTCTTTTAATTTTGTCTTTAAGGAATCAATACTTTCTTCAAGAGATTTTACCCCTAAAGAAATTTGCTCAGCTTCTTTTTTCAGAGAATTAACCTCAGTTTGTATTTCTGAAATTTTATTTTCTTCTCCTTCAAGGTCAATGTCGTCAATGAATTGAGCAACTTCACTCAACCGTAGTTCCTGCCTTGCTTGATCCTGATCATCAGCAAGGGATTTCGTTTTTTGGTTATTTTGGTCGATAAGGTCATTGATTCCTGAAATCCCATCACCGATATCCTTAAAATTATCTTTTAGTTCTGGCAGGGTGATTGGGGTAAATATATCTTTTTCTCTGGCTACAATATTTTTTATGAGGGTCTGAAGACTAAGGTCATATTTTTTGATCTCACCCAAAAGTTCTTTTTGTGCGGACTCAAAAGGAGTCTGAAAAACTGAGTAAAAACTCTTCTTCTCAACGGAGATTATAACGCCAATTGAGTCACGCTTTTGTTCAATCGTTTTTTTCTGAGCCGTTAATGCTTGTTCTAAGTCAATTGACTCCTTACTGAAATGTTCATCAAGTTTTTCCCATAAATCTTCTGGAAGCTTCTGGCCACAAAAACCACAGTTTTCTCGTTTCTCTCTGTGCTGCGGCATACCATCTTTAACCCACGACTGCAGTATCGCATCATCAAGTAATTCCTGTATTGGCTTCGTAGGAGTTATTTTTTTTGAAACCAAAGATTTTGTCGCGCTGTATAAACTTGAAATATTGGAACCGAAACTAAGCTTTTTTGTAATATCAGGAAGAGCCGTTTCGGTAAGAAGAATTTCTCTCTTTTTTCTTTCTTGGTCTGAATAAATTTTAAATGATGCCGCCCGAATAGTTTTTATATCTGCTTCAATTTTCGGTCTATTATAGTTAACTTCTTTGTACAGAGGGTTGTGCTTTATGCCGCCAGGAGATTTTGTCGCCTTATTTGTAAGTTTTGTTTTTAAATCATTTTCAGCTTTTTCCTTTCCTTTATTCTTTTTGTCAAAATCAGCATTTTTAAGAACATATTTATATCGGAGTCCCGTTTTCCCCTCTTCACTACCGAGACTCTTTTCTTTTTCTTTTATCTCATCCTCTATGGTTTTATTCTCTTCTCCAAGGATCGCAAAAGGTGTTATTCCCCCGTCGATATCTTTCAGGAAACTAAGATGCGTGTCAACATAGTCCCTGTTGTAAACTCGAATATGGTGATCTGTAAGGGGGATTTTGTCTTGGTCAACTGTTCCTTTGTCTGTTTTTATAGAGAAAGAAGGATTGTCATATTTTTCCGGTAAGATACCAGTATGGAGACCACGTACAATGCGAGAAATAGTCGTTTTTCCAGAATAATTGCGGCCATAAATAATATTGAATTTTTTAAATTTAGCGGGATTTCCTCCATTATCTTTAGCAGAGTTATCCCAAGAGAAGTTTTTGAAACTTCCAAAATTTGGAATGTCAATTTTCTCAATCATTTTTTATTACCCATGTAGAACTTTGTTCTTCATATTTATGATATTCAACTATTACTTAGCACATCCGCCACGCTGGTCCCCTTGATATATTTCGCCGGATTTTCATCAGTGGCCAGGACGGCAAAATGCTTTTCGCCACATTTAATCTTTGCACCTTCTCTGTGGCGAAGATCATCCCACCAGTTTGAGCCTTTGGTTTCAACGACAAAATAGAGTTTTTCCTGCCCATCGTTCTCAATCAACACCGCCCAGTCCGGGTTATATGTGCCAAGTGGAGTTGGCACCTTGAACCAGCCGGGAAGTTTAGCGTAGACCTTTACCGCTTCATTTTTCTCCAGGTCTTCGGCGAATTTCTTCTCAACCCCGGCAGAATCATAGACAACCCGCTGAAAGACAGACTTGCTGGTCTCCACTGTGTTTTTTAGATAGCCTGTTAACTCTTCCTGTTTGAAAAGTTCCTGAGCATAATAGTAATCGTCGCCGATACGCTGATATTTGATTCCGTCAACAAGGGCCAGACGTTTTGTTCTGTTAATGGCCTCAGAGGCTATCTCGATGAATTGTTGGGGGTTGCGTTTAAAGTCATTGAGGCGACGGCTTTCGATGAGGATCTTTACGATGCTTTGCCGGGTCAAATGGGTTTTGTCCTGCAGGTCGGTAATGAGATCCGGCAGTTCAATGTCTTCTTCGTTTATAGCCGTAAATCCTGACTGGCCAGTTTCTTTGGTATCAACACCACCTTTACCAATGGAGATGTCGGCTTTGCGGAATTGGGCTCTGGTCTTTATAACGTTTGGAGCATCACATATTGCCTTGGCGCAATCCTCAATGAGCTTTTCATTGTCAAACTCGACACGATATGTGGTTTTATGTTTGATACGGTCCCAGAGGGCCTTAAATTCTTCACTTTCGAGGACTGCCTCTCGGGTCCTAATTGTGACTCGCTCATCAGCATTTTTGATATCCAGCTTCCCTGCCAATTTGTGGAGGATGGATTGAATCACTGCCGACTGCTCAGTAAATTCCTCCGGCAGCTTCAGTTCCTTTTCCTTGAGAGCTGCGCGCAAGCTGTCCTGGATTTTTCCTTTGTTATCAACAAAATCCTTTTCTTTCAAAAAATTCCAAATCTGTTCCGATTTTTCGACGCCAAGAGGCTGGACGGTACCGTCTTCTCCTGTAGTGGTTACAGTGGCAAATTGATGTTTTTCGACTATACCGAAGCGAATACCTGTATCCTGCTCAATCTCTTTTTGCAGGTTCTCGGCAAACTGTTCGTAGCTTTCAGTGGCAATGACGGTGAGGGTGTTAATATCAAAGCCCGTTAATCGCTGTCCCTCGTTATTCTCTCAAAGGCTCAAGCCACGACCAATAGTCTGGCGTCGTTCACGCTCGGTGCCGATATCTCGTAGAGCGCAAATCTGAAAGACATTCGGATTATCCCAGCCTTCACGCAGAGCGGAATGGGAAAAGATAAACTTGAGCTTAGACTCAAAGCTTAAGAGCTTTTCCTTGTCCTTCATAATCAGGTTGTAGGCCCGTTCGGCGTTATCCCGATTCTTGGCATTTTCAGCTATATCACCATTGGCTTTTCTGGTCAGTTTCTGCCACCCTCCCTTTTTATCAATGGCAAAATAACCTTCGTGCACCTCTTCAGCATCGACATCCAAATCTATCTTGGCAAAAAGGGTATGATAATCCGGCAGCTTTGCCAGCTTCCGGTACTCTTCTTCAAACATCAGGGCATATTTGCCCTTTATAATATTGCCGTCTTCATCCTGACCACGGTAAAATTCAACACTGTCGATGAAGAAGAGGCTCAGGACTTTGACACCTAGCTTCATCTCGGCAAAACGAATCTCTTTGTCCAGGTGCTCCTTGATGGTTCGGCGGATCATCAGCCGTTTCATCTCATCCGGATTTACACCTCCGATTTCCTCTCCAGGATGCAGGACATATTCACCACCGGGGATGTTGATCTCCATGGACTGGTTGGCCTTCCCACAGGTAATCGTGCCGATCCGGCAATTCTCATAAATGGGCCTTCCTGTTTCCTGTTCAAGATCGTCTCCATCTTCAACCGTCATTACTGTTCGTCGTACATTCCGCCCTTGCGCAACATCAATTTCAACCTTGGCAGATATGGAACCACGCCGATTCTGGGTGGAAAGAAGTTTTACATAGGCCTTGTTTTGGCCGCCTTCAACCTCAAGGGAGGCCACTTCAATCTGTTTAACCAGCTCTCGCTCATACGCATCAACGGCATCAAGCTGGTAAAGCATGTGATGCTTATCCACATGAGTAGCAGAATAGCGTAGGGTGCAGAGCGGGTTCATGGCATCAAGGGCCTTCTTGCCCTGACCTTTCAAGCCGCCATCAACACTTTGCGGCTCATCTACTATTATGATCGGGTTGGTTGCCCGGACTAAATCAATTGGTTTTTCACCACCAGTTTTCTCACTGTCCTTATAGAGATTGTTGACGTCTTTTTTATTGATGGCCCCGACCGTTACAACCATGATCTGGATGTTGGTGCTGGTTGCATAATTCCGGACTTGGCCGAGCTTGCTGGAGTCATAGAGGAAATATTCATATCCCTTGGCCATGGGGTAGAGGTTTTCAAAATGCTCTCTAGTGATCTGTAAGGTTTTGTATGTTCCTTCCTTAATGGCCACGGAAGGAACAACAATCATGAACTTGGTAAAGCCGAATCGTTTATTGAGCTCGAAGATTGTGCGAAGATAGACATATGTCTTGCCAGTTCCGGTTTCCATCTCCACTGTAAAATCGCCACTGGCTAAGGAACCACTGGGCTGAAGACCGTTTTTCAGTTGAATTTCCTTGAGATTGTCGAGAAGCTCGTCATCCAGGAGCTGGAGGCGATTTCCCACTCCAAGGGTAGACTCTTCCATGCCGGTGAGACGTTGTTGCCCAGAAGGGTGAGATATTTGGGATACAGTGAACTCGGTCCGGCATATGTCCTGGCCACCAAAGAGGGCTACTGTGGATTCAATGGCTGCCTGCTGATAGTCGAGGTTGTCTTCAAAATGGAGTTTCATTGACCAATCTCCCTTTTAAAGACTGCGAACATGTTTAATGCCGTTCTGTTCCAGAATGGCGGTCATGTTGGTTTTGGCTACATCATCGGCAAAGGCGCTGTCCCGGAAGACCCCCTGGGTGTCACTGGCTGGAGAAAGTTCCTTATGCCAGGCGGCAATACCTTGAGCAATGTCTTCAACTTCTTCACGGTTGATTGTTGAATTCAGACAGGCGAAAAGAACTCCATAGCCGATGGAATAGACGGTTTTGCCATTTATTTCTTTGGACTCAATTGGAACGGTAAGATCGACACCACGCTTGAGAAGCAACTCATAAAGGACATCCTCTTCACTTCGCCCGGCAACAAGGTGTTCTGTGTGTTCATACAGGGTGCCTTCCAAATCGTTGCGGTCTGGACTCCAGATTTGGATATTGGAGGAATCGAGTTTAAAGACTTTGAAGCCAAGATCACCCTCATAGTCAGGGGTTTCTTCTTTGATTTTACTGGCGGCTCGTCTGATACGTTCTTTACTTAATTCTGATATTACTTTTATACCAGCTTTAAATGGCTCACTTTTTTCATTACATTTTTCAGGGAGTTGCACCATAATATACTTCCTGTTTTGTAGGTCTTTTGCATTTAACTCTATCACTGCATGTGCTGTTGAACATGAGCCAGCAAAAAAGTCTAAGACAATATCATCCTCGCTTTTCGCTAAAAAAGGTATAAAAGATGTTAGAAAACGAACAGGCTTAGGATTGTCAAACGCTTTCTTATATTCATTGAATAAGGCTCTTGTGTCATAAGAACCAAGCCTACCATCTAGTTCAAAAACACTGGGTAGTTTTTCTTGATATTCGGAGGCGTAAACTTTAAGTTCGATAATTTTACTATGATCTTCTCCGTACAATATTTTGCCATCTCCAATTAATGACTTCATGGTCTCCTCAGGAAACCTATAGCCCATTAGAGGCTCTTTACATGCTTTCCCTGTTAATGGATGTATGACATCATATCGATATCCTTCTTTTCCAGGGTTGTGAACGCTTTGGCTGCCAGTGTATACTCCTCCTTGGTCAATATACTTGTATCTATTAAGTGGCCATAATTGAGATTTGTTTTCTCGAAACCATTTGGTATATGCCTCTTGTAGCTCATCACTGGATTTGAATTTTTCATTAAGTTCTTTGCCAACTCTGATAAGAACATCTTTAATATCTGATACGGCAGATTTCCAGACAGGCTCTACTTCAACTTTATTTTTGCAATAAACCAAAACATATTCATGTTCGACAGCAATGTTGGTCGGATTATTATCTGTAGCGTTCTTCCAGACGAGTCTGCCTAGCAAATTTTCCTCGCCAAAAATTTCATCACAAATTGCTTTTAGGTTGTCTGACTCATTTTCGTCGATCGAGACAAACAACACTCCATCTGCTCTTAAGAGGTTTTTTCCAAGTTTTAACCTTGGATACATCATATTCAGCCAATTTGTATGCTTCCGCCCTGAAGACTCTGTATTGCTTGAAAATTTCATTCCTTCATCGTCAACTTGGCCGGTGTATTTGAGATAAGTTTGTAAATTATCTTGGTACTTGTCAGGGTAAATAAACTCTTTACCTATGTTATATGGAGGATCGATATAGATCATCTTGACCTTGTTGGCATAACTCTTTTGCAGGAGCTTCAGCACCTCAAGATTGTCGCCTTCAATAAAGAGGTTCTGGGTGGTGTCCCAGTCCACACTCTCTTCCGGGCAAGGCCTAAGAGTTCCGGTTGAAGGAGTCAAGGCAATTTGGCGGGCTTTCTTCTTGCCATGCCAATTGAGGCCATACTTCTCTTCGCCTTCGTCCACCGCATCTCCAAGCAGTTGCCGAAGGGTGTCAAAATCTACTTTGTCCTCGGTAAAGGCTTCAGGAAAAATAGTCTTCAAGGTCAGGATGTTTTCACCCACAACATCCAAACTTGCGCCATCCTGTTCCGTCATCTTATCCATAATGTGAACCCCTATAGTTCAGAACGAATCTCCTCAATACGATCCGTCAGTTTTTTTATTCTGGTATTTAATTGCACCTGGGTGCCTAAATTCTTTTCTTTCTTAGCCTGGTTACGAATTTCTTCGCTCTCCTGCTGCAATCTTTCTAATTCCTGGAGCATCTCCAGGCGACTTGCGTCCTCACCAGAGTCCCCATAGACAGCTGCCTTTTCTCTTGTCTCCAGTTGTTTCTTGTCATTCGTAGTTAAACTGTAACGTCCCGTATGGACCGCGCAATTTGAAGCGATGACACGCCGGACCATGTCCTGGTAGAAATCATGAAAATTATGAAAGGAGAAATTGGTTATACAAAAATCATTTAGAAAATCATTCAGCCAGCCGTCAGCCTTATCCGGAGATAACCAAGCTGTATCGTGTATCGACTCTGTCATAATTTTACTGCTATCAGAACGGTTGATTCTTTTCTCTCCCACATTCAGCGCAGTTGCATCAGCATGGACAAATATTAATAGTAGCGGGTAAGGGATGGCCCGCTGAATTATCTCGCCGATCCTTTTCCGTCTCTTAGGGGATTTCAGCAGGACCTCAATAACGGCAATTTCCAGATACTCCCGTTCTTCATCTGCAAAGGGGTGTATGTTTATGGTTTCCGGCTTTAAGGTGTATGCCCAGGTGATTTTGTCGATATCCTGGCTGAAAGCCTTTTTGTCCGTTGCATTGAGGTCCAACTCGTAAAAATGCTTTTTAAAGATCTTTCTACCAAGATAACAGCTGTCCGGGATTTGTAATTTCTCATACAACAAGTCAAGCATGGACTTATTTTCCCTGATCAATGTTTTCAGCCAGCCATGATTGCCAACCAGCCAACCACCTCAAAATCATTTATCCCCTGGAAACTATCTTGAGACAACACCGTGCCGCCCCGGCTGAATAGACTTTCTACTCCTTTCTCTTCATGTTTGCGGGTAATCGAAGATATCGCAACTTCCAACAATTCTCGGTAATGGCCCATATTGCGACCTTCCTCTGTCCGCTGATTGAACAGTTGAATCGTCTCCTTTTCCGGCTCTTGCCCCGGCTCGCACTGTTTTTTGAGAATATCCATGACCCGCTTGCTTTGGGTAAAGGTTTGTTTTATTTCGCCGTTATCATTGACATAGACCAGATAGTAAGGCGCCAATGCGTATGAGGGATCGACCTGGGCCTTCCCGGTCATATCTTTTAAGCAAAATATGGCCCCCGGTTCAAGATCCGGATCAGCAATATCTTGACCGGCAATATTATGGCAGGCATGAACGCCAAAAGGCGTCTGGATTAAAGTCTGCAAGTTGGATTTCATATATTCGGAAAGGTCCATACGGAAGTCATTCAAGGTAAGATCTGTAATGGAGATCCCGCCTGAAATTTCTTCAAGGTCAATGACATTCTCCTGGAGCTGTTCCAGTTGTTTGCGCCGGTAATGGAGATCGTTCATTTTCTTTCCGGCATCAAGTTCAATAACATTTTCCTCTCCTGTGGCGGAGATATCCAGCAATACCATGCGGCCACTGACACGGGCCTCCAGATTGATATATTCATCCAATTCCATGTTGGGCCAGAAATTGACAAGTTGGATCGATTCATTGCGGGAACCCAAGCGGTCTATCCTGCCAAAACGCTGGATGATCCGGACCGGGTTCCAGTGAATGTCATAATTGACCAAATAATCACAGTCCTGAAGGTTCTGGCCTTCGGAAATACAATCCGTGGCAATAAGCAGGTCTATCTCTCCAGCAAGGTTGTCCTCAACCTTATCCCGCTCTTTGGAAATGGGGGAAAATGAAGTGAGAAGAGAATTCAGGTCGTTCTTAATGCCGGTCATTGTGGTTTTGTTGGTTCCAGTTCCGGTTACCAAAGCACTGTGGATACCGAGTTCTTTTTTGGCCCAGGGAGAAATGAGGCTATAGAGATAGGTGGCGGTATCGGCAAAGGCTGTGAAAATACAGATCTTTCTATTGCCATCGTTAATTGGCTGACGGCACTTTCCGGCGATAAGCTTTTTAAGATAAATAAGTTTGGCGTCACGGTCCGGCTCAATCACTTCGGCATCATTAAGAAGTGCTGTAAACCTTTCTTTATCTTCTTCTAACTCCTGTTTCCAGCGAACAAGATCTAGATCTTTTATCAATACCTTGACTTTGTTGCCGATCAGGAAATCCTCGAATTCCGGGTTGTCGGTCTCGATATCTTCGATGGAAAGTTCACTGATTGCGGTCTCATCGTGATTTTCCAGCTTGGAGAGAAGTTCTTCGACATTACCCAGGAGCTTTCGCAAGGTGAGGGAAAAAGAATTAATGGAGCTTTCCATCCTTTTGAGGATATTGACTCGCATGAGATGGATCAGGCTTTGCTCTCGATCAACCTGCCGGAAAACTGACTTGCCGCCATGAACCTGGATATCGTATTTGCGATCATACTCCTCCCGTTTCTCAATCCGGACATATTTGAGGGGAGAATAAGCACTCAAGTTGAGTTTGCGGATGGAGCGATTGACTTCTTTGAGAGGAGGGTAGAGGTTTTTGGCATCGATATCGCTTTTGACATTGAGTGGTTTCAAGCGTTCCGGAAACTTGCCGATTTCTGAAATGTCGTAATATTTCTCGATGTGCTTTCGAGAGCGGGCAATGGTCAGCAGGTCAAGGAGTTTAAAATAATCAAAGTTCATCATATCAAGCAAGGCATCAATATCACGCTCTTCTTCAGGCAGGCCGAGCCATTGATTGAATTTGGTCTGGGCATTGCGCAGGGTTTGATCGATATTGCTTATCCCTTGCTCCTGGAAGGCGGTGTCAATACCTTCGGTGATGAAGGCAATTTGATTCTTGAGGTCATTCATCCGGTTGTTCACCGGTGTTGCGGAGAGCATTAAGACCTTTGTTTTAACGCCGGACTGGATGATATCCCGCATCAGCTTGGAATAGCGGGTGAGGCCGTCCTTGCGGGGATTGTTGTTCCTGAAATTATGGGACTCATCGATGACAATCAGGTCATAGTTGCCCCAGTTCAGGGTGGCCAGATTGATCTCTCCAGATTTGCCGGAAACACGAGTAAGGTCCGTATGGTTAAGGACATCGTAGTTGAATCGATCACTGGCAAAAAGATTTCGTTTGTCGTTGATCGTAAAAACGGTCCAGTTCTCCCGGAGTTTTTTAGGGCAGAGGACCAGAATACGGTCATTACGAAGTTCGTAATATTTGATAACAGCCAAGGCCTCAAATGTTTTACCCAAGCCGACACTATCGGCAATGATGCAGCCGTTGTATCGCTCCAGCTTGTCAATTGCGCCCATGACGCCATCGCGCTGGAATTTGTAGAGTTTGTTCCAGACAATGGTGTCCTTAATGCCGGTTTTGGTGCGGATGATTTTTTCTTCATCCAGTTCAGAGGCAAAGTCCTTGAAGATATTATAGATGATGCAAAAATAGATGAAGCTGGGGCTCTTATCACTGCCAAGGATATTCAGGTGGTGCAGGAGTTGTTCTTTGGCCTCTGTGACTGATTTGGGATCTTGCCAGATTGAGTCAAACCATTGCAGTAAGGCAGAGGTGCTTTCCGTATCTTCAAAACAGGTGTTCATGTCAAAATGCTCTGACTCACATAGACCCAAGCCGGAGGCTGTAAAATCTGAACTTCCCTGAATGGCCGTGGTGGAGTCGGAGTTTTCAATATGCAGCAAATTCTGACTTACTATTTGGGGAGTCAAGGCGGCTTTAACATCAGCTTTTTTCTCAAGCCAATCAGCACATTCTCTGGCAATTGTCTGGCCGGTTAATTGATTTCTGAAACGTCTTTCAAACTGGTTGCCGGTTAAAGATGCTGCGGGTTGAGACTGGTCATTTTCGTCAGGTAAAGCCCTTGAAAAAAGCAGGCGAACACTATCCACCTTGCTTAACTCTTTCTTCAATGCCTCAAAGGCATAAATAGAAAAAAGCCCTGAGAGGATGGAGAGCTTGGAGTCACGGCGAAGGCAGTCGCGAACAACATCGCCTACTTTGCCGATTTTTTTATTGTCGAGAAGTTTCATTGAGTCTACTATTCCTTAAATTACGACTTTCCTTTGTGTTTCTTTACATTCAGGGCCTTCCAGGCCAATAGAGGGTGAGAATTTATCCGGTCTGTCATGTCAGGATCTTCTGTAAGTAATGAAGGCTCAATTTTCCCACGGTCAAGTAATCCATCCAGAAATTCTTTTTCATTTTCCGCCAAAGGCAGAACTACAGATAGTGCTTCTCGGCACTCTTTCACGAGGGAATTTGTCCAGGTCTCAATGTCGTTACCACCAAGGGCATTCCCGGCCAGTACCGGAATTAGGCTGTTCTCAAGTTCCCTTGCATCGAAGTTGACATCATCAATGGATACTGATCGCCAATCTACTCGGTTCATTGCCCCGTAGACAACGAATGCCAGGCGAAGCATTTGGGGATCCAACTCTTGTTTGGTTAAAAGTAAATGGACATCAAAAAGATCACGGCTTGCCTGTCTGGCAAGGAGTGCTGCAAGTTTACCGGCTGCTATTTCATGAATATCCAGAATAGCCACACCAGGGGCCTGATAAGAACCTACCTGTTTTGAGTCCATTGAATTGATCGGCCACAGGGGAACGCGAAACATGAAGTTCAGATCCACTTCCAGGTTGCCAGACTGGCCAATGCTGCTTTCATAACGTAATTGCCATTTTCCCCCGGCATGATCTGTGGGTAGACGGCGGATTGTGAATCCCTCCCTGGAACAAACAGCCTGAACAGCTTCTTCAAGCTTTGGCCTTTCTTCGAGCATGGTTTCTCTGCTGACTGCCCCGATATAGTTAAGATCGATATCAACCGACAGCCTGGGAACGTCAAAATAAAATAGATTAAGAGCGGTTCCTCCTTTGAGTACCAGACGGCCTTGAAGAAACGGGTGAGTCTGAAAGGCTTCCAGGAGGGCCATAAGTTGGATCACCTTCTCCAGAATCTCCGGGCGAAAGCCTGTTGCCTGGGCCTCGTTGTAGAGTTTTTCCCTTGAGACCTTCACACAACCTCCTGCCATGAACGTTCAAGGATTGATTCCGGAACCATCAGGTTCCATGATTTGACCAGGCGGCCTGGTTTGCCACGCTCAAAGTAGTGTGGTCCCTTGGGTTTATGTTTGCGAAGCATTTCAAGATAGTGGTCGGTTACCATTAAGGATTCCTGATGCTGTTCAAGGAAAAAACCAACTCGGGCTATGGTCGTGGCATTGCGGAGTTGCAGGGCGTAATCGACTACCTGTTTTAGATCAAAGAACTCGACTCCTTCTAAAGATCGCCAGATTTCCTCCCAGCTGCCACCGAGTATCGGGCGATCCATAAGGTCAACCATGGTCCTTTCCAGGCTTGTGACCCGTACATCAAGCCCGCTGCGTTCCATGGTTTTTATGCCGAACTTTATATTTGGTTCACCCAGAGCTTTGGGAGGGCGAACACCGGAGAAAGTATATGATCTGAATTTGGTTTGACGACCAGACCGACTGGTCAGGTACTGGAACTTTTCAAATACTGAATAGGCTTTGCCGTGGAATTCTAAAGCTGTGTGATAGGCCAGCACCGCATCATCGGTCATCTTCGCAGCTATAAGATAAGGGTCAGTCGGGCAGGTTTCAGGTTTCATCCCCAAAGGCACGGACATATAGAGCCCCCGGCGGATACGTAACAGGTTTCCTTGCCGGACATGATAGGCCAGAAGTGATTCTTTGGTCTTTACATTGCTGCTCCCTCCGGCTTCCAGGTGCTTGGTGAATTCAGCATTGGTAAATACCGGATGGGTGACAAGGAACTCTTTGACACGCATTTAGCCACCATCTTTAATAAATTTAGAGAAACAGGTAATATTATTAGTGGTTAAGAATAATTATGTCAAAGATAATTTTGTTGTTCCGTGGTAAATATTTGCGAAAAACAGGCAATACGCGTAAAAAAATGCCGTGTATTGACGTTTTTGGATAGATGTGGTTTTCGCAGTTTGTGAAAATTAACGATAATTTAATAAGTTAACAACTTCTTAACTGGCAAACAGGATCGTTATTTCCCAAAAATATTGTTCAACAATTTTGAACAATAAGCTGGATATTGCGATTTTGAGCCGATATTTGGTCCTTTTTGTTTTTTTGCAGGTTGAAAATAAACTGAATTAAGTGCTGTTTCATAGTTTTCCCCACAGCAAAAGTTGCGGAGAAACAATGAATTTGTAGTCAGGAGGGTTGAACAGTTCGCTCAAAATGCGACGGCTGAACAGATTGAGCTGTAACAACCTGAGTAGCTTGGTTATTGAACTGCCCAGTTGGGCCTTGAATTTCAGGAAGGCCGCAAGCAGGTAGACACACAGCTAAGAAATTATTAAGTGTATAATAAGTGAGTTGCGCTCCATATAGCTGCCATTATAGTTCCGGCTAGAATGGGTGTCAGTCTTCCCGTCGTTTGATTTACTGGGTGAAAAATGTTTGAATGGAGAGGCGAGGGAGATTGGCTGTTGCCACTGTTTGGAAAAGATCGTAACTTTTTGGGGCAATAGAATGCTTCCACATTCAAGATACTGTACGTAATAAAATTGAGAATTGACTGATTTTCACTTAATGGTCAATATCTAGCTGTTTTTTCTCGAAAAAAGAGAAAAGGAGTCAGATATGGCCACATCCAATTACACTGTACAATGCACTTTTCACGTACCAGAAGGACAAATTTATCCATTAGGGGATGAAAGTCATGATTTCTACGGAGGTCATGGCCTTTCATACAGTTATTTTTCATTTAGTGAGGATGAAAAAAAACCATCAGAGGCAGAATATCAGGCCCAACACAGGCGCAAATCCTATCAACGCATTATTCAGAAATTAACAGAAGAGAATCTTCCTGGAAAGGATCATGCAGTTAGATATCTTCAGCATAATTACAGACGCAACCATAAAGTCCTTTCTATCAAGTCCAGTGGCTCCAGCATCAGGCTCTTTTTATTATTCTTGCAGAATAATGGTCGTTTGATTCTGGAAGACCTTTGTCGTCAGGACATAGAAGCATTTGTTGAACATGAGCAGGATAAGGGCTTGTCGATATTATCTGTCAAAACCAAACTCTCTGCTTTGTATGCGTTTTTAAATTTTCTGGTCAAGTCCGATATTCTGTCACACAAGATCCTTGAAAGAAAAATTAAATTAAAACTTCCTGAAGCCCTGCCTCGTGCCATTGTTTTTGAAGATGTGCAGGCACTCCTTGCTGTTGTGACAGAAGTCCGGGGCCGAGCCATGATTCTGCTTTTACTCAGAACCGGTATGCGGATCGGCGAGTTACTCAACCTGCAAGTTTCAGACATCAACTTGGAGGAGCGGAAGATTTGCATATACATCGGCGAGAAGAATGCCCGTGGAAGGGTTGTCTATTTTTGTGAAGATGCAAAAGTTGCATTGATGGCATGGCTTGATATTCGTGCCTCAAAGCAACTATATCTCTTTTATGGCCACAAGGGGAGGCCGTTGTCCTATGCTGGCGCCCGCAAGGTATTCTGCAAATATTTGAAAAAGGCTGGGTTGGCTTCTAAAGGTTACACCCTGCACCAGTTACGCCATACTTATGCCAGTGAGCTATTAAATGCAGGGCTGCGCCTTGAGGTTCTTCAGCAATTGCTGGGGCATTCAAGTATTGAAGTTACCCGCCACTACGCCAGGCTGACTGACAGCACCAGGGAAGAAGAGTATTTCCGTGCCATGAAACGGATTGAGCAGGAGGGTGGTTGTGGACCTTACTAACAGTATTATCAACTACCGTCGATACTTGAAGCGCCGTAACCTTTCACAATATACGGTGAGAAATTATCTGAATAATCTGAAACAATTCCTGGCATGGCTCAATGCTCCTCTGGAGCAGGTTACCCATCCAGATATCAGCGCCTACACTGAATTTTTACTGGAAAAAAGGAAGCATCCAAAGACCATCAACTGTCAGTTGAGCAGCATTAGAAGTTTCTACGATTTCCTGCATTATGAAGAGGGAATTTCCATTCAAAATCCAGTGAGGAAAGGCTGTTCGTTAAAGCTTCCTAAGCCCTTGCCACGCTATCTTAAAGACGAAGAAGTAGATAGCTTATTTGCTCAAATAAAGAATCGGAGAGACAGGGCAATGTTTATGCTCATGTTACGCTGTGGGCTAAGAGTTGCCGGAGTTATAGTCAAATCTGGTGTTTCAGAAAAATTCATTTAAGCGACGTTCTTG
>CAYUCH010000074.1:14105-17111 GCA_964443295.1 uncultured Desulfobulbia bacterium | reverse complement strand
GAAAAATGGATTTATAGTTGCAGGATTTTGATTTCTTATTAACCACATAGCACACAGAGTTTTTTAAACAATTTTCTTAGTGTCCTCTGTGGTGGATGACGGCAAATCATACTTAAACGCTTTTCCCAAATCCACAAACAGGGAATTTACAGGTCTTACAGTTTTGGCATAATCCGCCATGTCCCATGCGGGCCAATTCCTCTCTTCCGATGCTCTCGCCTACCAGAATGCGCGGCAAAACGAGATCAAACATCGTGATTTTATGAAACATGCCGCAGGCAGGTAAACCAAGAACCGGGACTCCGCCTATATCACCAACCAGAAACATGGCGCCGGGTAATACCGGTGTACCATAGGTGGCATCTTGTGCTCCGGCCAGTTTGATCCCCTGGCGAGTAACATCATCTGGATCAACAGACATGCCACCGCTGGTGATGATGAGATCAGCGCCGGCTGCCAAGCATTTCTGAATTTCATCGGCGATGGTCTGGGTGTCATCAGGGGCAAAAGCAACCTGCATCACATCAGAGCCCAGGTCTGCCAATTTTTTCCTCAATACAGGTTCAAAGGCATCTTTAATCCGGCCGTGGAATACTTCGTTGCCGGTGATGATAAGGCCTGCCTTTGCTTTACGAATGGGGAGGACTGAAACAATTCCATCAACATTATTTGCTATTGAAGCAGCTTTGTCTACCAGGTCACGCTCTCCAACCAGCGGAATGAGACGGGTGGAGGCCAGCAGGTCTCCTTTTTGAACCACGCGATTAGTGTGCAAGGTCGAACACATAACCTGACCCAAAAGATTGAAAGTATAGAGAGCATCCACTTCAATCTTGAGCAATCCATCTTGTGTAGCAAGCAGATTCAGTTTGCCCTCAACAGGGCCACCGGAGACTTCTACACCAGGCCCGGCCAGGGCTTTGGCCATTATTTCCGCTGCTTCATTTTCGTGGATATCATCACCGGACAACTCCAGTACATAAATATTCTCTTTACCAAGACGTTTGAGATGTTCGATATCATCGGCTTGAATAATGTGCCCTTTTTTAAAGGCACATCCTTTAAATTCTCCCTTTCTGATTTCGGTTACATCATGGGGTAGAATTTTGCCGACCGCCTGTTCAACTGGAATTGTTTTCATAGTATCTTTTCGCGTACTTTAATGATGAGGATTATCTTAATTCAGAAGGGGACAGATTTTATTTTTTTATACAGGGACAGAATTATTTTCACAAGCACAAGGCTATGCGAATATACAAACATGCTGTAAATGAAGAAATAAATGAATCTGTCTCCCGAGGAGGGAAATAATTCAGTCCCTTACTTGGCTTGCTTCAGCTCTCAACCGAATAATACCGCTGACCATCACATGCTTTGCAGAGGATTTTCCCATCCTTTTCCACATCCCGACCATCTTGAACCCAATCATAGCATGCTTCACATTGCACCCTTCTCATGGGGCGCCCTGGCATGTCACATTCAGGGATGTCAACAGTCACATTTTCAACTGAAAACAATTCGTCCTCGGGCATGACACTGTAAGCCTGCATTTGGCGTTTATATTTTTCTGTGATTTCAGGACAATACTTTTTAGACAATTCACGTGATTCTTCCCGGGCTGTAATACGCACTGCCTTGCCGGAATCAAGATTGACAAAGGTCGCAGCCATGATTCCCAAGTCGATCCATTTTAGAGATCGTTTACCAAGGCTGCATCCGGTTACAGTCTGGATGGCGTCTGTTGCACAGCGATCAATTTCAACCAGTACATAGAGTTTCTTGCGGTCTTTACCGCTGGGATCATCAATGCCGATCAGTTGCAAGCCCAGTATTGACATACGTACACCAATGACCTGGCCGGCGCAGAGATGGCCGTGAATGGTAGTGGCTTTTTCAAGTAACGTTTCAAAGGATTCCATAATAATTGTTAAAATAGTGTTGTTTAATTGTGAAAAAATTTCCACCAGCATACCAGCCTTTTGTCCTGCTGGAAATCGAAATTTGCTCTCGAAAAAATCATTATCTAACCACAGTAAAATAATATATTTCTCAGTCAATAATCCTGACTAGTTCATTTCCCAATATTCTTGGTTGACATATTCGACGTTGTGGGACTCTAATAAAGATAGAGAAGGTGATTTTGTGCTAGTCCAAGGGGAAGGAATTATATGAAAATCAAAACAAAGCTTCTTCTCATTTTTTTAGGCCTGATCATAGTTCCCGGATTATTTATAGGTCTCTTGTTTACATTTTCGACAGAGCGAATACTTGAAAAACAAGTCAGTAACGAACTGCTATCCACCTGTGATGTAAAAGCGGATTACCTTGCCATGCTTTTCAAGGAAAGGGTGAGGGAAGCAAAGGTTCTTGCTGCTTCGAAAATGATTGTTGAAACCGTTATGGAGGCCAATAACTTTTATGTTGGTAAAGAAGGAAAAGAGATAGAAGCGTATATCGAAAAGCACGATAAGGAGTGGATTCGAAATAAAAAGAAAAATGCAATAGCTCGTAAAATCATTGGTAATGAGCTCTCTCACGTTTTGCAAAAATTCAAGAAACAAGATGATTCTCGTTATGGTGAGGTTTTTGTTACCGACATCAATGGGGCTGCCGTGGGAATGACTAAAATTCTCTCCGATTATTACCAGGCAGATGAGTATTGGTGGGAGAGAGCCTATAACAATGGCGCGGGCACAATATTCATTGATGATCGTGGGTTTGATGAAAGTGTACAATCTCTTGTGTCAGGCGTTGTAGTACCTGTTCGTCAGAATGGTGATGTGATTGGCATCCTCAAGATTAACTATAAAGTCTCTGAAGCACTCGATATCATTACCCAGGTTGAATATGATTTGAAAAGTACCATTATGTTAGTGCGTTCAACCGGCGATGTCATCATTAGCAGGGGAGATCTAAGTGATCATAAGAGTGTAACCCAAAGTGATCTGCGCTCCTTAAAGGGGAATGAAAAAGATAGGGGACAATTTGTAGATCTCCATGACGGTC
>CAYUCH010000074.1:0-14095 GCA_964443295.1 uncultured Desulfobulbia bacterium | reverse complement strand
AGCATTTGATGAACTATGCTTCTGTACCGATTTCACTCTATACCAGGATTCCTAATCCAGGTGAGATAAAGGGAGTTTCCGGAGAGAAATGGGTAGCAACAAAATGGTTTGTTGTTATTGATGTGAAGAAGGCTGACGCATATAAAAAAATAAGGAAAATTTTAATGCAGGCCATGTTTGTTCTTGTTGGACTCGTTGTCGTTGGTGTAGGAATCGCGGTGTATTTTTCCATGACACTTTCAAGTCCCATTACAAAACTTACCAATGCGGCAAAATCAATTGCAGAGGGAAATCTTTCAGAGACAATGCCTGAAATTAAATCAGCAGATGAAATTGGATATCTTGCCACCAATTTCGATAACATGAGGAAAAAATTAAAAGAGTCATATGGTCGACTTGAAGATGACGTAAAAGAAAAAACCAAAGAGCTTACAGCTAAAAACAAAGAATTGGAGCAGATCGTCTACGTCACCTCCCATGATCTGCGATCACCGTTGGTTAATATTCAGGGATTTAGCAAAGAACTCACCAGTGCACTAGAGGATGTTGCTTTGTTGTGTGAGAATGAGGATATTCCTGAGCATATAAAGGAAAAACTTGCTCCATTGTTACAAGAAGATGTCCCGGAATCCCTTCAGTTTATACAGAAAAGCATTGTTAAAATGGATGGCTTGCTTACTGGTCTTTTACGATTGTCGCGTCTTGGGCGTGCCGTATTACAAATAGAAGAGTGTGATATGAACGAATTGATAAAGGAGGTTGTTGCAACATCCGACTATCAAATCAATGATGTTGGAGCTGTTGTTGATATAGGTTCACTCCCACCATGCAGAGGAGATTCCAGTCAACTCAATCAAGTATTTTCGAACCTTCTTGATAACGCTTTAAAATACTTTGACCCTAATCGTCCAGGGCGCATCAAAATATCAGGTAAGGTTACAACTGGCCATGTTGTCTACTGTGTTGAAGATAATGGTATTGGTATTGCTGAAGAGCACAAAGAAAAGAGTTTTGAGATATTTCACCGGCTTAATCCAACTGCTGTTCCTGGAGAGGGATTGGGTTTGACCATAGTCAGTCGCATTGTTGAAAAGCATGACGGGAAGATATGGTTGGAATCAAAACCGGGGGAAGGTAGCAGGTTTTATGTTGAATTTCCACTAACAGGTTGATGGGGTTCTTTATGAGCAAGGAGATGACAGTCATAATCGCGGAAGATGATGAGGGGCATGCAACCCTTATAAAGAAAAACTTGAAAAGGGCTGGTATCGGTAATCCTATTTTACATTTCAAGGATGGCCAGGAGGTGATTGATTTTTTTTTCCGAAAAGGGAATGAGCACTGTCGAAAACAGGGCGCCCACTATCTGCTCCTCCTTGATATCCGGATGCCCAAGGTAGACGGTATTGAAGTTTTACAGCGAATTAAAGAGGATGAGGAGTTACGAAAGATACCGGTCATCATGGTAACCACAACAGATGATCCAAGAGAAGTTGATAATTGCCATCGTTTGGGGTGTAACAACTATATTACAAAACCGGTTGATTCAGACAAGTTTATAGAAGCCATAAGGCTCTTAGGCCTTTTTCTGTTGGTTGTCGAGCTCCCATACATTAATGGAGAGGAGAAGGAAAAGAGTGATGTTCCCTGTTAATCAGGTGGATACTGTTCAAAGCAGCAAAGAATGTTTGATGCATCTTTTAGTGATTGAAGATGATGAGGGACTGAATCGTCTGATTCAGAAAAAACTCGTCAAAGCCGGTTTTACCGTTGATGTCGGATTCTCTGGTGCTGACGCTATCACCCTTGTTCAGAAAAGTCAGGATGTACTCCTGTTACTGGATTTTGTTTTGCCGGATATGAATGGCCGGGAAATCATAGAAAGTATAAAAAAGCAAAAGCTTGATGTCCCTTTCATTGTGATGACCGGTCATGGAGATGAAAAGACCGCTGTGGAAATGATGAAATTAGGTGCCAGGGATTATCTCATCAAAGATGCCATTTTCACGGAACGTTTGATCCCTGTAGTACAAAGAGTTTGCACTGAGGTTTCAACAGAGAAAAAACTTTCACATGCGGAAAATTCATTAATGGCAGCTGCCCATGAATGGCAAACTACCTTCGATACAATCAATGATTCTGTCGCTCTCCTTGATCCTGATACACGTGTAATTCGATGTAATAGGGCCATGCGAGATATGCTGGGTAAACCATGGAAAGAAATCATTGGTCAATCCTGTTGTCTACTTATGCATGGAAGTATTTCCCCAATAAATGATTGCCCATATCAAAGAGTTTTTAAAAGCAAACAAAGAGAAAGTGAGATCATTTCCGTTGGTGACAAGTTATTTGATGTGACTGTATATCCTGTGTTTGATGACAATGGAGAAATTTCAAAAGCTGTGCATGTTTTCTCTGATATTACTCAGCTGAAAAAGAGTGAAAATGAATTGCGGATGTTTCGGGAGCTTGTTGACCAGTCCAATGATGCTTTTTTTGTAGTCGAACCTGAAACCAGCCGAATTTTGGATGTCAATCGTAAAGCTTGCGATGAGACTGGGTACTCTCGAAATGAGCTCTTACAGTTACATGTCTTGGATATAGATCCTTCACTGACAACACTTTCTGACTGGTATGATTTGTCTAGTGTTATAAATGCCAAAGGACCACAGGTGTTTATCCGTGATATGAGGCATACAGATGGTTCCATACATCCTGTGGAGGTGAGTGTTAAGCTCATACAATATCATGAGAAGGAATATTTTGTTGCTGTTGCTCGTGATATAACAGAACGTATGCAAAAAGATGCAGCACTGCGAAATAATGAAAAAATGTTCCGTGATCTCTATGAGCAGGCCCCAGTTGCCTACTTTTCAATAAGTGCTGAAGATGAAAGTATTTTAATGTGTAATCAGCAAGCCTCAAATCTTCTTGGGTACTCCCAGGAAAGCTTATTGCAAATGACCGTATTTGGACTCTATGTCGATGGGCCAAGTGGAGTGGAACTAGCGAGAAAAGTTTATAAAAAATTTAAGGCAGGGATAGTAACCATTGATGAAGAATTACTGATGCAACATCAAGATGGTTCAACTCTTTGGATAAGTCTTTCTGTTTACCCTATGTATGATGATTCAGGGAACATTATCGAAAGCCGGTCTGTTGTTATTGACGTGAGCGAAAGGAAGCGACTAACAGAAACGCTTATACGAACGCAGAAGATGGAGTCCATAGGTACGCTTGTTGGCGGTATTGCTCATGATTTCAATAATATACTTAGTGTAATACTGGGGTTTGGTGGTCTGATCCTGGATGAGGTGGATAGTGATGACAGCCATTATCAAGATGTGTCTGAGATTATTGGAGCGGCGGAGCGTGCAGTCCACCTGACCAGGGGACTTCTCACTTTTAGCAGGAAACAAATAACAGAGTTAACAACTGTAAATATAAACGATGTTTTCATGGGTATTGAGAAGATCCTCTCCAGAATCATTGGTGAGGATATAAAAGTTGAACGTCAATACGATAAGAGTGAGTTGGTAGTAATGGCTGATCCCACTCAAATTGAACAGGTGTTGATGAATTTAGCTGCAAATGCAAGGGATGCCATGCCGGATGGCGGCACCTTGACTATAAAAATATCATCGGTGGATATCGATATGGAGATTGTTGGTTTTCACGGATATATCGCATCAGGTTCCTATGCGCTTATTAGTTTTTCCGACACTGGAATAGGAATGAATGAGGGCACAAAGCAGAAAATATTTGATCCCTTTTTTACGACCAAGGAAACGGGTAAGGGGACTGGTTTAGGATTGGCAATAATCTATGGAATTGTCAAAGAACACAAAGGATATATTGATTGTATAAGTGAATTGGGAGAAGGGACAACATTCGATATCTATCTACCATTGCTAGGAATGGATTTATTAAAGCCGGAAGCAACCACAGGGCAAGAAGAATTGAAGCCAGGGTCAGAGACCATTTTACTTGTTGAGGATGATACAAGCTTACGAGTACTGGGACGCAGAATCTTGGAAAAACAAGGGTATACTGTATTTGAAGCAGTAGACGGAGTGGATGCGGTAGAAAAATTTAAATCCAACATAGACAGTATAGAAATGGTTATTTCAGATGTGGTTATGCCCAGAATGAGCGGTATTGAAGCATGGGAAAAAATTATAAAAATCAATTCGGATGTGAAATATTTATTTTTAACCGGGTATCCAACGGAGGTTGCTCAGAAAAAAGGATTATTTGATGCTGGTGTCCACTTCCTTTATAAGCCTTTTGCATCCAAAGTACTTCTCAAAACAGTCAAGGAGATTTTAGACATTGGCAGAGTAAAGAACAATAAATGAGATGAAATTTCCACCAATATACCAACCTTCTTCTTGACGGAAAACCGTAACTTGATCTCGTTATTTTTTATAGACTTCAGAAATAGTTTTCTATCCTGTCCTTTTGTTACACTGAATTATTCAGCTTGACTCATTTCTTTCAATTATGCGAGAATCAATCTAATGTAATTATAAATCTAGGAGAGCTAGATGAGAAACGAAAAAGCCAAAATTCTCATTATTGAAGACGATCCTGGTATGGTACAGGTTTTGACAACCTTTCTTCAGAAAGATTATTCTATTGAGACGGCCTTCAATGGCAAAGAGGGCCTTGATAAGTCGAAATCCTTAATTCCGGACCTAATACTTCTTGATATTATGATGCCTGAAATGGATGGCATCACAGTATGCAAATATATTAAAAAAGATCCTGCAATACGACATGTCCCGGTAATCTTCATTACTGGTCAGCCTTCCCACGAGATATTGACGCAATGTCTTGAGGTGGGAGCCAATGATTTTCTTTCAAAGCCTATAGATAAAATAGAGCTCCTGCTGAGGGTTGAAAACTTCCTGAAAATTAAGGAATTTGAGGAGATCCGCATTAAGAATGATATGCTGGTGTGTAACAAGCAAGTACTGGAAAATAAAAACAAAGAGCTCGCAGATGCCTTATACGATTTAAAAACAGCTCAAGCCCAGATTATTCAGCAGGAGAAAATGGCCTCTATTGGCCAATTGGCCGCAGGGGTGGCCCATGAAATCAATAACCCCATTGGCTTTATCAACAGCAACCTTTCCACCCTGAAAAAATATCTCCAACGAATGGCTGATTATATTCAGCTGCAAGGAGAGGTACTTTCTCAAGTGCCTGGTCCGGAAGATATAGCCGAATTGCAACAGAAAAAAAAGAAGATGAAAGTCGATGTGATTATCGACGACATAAATGATCTGATAAATGAGTCCCTTGATGGAACAGATCGCATGAAAAAGATTGTATTGGATCTGAAGAGTTTTTCACGCAAAGATAAAAGTGAAAAATACTCCGCAGATATAAATGAATGTCTTGAAAGAGCAATTGGCATTGCCTGGAATGAAATTAAGTACAAAGCAACTGTGGACAAAGAATACGGTGATATTCCTCCCATTATGTGTTTTCCGCAGGAATTAGGGCAGGTCTTTATGAACGTCTTGATTAATGCGGCCCATGCCATTGAAAATAAAGGAGAGATAAAGGTTAAAACCTGGGCTGGTCCCGATGATCTGAGAGTTTCAATTTCAGATACCGGTCAAGGAATCGCTGCTGAGGATATTGAGAAAATCTTTGAACCGTTTTTTACCACCAAAGAAGTCGGAAAGGGCACTGGGCTTGGTATGAGTATTGCCAGGGAAATTATCAAAAAACATGATGGTGAAATAACGGTAGAGAGTGCGGTTGGTCAAGGTACAACTTTTACGGTTATATTGCCGACAAATGATACTTCATCATAGTTTGTTTTTACTTTGACTGATGTGGTGATTGTTTCATTTCTATTACAGGGTGGAAGATAAGATGGATTGATATGATAAATATAGCATAGGTGTGCAGGAAATTGACGATCAACATAAAAGATGGTTGAGATTATAAACAATCTGCAACATTCGTTTCCTTCCAACCGCCAGGATGAAGAAATTGGCAAGGCCATTAAATCACGGGTTGAATTTACAAAGCTTCATTTTTCTGCGGAAGAAGCACTCATGCAGGAGATCGGTTTCCCTGAGTTTTCCCGGCATCGGGATTTACATAAGAAGCTGATTGATGAAGTTGTCGGGATTCTGTTGAAAATTAAAAATGGTAAAAATATCAATGTGTTTGATCTGTATGATTTTTTAGCAGACTGGCTGCTGAACCATATTGCCAATGAAGACAGGAAAATCGGTAAATTTATTTTGAAGTCCTCTCGCCAAACCGCAACAGAATCGCAAGATACTTCCCCTTAACCTGATGATATGGATTTCCTTTTTTATAACGAAGTCTATTCGTTGTAATCTTAATTCTCTATTCGGTCCGCTTTCTTAAAGATAACAATTGGATCTGTGACTTAATCAACTCATGAAAAGAAAGTCGATTCTGGGTAATAACTTTGCATGGTTTCCATTTAAAAAACAATGGACTGCTGTATGGTGGTGGTGGTATGTTTGATAGACTTGAGTCTTTATAGTAATACCCGGAACCTACAGGGTGTATTGCATAGTCTTTCCTACCTATAGGAGCGATGTATGACTTCAGAAAAATCTCCGGTTGTATTTTTTATAGATGACGAACCGAGTGTTCTGAAATCCATTATCCGTCTGACACAAGGAGCTCCATACGAAGTTTTCACCTTTGACGATCCCCAAAAGGCTATAGCCGAGTTTGAAAAGCACGAAGTTGCTGTTGTGGTTTCCGACCAGATGATGCCGTCCATGAAAGGCACTACATGTTTGGCAATGGTCAGGGAGGAATGGCCTGAAACAATCAGGATGATTTTTTCCGGCTTTACTGATTTTGAAAGCATTCTACCTGCTATTAATTACGGAAAAATCTTCCATTTCATTGCTAAACCATGGAATGATGACGAACTATTAGCTGCAATCAACGACGCAATTTCTCAATACAATTTGATCCAAGAGAATAAAAGGCTCACGGATCTCACCCAAAAACAGAATCAAGAATTAATTGAGATGAATCGCAACCTTGAAAAGATGGTTGAAGAACGTACAAAAGAGCTTTCTGAAACCGTTGAGAAATTAAGTATAGAAATGGCTAGCAGAAATCAGAATGAAAAATAACTCAACCTTTCAGACTGAATACGAGGTTGGTTATTCATATCTTATTATTGATAATCTTTCTTTACTTTGGGGGCATTTTCCCTGATTATGTATGGAGAAAGGTTGTCATTCAAACTCGCAGATTTATGGAAATTCGATGGAAAAATTAAAAGTACTTGTCATTGATGATGAGGCAGATATCAGAGCAGTACTGAAAGAAATTCTAGAGGAGTATGATTATCATGTACAAACCTCTGAAGATGGTTTGGGTGGCCTGGAAATATTAAGCAGAGAACATATTGACATTGCCATTATTGATATTGGTTTGCCGGACATGGACGGCAATAAATTACTCAAAACCATCAAGCATGATTATCCCCGCATGATCTGCATCCAAGTGACCGGTCAGGCCACCGTGGAAACAGCTATTGAAGGTATTCACCACGGTGCGGATGGCTATTTCATGAAACCCATTATTTTTGGGGATTTGGTCAATCGGCTTAATTCTATTTTGTTAAATAGACATATGCAGCAGGAGATCGAACAGCTGCGGGAATTGCCAAGAAAAATCATCGATAGTGTTAATGAGCAGATCGCAATCATTAATGTTGAAGATTATAGATTTATTTCGGTTAACAACGGTTTTTTAAAGGCGATTGGGCTAACGAGTGAGGAAGTCGTTGGTAAAGTATGCAAAGAGTTAACCTCTCAGGGAGCAGCTTTGTGCTCAGCATTTAGCGATGGCAGCGTCATCCCTGAAACTGTCAAGAGTCGTTCTCATCAAATGGTTGAACATCTCTATTATGATGGTGACAATAATCCCTGTTACTGTGAAATTTCTGCTTCTCCATTACAATTTGGAAAAGATGGATCTGTCACTCAAGTTGTATTGGTGGCCAGGGATATAACTGAGAGAATGACCCTTGCCAATAACCTGGCAGAGGAGAAAAAACGGCTTTTAGAGGCTAATAAGGAACTCAGCGAAATATATGAAGAGCTGAAGAAAAGTCAGGCCCATGTGATTCAGCAGGAAAAAATGGCTTCCATTGGTCAGCTTGCAGCAGGAGTTGCCCACGAAATTAATAACCCCATGGGCTTTATCAGTAGCAATTTGTCTTCATTAAGTATCTATGTGAGCAAAGTAAGTGAATATGTTCAGAACCTGGAGTCCACTGTTGTCCAGTTGAATAATGGTGAAAAGCATTCAGAACTAGAGGCAAAGAGCAAAAAACTGAAAATTGGCTATATCCTTGAAGACCTGCCTGAGTTAATCAAGGAATCGCTGGAAGGTGCTGAGCGAGTAAATAAAATTGTTCAGAACATGAAGGTTTTTTCCCGCCAGGATACAGATACCAAAGAGAAACTCAATATTAATAATTGCCTGGAAAGTACCTTGAATATTCTGTGGAACGAATTGAAATATAAAACCGACGTAACCAAAGATTTTGGAGACGTACCCAATATAATGGGCTTCCCTCAGCAATTGAATCAGGTGTTCATGAACATTATCATGAATGCAGTGCAGGCCATTGAAGATCACGGTGGGATTTCCATAAAAACGAGTTGTGACGAGGAAGAAATAGTGGTGGCCATTACTGATAATGGGTGTGGTATTGCTGAGGCAAACCAGAAAAAGATATTTGAACCATTCTTTACGACTAAGGAAGCGGGTAAAGGGACTGGTTTAGGAATGAATATTTCCATGGAAATTATCCAAAAACATGATGGCATTATTTCGTTTGAAACAGAGCAAGGAAAAGGGACAACTTTTAAGGTCAGCTTGCCAGTTTTGAGTTCAGCAGCAGGGTAAAAACTTATGAAGGGGTTGTAAAAGTATATATACAGCTATTGTTTGTAGGTATCTTTGGAGTATAATGAAACAGGCTACCGTATTTATGTGAAATGAGTGTTGTGTATTTTCCTGAATTGGCCCACTGGGCCCAAGAGTACTTATTGATGAGTAGAGTGAATCAAGCAGCACAGGAAAAAAGCCATTCTCTTCTCCTGGTTGATGATGAAGCCAGTGTCTTGAAGTCCTTGCGGCGTTTGTTCATGGATGAACGCTATACTCTCTATATAGCTCCAGGGGGAGAAGAAGCCCTGGAGATAATGAAGCGCGAACACATTCATTTGGTCATTTCCGATAACCGTATGCCGGGAATGACCGGTAGTGAATTGTTGGGGAAAATCAAAGAAAAGTGGCCTGATACAATCCGCATTATGCTCACCGGCTACGCCAACATTGACGCCATCATGGAAGCGGTGAATCAAGGTGCGGTATATAAATTTATTACCAAACCTTGGAATGATGAAGACCTGCTGATCACGGTGCGAAATGCTTTGCAGCAATTTGAGCTTGTTAAGGAAAACAAATCACTCCGTGAGTTAACAAGTAAGCAACAGGAAAAATTGCAGAAATATGCCAATGTACTTGACGAAAACCGAGGAGTGATTGGTACTTACCTTATACGCAGCGGTATCATAAATCAAAAACAACTTGATAAAACCCGTGAGTCACGACTATCCAATGAGCTTTTAGGCGATGCGTTGGTGCGGCTCGGATATACATCAGAAGACTCTATATTAGAAGCTTTTCAAAAACAGCTCAACATCAAGGTGGCGGATTTCACCACCTTGAAACCAGAACCGTCCACAGTACGCTATCTGCCCAGAGAACTCTGCGAAAGAAATCGTTTAGTTCCCGTAGCATTATCCGGCAAAGAGCTCACTCTGGCCATGGCTGATCCTTCCGACATATTCAAATGTGATAATATTTCCATGATGACCAGCCTTAATGTTGAACCCATGGTGGCCAAGTCATCGGAGATTCTTCACCTCATTAAGGAAGTATATGAGGGAATAGGTTCAGATCCCTACAGTGATGTGGAAGTACTTTCCGATGCTGAAGCGTTGGAAGACATTGATATCATCATCGAAGAAGGTGAAGAAAGGCAGAATTTGCAGGAATTGGTGAGTTCATCTGAAACTCCTCCTATTGTCAGGATCGTTAATGCGGTATTGGCCGATGCGATCAGGTTAAAAGCCAGTGATATTCACCTCGAGCCTAAAACACATTATACTGTTGTTCGTTATCGGGTTGATGGCATGCTGCGAAATGTTGTGCGTGTGCCAAGTGCTATGCACCCGGCAGTCATTTCTCGTCTGAAAATTCTCGGTAAACTGGATATTGCCGAACGACGGGTCCCCCAGGATGGCCGCATTACGATCCGGACTACTTTAGGAACCATGGATATCCGTCTTTCCACCATGCCGACATTGTATGGGGAAAAGGCTGTCATGCGATTACTGGACAAGAATAGCTCAATCCGAACCTTGGAAGACCTCGGCGTCTTAGGGGAGGATAGGGAGAAGATTCAGCTCTTGGTCAGCCGACCCCAGGGCATGATTATTTCCACCGGCCCCACCGGCAGCGGTAGGACCACCATGCTCTATGCCATCCTCAATATGATGCTTGAGTCCACCAAAAATTTCCAAACCATTGAGGATCCGGTTGAGTATTTTCTTGAAGAGGCCAACCAAACATATATCCATGATAAGTCTGGCCTGAACTTCCCTTCAGTATTGCGGGCCACCCTCCGGCAGGATCCCGATGTCATCCTGGTTGGAGAGATCCGGGATTTTGAAACGGCAGATATTGCCTTCAAAGCAGCGCTCACCGGTCATATGGTGCTGTCTTCTCTTCATACTAACTCTTCTGTAGCTTCCATTACCCGTCTTATAGACATGAAGGTGAAACCGTACTTGATTGCCTCCGCTTTGGAGGGGATTCTGGCCCAGAGACTGGTGAGGAAAATTTGTCCTCACTGTAAAGAACAAAGTCAACCTGATCCAGAGATATTAAACCTGCTTAATATTTCTGAAAAAGAGCTGGAAGGTCAGAGCTACCAAGGGGCAGGTTGTGAAAAGTGTGCAGAGTCCGGCTATGAGGGCCGAACAGGCTTATATGAACTGTTTATCATGAACGATATTTTCCGTCATTTCATAAGTAGCCAATATAAAGAATCTGAAATGCTTAAATTGGCTCAGTCAGGGGGCATGGATTTACTGCTGGACAACGGTATTGAAAAAGTCAAATCAGGTTTAACAACCTTGGCAGAATTGTTGCGGGTCATCGGTGCCCAATCACGATATGAAAGGCAGTGTGAAAGTTGTGGCCTGATGATCGAGGCTACCTTTATGTTCTGCCCTCATTGTAGTGCCAAGAAACACAATTATTGCTCGGATTGTATGATACCTTTGCAAGATGCCTGGCAGGCATGTCCCAATTGCGGTCAGCCAAAAACAGAATGGTCTGAAATTCCCTAGCTTGCGGGCAAGGAAAAGTACGGGACTCTATAAATATCAAGCCATGAGGTCGATGTGGTTTACGAAGATGTCATAAAAAGTATCATTGACAGCGTAAAGGACCCATTAATAATTGTCACAAAGGACCTCAGTTGTCGTTACTTGAATCAATCCGGCAAACAAGTATGTGATATTGACGGGGAGCACTTTATCGGTAAACCATGTCACGAAATACTTTTTGGTGATGATCAAACCTGCTTAAAGGACGATGGTGGCTGCCTTGCCCAACAAGCATTGGAGCAAGGAGAACTTGTGCGTAAGACGAGGAGTCTTGCTCTCGGAAAAGGAGATGAACGAGTATATGAAATCACTGCCATGCCCATACGTAATGAGCAAGGAGAGGTTCATGAGATTGTTGAAGTATTTCATGACCTTTCCGATGTGGTTAATTATCAGAAACTGAAGGGGATATTTGATCGAGTGGAGCAGGCCAAACAAGAATGGGAAAGCTCCATGGATTGCGTGGAAGATCTGGTTATTCTAATTGACACCGATAAACGGATTAGAAGGTGTAATAAAAAACTGGTTGAGACTACGCAGTTATCCTACCCTGTGCTTTTAGGAATGGACACGGAAACTCTGTTTGCTCAACATGGATTTGAAGAAGTCGAATCAGAGACCGGTGTACACGGAAGGAATTTCCACCACCGACTCACTGGTCGATATTTTTTCATGACCTGTTCGTCTATTGCCAGTGGTCGGTTTACAGGCGAGGTTATGACCCTGCAAGATGTGACGGAGCGAAGAATCGCCGCCCAGAAGGTTGTTGAAAAAAACAAGGAGATTGCCCAGGCATATGCCGAGCTCAAAGACACCCAGGCTCAGTTGCTGCAGCAAGAAAAAATGGCCTCAGTTGGACAGCTGGCAGCCGGTGTTGCCCATGAAATTAATAATCCGGTTGGTTTTGTAACAAGCAATATTAATACGCTCCATAAATATATTGGCAAAATAGAAGGTTTTCTTGGCAAACAGTCTGAATATTTGACTGCACTGGATAGTGATACATTGCAAGAGATTAAGACTGAGCGACGTAAACAGAAAATTGATTTCCTTCTTGAAGATATCCCGGAGATGATTCAGGAATCCCTGGATGGTTTAGATCGGGTGAAAAATATTGTCCAGAGCCTGAAAAATTTTTCTCGAGTCGATCAGGCAGAAAAACAAAGCATCAATATTAATGACTGCCTTGATGACACCATTACCGTAGCCTGGAACGAACTGAAATATAAATGCACTTTGCATAAAAAATACGGCGATGTTCCACTGATACATTGTTATCCACAGCAGCTGAGCCAGGTTTTTATTAACCTGCTCGTCAATGCGGCCCATGCCATTGAAAAACAGGGTGATATCACCATTACCACCCGGGCCGATGATGCCTATGTGTATGTTCTTATAACGGATACAGGCAGCGGTATTCCCGAAGATAAGTTGGGCAGGATATTTGAGCCATTTTTTACCACCAAGGATGTTGGTAAAGGAACAGGATTAGGACTGAGTATCACCTATGATATTATAACTCAAAAACATGAAGGTGAGATAGAAGTGGAAAGCGTAGTTGGTGAGGGGACGACCTTTACAGTTATGCTCCCTTTGGAGAAAGAATAATTTTTCTTTAATAGTTTTAAAAGGTTAGTATTAATACCGAATGTGAATAATTATAGAATGTAGAAAAAGTAAAGAACCTTGTTGGTGGCATGAAAAGGCAAGGTTAACCGATACTACTAAAAGGGTACAAGGATGACCGAAGATATTAAAGTCCTCTGCGTTGATGATGAAGTGAATGTGTTGCGTTCTTTGAAGCGGATGTTCATCGATGAAGATATGGAACTTTTCACTGCTTTGTCTGGAGAAGAAGGTCTGGCAACATTGGATGAAGAACCTGATATTCAGGTTGTTGTGTCTGATTACCGTATGCCCGGTATGAATGGGGTGGAATTTTTAAAGGCTGTATACGAGAAAAAACCTGAAACTATCCGCATAGTATTGTCGGGCTACGCAGACACTGCTTCGGTGGTGGCAGCGATCAATGAAGGGCAGATCTATAAATTTATACCCAAACCATGGAATGATGATGAATTGAAAATGAATATCCAGAAAGCAGTGGACACGTTTTTTCTGCAGAAAAAAAATGCAGAATTGACTGGAAAATTACTGGCCTCCAATGATGAGCTGGCCTTTTTAAACAGAAAACTTGAACGTCTGGTTGAAGAAAGGAATCGGGAAATATTCTTTCAGGATATGGTCATGGCCAGGGGACAATTTGTGTTAGACGCATTGCCGGTGGGAGTTATAGGTGCTGATTTGGACAATGTTGTGGTGGAGACTAATAAAAAAATCCCTGAAATTCTTGGGATGGAGAGAAAACAGATTTCCGGTGTAAAATTGGATGCTTTAGGTGTGGAAGGGCTTACCGAAATTGCAGCTAAAGTGGAGACCGATTCTGTAATTATTGAAGAAGTACAGGTCAACAATGAGGCTTTTATTGTAAAGGCTGTGAAAGCAATGAATGAAGAGCGATTCGAGGGGGCAATCTTTGTCTTAGAGGAAAAATAGAGAAGTGAAAGGAACTCTGTAACGTAATTTATTATGGAACCCATTAC
>CAYUCH010000073.1:0-17750 GCA_964443295.1 uncultured Desulfobulbia bacterium | reverse complement strand
TTCGTTTGAAATTGGCCAATCGTTTAAAGTATGCACTACAATGGAAGTAAATTGGGCTGGTGGTTCATTTGCACGTTTCTGGACGTATTAGGTTTTCCTTGCTGTAGACATTAAATATTTGAGTGAAAAATCCCACGAACGCAATGTTTTTCTTTTGCCGGAAATGATTAATCAATTAGTTGAAGCCAGTCAGCAAACAAGAGCCAAGTTTTATATGCCTGCTTTGATTTATTTGGGGGCAGAGCATGGTGTATCAAAACAAGAGGCTTTGTCGCTGACTTGGGATGATATTAATTTTGATTATGATGATGAAGGTACTATCCATTTCTTCCGCACTAAAAATGGAAATGAAAGAACAGAGTATCTAATGCCTCGAAGTAAAGAGGCGTTACTTGCTTGGCGAAACCATCTGGAAAGAATGAGGCGTAAAAAAGGTATTACAACCCTTGAGTCAAACCATGTTTTTTGCAGGATTATTAATGGTGAACCCATTAAATGTTTTGACAATGCTTGGCGGAGTGTTTGCAGATTAGCCAAAATCTCTGATCTCCACTTTCATGATCATCGTCATACGTTCTGTTCAAATCTTCTTCTGACAGGAGCAGACCACAAATTCGTAAAAGATATGATCGGTCATAGCGATATTGCCATGACTGATCGTTATTCTCATCTAACCCTTAATCACAAGCGGGCTTTTCAACATAAGCTGGCGGCTCATTATGCTAAGGCCCCGTCACAAAAGCGCGAGTAAGCTCCAAATAAGCTCCAAAATCGCTATTTTGGCCTAAAAAAGGGTCTCAGGAAGACCCTGTAATCTTGGGCAAAAAAAAAGCCCCTTGCATGGATCAACATAACAAGGGGCTAAGGTTTCCGTTGGATCACAACAGAATATATCGTGTGGTGGAGGTAAGCGGGATCGAACCGCTGACCTCTTGAATGCCATTCAAGCGCTCTCCCAGCTGAGCTATACCCCCACAAATTTAAAAGATCACGGGCGCCACATCTTTACCCACCACGATTTCCAGGTAAGCGAACGAAGTGAGACTCTGATATAGGCCCATTATAATCGGCTACCCTGTTTGAACAAGCCTGCTACAACCGTGTCCATTTATATTCTATAGGAGTTGGATTCTGCAAGGGGCCGAAATTTGCAAAAGTCAATACCACGCAGTCCACTGTTGTGTCAAGGTTTTTCTCCTGCCATTTCTCTTGCCAACCATAGTAATGTTTGTTAGTGTTATCCGGTTCTTATCTATGGAAAGAGGTTTCAAGGGATCCAAGGAAGGTCCCACAAACAAGGTGCACAAAACGAGGTGTTCATCATATGTTTTTTCCTTTTGACAAAATGCTCGGCTGGCTTTCCAATGACTTGGCCATTGACCTTGGTACGGCCAATACCCTCGTTTTTGTAAAGGGAAAAGGCATAGTTCTTCGGGAACCCTCGGTGGTGGCAATTCGAAAAGACGCCCGTTTTAATAAGGTTTTATCCGTTGGTAAAGAGGCCAAAATGATGCTTGGCCGCACTCCGGGCAACATTGTTGCGATTCGGCCTATTAAGGACGGAGTTATTGCCGATTTCGAAGTTACCGAAGCCATGCTGAGTTATTTTATTAAAAAGGTTCATAACCGGCGGGCAATGGTCCATCCTCGTATTATTGTCAGTGTGCCATCCGGCATTACCCAGGTAGAAAAACGGGCAGTACGCGAATCAGCGGAATCTGCCGGAGCCCGGGAGGTGTATCTCATTGAAGAGCCAATGGCTGCAGCAATCGGGGCTGGTTTACCCATTACCGAGCCCACAGCCAATATGATTGTTGATATCGGCGGTGGCACCACAGAAGTGGCGGTAATTTCCTTGGCCGGCATCGTATATGCTAAGTCTGTCCGGGTTGCTGGTGACAAGATGGATGAGGCTATCCTGCAATATATAAAGCGCAAACATAATCTGGCTATTGGTGAGCATACAGCAGAAGTGATTAAGACCACCATTGGTAATGTCATGCCTGAAGAACCATTCGAAACCATGGAAACCAAAGGTCGAGACCTGGTCTCCGGTGTGCCTACAACGCTGACCATTGATTCTTCAGAAATTCAGGCAGCCATTGCCGAACAGGTGGATGCCATTGTTGAAACAGTGAAAATGGCCTTGGAGTTGACTCCCCCAGAGTTATCAGCTGACATCGTAGATCAAGGTATTGTTCTTACCGGGGGCGGAGCCTTGTTGACCAACCTCGACCAACGGCTTAACCGAGAGACAGGATTACCCATTATTATTGCAGACGATCCGTTAAGTTCTGTGGTGCTTGGATCCGGTCAGGCTCTTGAAGATATTGATGTGCTCAAAGAGGTTATGATACCGTAGCTGTATGCTATAATGACACCACATCTTCGCCCAATTAGAGTTGTCGACATAGGAAAAAACTATAGTCGACAACCCTAATTGAACAAATCTGCGGCACCCTTATAGCATACAGTGTGCGGGAAGAGTTTTGTTAATATACTTCCGATCTAGGACAAACATGTAATGCACCTTCTGATGCTTTTCTTTCGGTATATTGTATCTGGTTTAAGTCTTCAGCCTTCAGTCTTCAGTCTTGTATTATGAGGAAACGACAACAACGCTCCCGACAGCTGAAGTTCCTCTTGGTTTTCGGGCTTTTTCTTACCTTGGTTCTCATCTTTATTGTTTCCACAGTTGGTCGTCGGGAGTTTAATTTCTTCCATAAACTAGGCCTTGAATTGGTTGGATTTGCCCAATCGGGGGTTTCCCATACTGTGGATTCCATGTCAGGGGTCTGGGAAGGGTATGTTGCTCTGTGGGATGTGCGTGAAGAAAATCAGCGCCTTCGAGATGAATTGCACCGGGTGCAAATGGACCTGGTGAAGTCCAGAGAAGCGGTGGCCACCAATATACGTTTACAGAAGTTATTAAAATTGAAAAAAAGTCTGGATGCACCATTTCTTACGGCACAGATTATTGGAAGAGATCCATCGCAATGGTTTAATACGGTTATCATAGATCAAGGTGCCAGTGATGGAATTTTGCCTGGTATGCCAGTAGTAACGGCAGAAGGTGTGGTGGGCCAAGTTCGCAATGTATCACCCCATTACGCCAAGGTGCTTATGGCAAGTGATTCCAATAGCGCCATTGATGCTTTGGTTCAGGAATCCCGAGTGCAGGGTATTATCAAGGGAAACGGCAAAGGCTATTTCCTCCATTATGTATTAAAGAATAACGAAGTACAGGAAGGGGATGTTGTTGTTACATCTGGAATGGGCGGTGTTTTTCCCAAGGGTTTGCCGGTGGGAACCGTCAATAATGTTGTAAGAAACCGTCGTGGAATGTTCCTGCGAGTGGAAGTTGAACCGGTTGTCAACTTTGCCCAGTTGGAATATCTGGTAGTTATTCTGCAGGAGAAATCTTTGGCCGAGGGGGACTAGTTGTTCAATGCGTTGTATTTTTTTTTTCCTCCTGGGAACGTTTTTGTTGATAGTGCAGACTTCTGTTTTTCCAGCCCTTCCTAAATGGCTTGGTAAGCCGGACCTTCTTTTTATTTTGTTGATATTTCTGGCCCTTAGAATGCCTGTCTTTCAGGGTGGCGTGTTAACCCTGCTGTTCGGCCTTGAGATGGATATTTTTTCCGGTGTATTTCTTGGCTTATATCCCTTGGTATATCTCATACTTTTTTTCATTGTGCGGTGGGTTTCGAAGATTCTATCCTTTGGTGATGTTGCCCAACAAATTCCAATGATGGTTGCAAGCTACCTGTTGATGACCAGTGGTATTTTTATTGGTCAGACCCTCCTGGCACCAAAAGGATTTCTACTGTGGTCCTGGCCAGATGTCTTTTTACGGATGCTTATCCTGGCTATTATGGCAGTACCTCTATTTTTCCTTTTTGATCATTTTTTAGATTTTTTTGAAGAACGCAAAATGAAATGGTCTTTTGTTAAATCCCGCTCAAAAAACAGGTTTGCTTCCAGCGGCCGTAGAAATAGGAACACACATCTTCACAACGGTGAAGAGTGATCGGCAGGGGCATGCGAATACGAAGACTTGTAACCCGCATTGATAAAATTGATGATTCTGAGCTTCTGCAGCTTAAGAAGCGGGTTGATATTGCCACCCTGTTTATCATAGTAATGATCGCCCTGCTTATTGCCCGTCTCTGGTATCTCCAGATTCATAAAGGCGAAGAATATTCTCATTTGGCTGAGGATAATCGAGTTCGAGTGCAAAATATTGCCGCACCGCGAGGTGTGGTCTGGGACAGAGATGGGCGGGTCATTGTTGGCAATCGTCCGAGCTTTAATGTCGTCTGGATGAAGGAGGATTCCCCGGATCCTGAAGAGGTCCTGAGGGAGCTTTCCAGGATTTTGGATATTGATATTTCCATTTTGCTTGGTCGGGTCAGGACAGGTTCCAGGTTGCCACCTTATGTGCCTGTACCATTGGCTGAGGACATATCGTGGCAAGCATTGGTCTATATTGAGAATCATCGTTTTCAATTGCCCGGTATCCGGATTGAGGTTATGCCCACCCGAGAGTATCTCAGTGATGAGTTCGCCTCTCATCTCATTGGCTATCTTGGAGAAATCAGTAAAAAAGAATTACAGAGTGAAAACTACGTCGGCTACCAGGGAGGGGATTTGGTTGGTAAAACCGGCATTGAAAAGCGACACGAGGAATTATTGCACGGAGAGAAGGGTAAAAATTACCTCGAGGTTGATGTGCGTGGTGTTGAACAAAAACAGCTTAAAGTGCATGAACCATTGCCGGGGAATGATCTTTATCTGACGGTGGATATTGAACTGCAAATAGCAGCGGAGAAAGCCATGATTGGTTTATCCGGAGCTGTTGTGGCGATGGAGGTCAATACTGGACGAATGCTTACCATGATGTCGTCTCCCGCCCTTCAGTTGAGCAAGTGGGTGGGCGGTATTTCCCAGACAAATTGGCGCAGATTATTGAGTGATCCACTCAAACCCTTGATAAATAAGCCCATACAAGGGTTATATGCGCCAGGTTCAACCTATAAAATTATAACAGCCCAGGCTGCATTGTCAGAAGGGATTGTAAATAGCGAGACAGTCTTGTATTGCGCAGGTTCATATAAATTCGGTAATCGTCGATACGGCTGCTGGAAGCGATCAGGGCATGGTGCGGTTAATCTGCATAAGGCTTTGGCGGAATCGTGTGATATCTATTTTTATATCGCTGGCCAACGCCTTGGGGTGGATAAGTTGGCACAATATTCCAATAGTTTCGGTTTAGGATATTTAACAGAAATAGATCTTGAAAATGAGAAGGCCGGCCTCGTACCGACAAGTGAATGGAAAATTCGAGTTAAAAAAGAACCATGGCAGGAAGGTGAGACTCTTTCCGTGGCTATTGGGCAGGGTTTTAACACAACTACTCCTCTACAGATATGTCAGATGACTGCTGCTCTTGCAAATGGTGGCACTCTTTATCGACCGCAGTATGTTGAAGCAGCAAGAGATGCCGATGGTAAAAAAATGAGGGTTTTAACTCCTCAGATAGATGGCAAAGTGAAAGGAAGTACCCGTAATCTTCGTTTGGTGCGCAAGGCTTTGGTAGCAGCGGTGAATGATAAGCACGGCACCGGTAGAAAGGCCGCTTTGGAAGATGTTGTTGTGGCTGGTAAGACCGGTACGGCTCAGGTTGTCCGATTAAAACATTTTCGACACCTGCCCGAGGATCAGATACCCTATAAATATCGTGACCATGCTTGGTTTACCTGTTTTGCCCCGGCTGAAAAACCAGTGATTGCCGTGACAGTACTTGTGGAACATGGTGGCCATGGTGGTTCAGTGGCAGGCCCGGTGGCCAAGGCTGTCATGGAGGCGTATTTTAAAAAGCAGGGTAAAGGTAAGAGTGAAAAGTGAATACTGAACAGGTGGATCAATTGAGAGAAATTTTTAACTCTGCACTCTGCACTCTGCATTCTGCACTCTACACTTCGTCGGTTCCGCCGGCGCAGGAGTAATTATGTTTCGCTTTGATCGTCGTTTATTAGACAATTTTGACTGGGTGTTGTTGGGAACAATCCTGGCTATTGGTGGCATGGGATTGCTCAATCTCTATAGCGCTTCCTTTGCCGCCCCGATGCGTGGCTTGCCAGTGTACATGAAGCAGCTCTATTTTTTCATAGGTGGTCTGCTGCTGGTGCTTTTTATTGTGAGTATTGATTATCGCAACCTGATTACCTGGAATTATCCCCTCTACGCTTTTAGTCTCATTTTACTCTGTGTTGCCTTGTTTTTTGGGAAAAATATTGCTGGAACACAACGTTGGATTGATCTAGGCTTTTTTAACTTACAACCTTCTGAACCGGCCAAGATCATGTTGGTTATTACCCTGGCAAGCTATTATTATCGGCAGGATACCGGTAAGGGCTTTACTCTGAAGGAGCTTGTGGTGCCAGCCCTGATAACTATTGCGCCATTTTTGCTCATTCTTAAGCAGCCCGATCTTGGTACAGCCTTGATGTTTGCCTTTGTTTTTGTGTCAATGACCTTGTTTGTAAAATTGAAATGGTCCACGCTGTGGGTTCTGCTTACAACCTGCATTTCCGCTGTCCCCATTGGTTGGCTTTTTTTCTTGAAACCATACCAAAGGCAGCGAATTGAAACCTTTTTGAATCCTGAGAGTGATCCCCACAACACCGGTTATCATATTATTCAGTCAAAGATTGCCGTGGGGTCAGGTCTCAAGCTTGGGAAAGGGTATTTGAAAGGCACTCAGGGTCACCTGGATTTCTTGCCGGAACGGCATACAGATTTTGCCTTTTCCGTTTGGGCTGAGGAGTGGGGGTTTGTAGGTTCTTTGTTTTTTCTCGGATGTTATTTCTTTCTCATACTATGGGGAATGAATATTGTGACATCTTCCAGGGATAAGTTCGGGGCCATTCTGGCCTTTGGAGTTATTTCGCTCATTTTTTGGCAGGCATTTATTAACCTTGCAATGGTGCTCGGTCTCTTGCCGGTGGTTGGAATGCCTTTGCCTCTTTTTTCCTATGGTGGATCATCGCTCATTGCCACCATGGCCGGTATCGGTATCTTGATGAATATCCGGATGAGGCGATATCTGGCGCCCACATAATAAGCGCATGTGCAGAAATTAAGATTAGTGACAGGTGTTTCGCAGTCAATCTATAGATAACACCATGGCGACCTTGTCGAGGTATAATGCGTTGGTATTGAAAAACATTGTTTCAACAATTTGGCGGTCAAGGTCGTTGCTGAATGCGGAGTGGGGATAAGCAATAATACATCTACTCTAATCATGAAGCTGTCCTCGGACAGATTCAATCATCACCGTGGTTGTTGAGATTCCCTTAGCCTTTCTCTTTTTGCCGATTGGAGGTTACAATAGAAGAGTCCTCTGGCTTTAATTGAGATTCCTTTCCATGGCATGATTTTTGCTGCACATATTTTGAGATTCAAAGGAATCTTTTTTGGAAAGGCGATTCCTTTTCCATAAATGCGGTTTTTATTTCTCGATGGTGATTCATGCGGCGTTATTCAATTATTAAGGTGGCGGTATGCTTTATCCTTATTTTTACCACGGCGAATTTCATCGACGCGTCTGAGACGAAACTCAACAGGGAGATAAAAATCGGTGTTGCTTCCATTATTACACCAATAAGTTCAGTAAAGTACTATCAAGAGATAATTGATTATCTGGCGGAAAAACTGGGAGAACCGGTTGAGATGGTGCATCGAACCACCTACGATGAAATTGACCGGATGCTTGAGGACAATAGTGTTGATGCCGCCTTTATATGCTCAGCCCCTTATGTTCTGGATAAGAGATATTTTAACGTTGAACTGCTTGTAGCCCCGATTGTAGACGGTCAACCGTTTTATTATTCCAATATTATTGTTCACAAATCCAGTCCTATTGAAACAATGGATGACCTGCGCCACAAAGTTTTTGCCTTTGTTGACCCTAAATCCAACTCTGGCCGGCTCTATCCGGTCTATCTTCTTGCCCAGAAAGACACGAGTCCGGACGATTTTTTTAGCCGCTATATTTTCAGTTACAGCCATAATAAATCCGTTGAACTGGTGGCCAAAAAAAAAGTTGACGGCGCTGCGGTTGACAGCCTTGTTTATCAATTTATGGAAAAGACCGACTCACCCTACGCCAGGGAAACAAAAATAATTCGCCAATCCATACAGTTCGGCATTCCTCCTGTTGTTGTCCCACAGAAAACCCCTCTATTTCTGAAGGAAAAATTGCGTCAAGAATTTACCCATATGCACGAAGATGAAAAGGGAAAACAAATTCTTGAGGCAATGCACATTGATAAATTTATTCAAGTCCCGGATCGAAATTATGACGGGATCCGGGAAATGATGGAGTTTGTAAAAAATTTTAACAAAAGGAACACACCGAGCGTGGTCAGGAAAGAAACACAGGAGCGCAGTGAGGAGTCTCTGGTCCGTTTCGGAGTCATCCCAGACACCAATCCAAGAATCGCCTATGAGAGATATCAGCCGTTGCTTGATTATTTGGCTGAATCCACCGGCCTTTCTTTTGATCTTTCTCTGAAAAAAACTTACCAAGAAACCATAGAAAGCTTGGGAAGAGGAGAGGTGGATATAGCGTTTCTCGGCCCTTTTTCCTATCTCGATGCCCATGCAAGGTATGGAGCTACTGCAATTGCCAAGAACAAGTCGGAAGATGGGTCTCCCACATTTACCAGTGTGATAATTTGTCGAGAAGACGATGAAATTACCGAATTATCTCAGCTGAGAGGCAAAAAAGTTGCTTTTGCGGCCCTGTGGTCAACAGCCGGAAATCTGTATCCTCGTTATATGCTGGCCTGGAAGGATATCCATCTGGACAAACTCGCTTCGTATAAAAATTTCAATTACGCTGACACTGTGGTTAAAAAGGTTTTGAGCGGTGAATACGATGCCGGAGGGGTTAATGATACCGTGGCCAGCAAATATTTACCAAGTGGCCTGAAAATTCTGGCTAAATCAGATCCAATCCCAACAGGCCCAATTGCAATATCAAAGCATGCATCTTATGCTCTGATTGAAAAAATTAAAAAAGTCCTTTTTGATATGAGCCAGAAAAAGAAAGGCAAAAAAATCCTGGTCCATCTGGGGCCTGAGTTTCAAGGTGGTTTTGTACCTGCCGGCGATGATGATTACAGCGGTATCCGCAAAATGGTTAATGATATTCCCAAAGGGTGCGGTATAGGTTGCCATCCTAGCCCATAAGGCATTCACTATGCGTTTCCGAAAGTCTCTGCAAAAAAGGTTTATCCTGATTACTTCTCTGGCGATTGTTTTGGTCATGGGGGTTTTGGGCTACATCATTGCTAGCCGTTACAATGAGCTGATGTACGACTCGCTTGAAAAGCAAGGAAAGTTGCTGGCCAAAACGGTTGCTTCTCTTATCATCAATGAACTTATTTATGAAAGGCTGGGACTGGTCGAACAAGGGGGGCTTATTGACAATTATGTTCGTGATATTTACAGAGGTAAAGATCTGGATTTTCTCTATGTTGCGGTTCTCGATGAGAATGGGACCGTCCTGTCCCATAGTGATTTCAGTCAATACGGCACAAAATACACAAGTCCCTTTGCAAAAAACACCCTGCAATCGCATGATATTCAACTCCGGACAACCTTGTCCGAAGAAACCGGCGGCAGGATGATTGAATTCGGCGCGCCACTTACCATTGGGGAAAAACACTGGGGAGCTCTCTTGTTCGGCGTATCGTTGAAGGACATCGAAATGCAGAGCAGGGGAATGATTATCCAAATAATCGGCCTGACCCTCTTTCTTCTGGCGGGTGGTTTTCTTACCATTTTTTTCCTGAGCCAACGTTTTTTCAAACCTATTGTTGATCTTTCCCATAGCATGCAGGCCATTGGCGAAGAGTTGCCAAAGGATAAAATAATCATTCAGGGTGAGGATGAAATTGCCATGCTGGGCAGCAGTTTTAATGCTATGATCGATCGTCTTGAACAGGCCAACATAAAAATGCAGAAAGCCAATGACAAGCTGTTGCGTTTTGAAAAGCTCGCCACCCTTGGCATTCTCTCTTCCAGTGTTGCCCATAAAATCAACAATCCCCTTGGCGGGTTATTTAATTGTGTCCGTAACCTTCAACAGAGTGGGGATGATCCTGAGTTCAGAAATAAATACCTGGAGTTGATAAAGGAAGGGCTTGAAAGTATTGAAACCACTGTTAGCCAACTCCTCTGGTCCGCAGGCAAAGGCAGGGAGGAAAAGGAAGTTTCCTTTTTTGAGGAAGTATTTGCGTCTGTTTCCGGCCTGTTGGACTACCGCCTGAAAAAAGCAGGTATACGGTTTGAGGTCTCAATTGAGCCTGGCCTGCAGGTGCAGATGTTTCCCTATGATTTGCAGGAAATTTTTTTGAATGTTTTAATCAATGCCATTCAATCCATGCCTGATGGGGGGCGGTTATCCCTTGAAGCGAGAAGGAAACGGGACAAAGTTTATTTAAGGGTACAGGATACCGGTGAAGGAATTAACAGGCATGACCTCGACCAGATTTTTGAAATGTTTTTTACAACCAAGGAAGCAGGTAAAGGGACTGGCATTGGACTCTGGATGACCAATGAATTGGTGCAGAAATGGAAAGGAGACATAACCATAGACAGTGAGAAGGGGAAAGGCACCACGGTCTCCATCATCTTACCTGGGAGCATACATGAAATCGATTCTCGTAGTTGAAGATGAAAAAACCATGCGGATCAGCTTACAGGACGCCTTAATGGCTGAAGGGTTTGAGGTTGCTGTGGCAGAAACGGGCAGGGAAGGCATGGATGCTCTTACATCCGGAAATTTCGCGCTTGTTATAACCGATGTACGTCTGCCGGACATGAACGGCATGGATATCCTGAGACACATAAAAGAGGAAACACCAGAAATCCTGGTAATAGTTATGACTGCCTACGGAAGTATAGAAGACGCAGTCGATGCCATGAAAAATGAGGCATTTGATTATGTGACCAAACCCTTTTCCCTTGATGAGTTGATTCTCACCGTCCGGAGAGCATTGGAGGTCCAGGAACTTGCGGCCGAAAACTTGCAACTGCGAAAGGAAATTTCATCCTGTTATTCCAGTATGAATATCGTCGGTGAGAGCCCGGCAATGGAACGGATATTCAAATTCATTCAAAAGGTGAGCCGTTCCGACTCCAATGTCCTAATCCTGGGAGAATCCGGCACGGGAAAGGAACTTGCCGCAACCGCCATCCATTATCAAAGCCATCGGAAGAATAAACCATTTATCAAGATCAATTGCGCGGCTTTACCGGAAAATCTTATTGAGTCCGAATTGTTTGGGTATGAAAAAGGCGCTTTTACCGGGGCGGTAAAACAGAAGCCGGGGCGGTTTGAGTTGGCAGATACAGGAACCATTTTTCTTGATGAAATAGGTGATCTTCCTCTCCTGACCCAAGCTAAGATCTTGCGTGTCATTGAGGAAAGGACCATTGAGCGTCTCGGTGGGACAAAAATAATTGAGATTGATGTACGGTTAATTGCCGCAACCCATGTCGACCTTGATAAATCAGTGAAGCGGGGGCAGTTCAGAGAGGACCTTTATTACCGTCTCAATGTTATCCCTGTTTCTTTACCGCCCTTGAGAAAACGCAAAGAGGATATTCCGCTGCTTGTTGATCTGTTTCGTTGCAGGTTTAACGACCAACTTGGCACCTCACACAGTTTCAGCCGGCAGGCTGTGGAAGCGCTTACCAATTATCGTTTCCCTGGCAATGTCAGGGAGCTTCGCAATATCGTTGAGCGTTGCCTTTCCCTTGCAGAAGGCAAAGTGATACAAAAGGAAGAGTTGCCGGCCCATATTCTCAAGGAAAAGGGACATGCCGCGCTTGTGCCACTGGCAGAGGTATCCGCTGAAGCGGAAAAGGCCCATATCCTGAAAATCTTACAAATTACAAAGGGAAATCGTACCCGCTCCGCAGAAATCCTGGGCATCAGCAGAAAGACTCTCTGGGATAAGATTACAACCTATAAGCTGGATGTGTAAGTAAATAGGAAATATTAAGCAGTTCCCACGTTAATAGTTTTCACTACATTGTTTTCATATTTCTTCTTTCACCATTTTTTGTTTCGAATATGTAACGCCATAAACATGGTGAATTCCGTTTATCCTGTTGATTCCGTAAGGCTAAAGGGATGAGAAAACTGATCCGTTTGTTTTCTACTTCTTTTCCTTGCGAGCTCTTCCGCTCTAACATGCTGAAAATAAAAAGAAAATTGACTAGCATGCTTTTGTTATTGTTTCCTTTTTGTAACACTCTTGCTTTTGCATTCAAATTACTTCAATGTGGCACGTTTTTTCAATGTGGCACGGAATCTGCAGTGAAATTATCTGTGGTCATGTTCCATTACAGCGACAGAAAAAGGTGTTTCTCCTAGGGGATGCGCCTGCATCAAAACGGATCTTTTCGCGTAATTGAGAAGGGCAGCAATGTCAATTTTTTACCAATGAACCAGAATTACTGGAACGAAGCTTATGAACAAAATGGTAATTACAATAATTACGATTGTATGCTTTGTTGGCACAATTTCAGCAATTGCGGGTTCTGAATACTTTGCGTCCCAGTCTCAATTTTGCGTTTCCTGCCACTCAGTTTGGTAATTCCTGAAGGAATAATCCAAGGAGGAATTTCATAATGGAAAAAGTACCAAAAATAATCGGTCTAATCATTGTTCTCGCTGTTGCGGTTATTGTCTACTCAACCATGCAATTAAAGCATCATGAGGAGGCGACCGAGGGAGAGTTTAAAAATATGGTAGGCGCAACCTTTGTTGGTTCTATTGAGTGTAAAAAGTGCCACGAAAGAAGATATCTCGAGTGGGGCACCACCCTTCACTCAAAGATGCTGCAGGACGCAAAGACCAATCCCATGGTAATCATAGGCGATTTCGATTCCCCAAGTGACATAAGGACATTCAATAAAGAAGATGTTGACTATACTATTGGCAACCAGTGGAAACAGCAGTATCTGAAGAAGATAGAAGACGACTATTTTGTGCTCCCGGCCCAGTACCATATCTTAAGCGGCGAATGGGAAGCATATCATGCCGAGGATTGGCAGGAGAGATCATGGTTTAAAGAATGTGCCGGATGCCACGCAACAGGCGTTGACCCGATTAAAAAGACTTTTATAGAGCCAGGCATAGGGTGCGAGGCGTGCCATGGACCTGGGAGTAACCACGTAAAAGCCATCTCTGGTTTTGAGATAGACACAATAATAAATCCTGCAAAGTTGACCACTGCTGCTGCTGCTCAGATATGCGGCTCCTGCCATTCAAGGGGTGTTGACAAGACCGGACAATACGCATATCCAGTTGGCTATATGACTTCCAGAGGGATCGCAAACCTCAGGCTCTTTTTTAATTCTTTCAATCAGAAGAACAACCCTGATATGTTCTGGCCAAGCGGTGACTCCAAATACAGTTATCAGCAGTATACTGACTGGCAGCAGAGCGAACATGCAAAGGCGGGAGTTTCGTGCAGAGACTGCCATACTATTCATTCAGGCCAAACCACCTTCCAGACAGTGCTTGCCGGAGACAATCTCTGTAAGAGCTGCCACTCAACAACGGGTTACAGGGGTGTACACAAGATACATACCTTCGGAAGCTGTATTGCCTGCCACATGCCAAGAACAGTTAAGAGCGCCACAGCAGGCGATGAACGCAGTCATTCATTCAGGTTCATATCTCCTGAGCTCAGTATAAAAATGGGCGGACTGGAGAAACAGCCAAACTCCTGCAGCGGCTGCCATTACCACGAGAAGACCCCCCTAACAGACCTCGTTGAGTTTCTTGATGCAGCGAAAAAGACAGATATGCCAAAACCCTATCGGGCGCATCGCAGGGAGCCTTTAAAAAAATGAATCGTCGGGGTATCACAAGAAGACAGTTTTTAGGAGGTCTTGCTACTACATCCGCCAGCCTGACCCTTGGCAGTCCGGGTCTACTTGAAGCAAAGATAAAGAGATACGGAAAGCTTCACGATATGACAAAGTGCATTGGATGCAAGAGGTGCATGTCTGCGTGCAAGCGGTGGAACAATCTCAAGATTGACAGAGCTGAAGAACTAACAGACAGGGAAACAGAACTTACTGGTAACACCTGGGTAGTTGTTAATCTTACAAGGGACATAAAAAACAGGGAAGACCTCGGTTATCTGCATTGGGCGTGCCAGCACTGCATAAAACCTGCCTGCGCCTCAGCCTGTCCTGTAAAGGCTATTGAAAAGCGCCCTGAGGGTCCTGTGGTTATAAATGAGAAAAAGTGTATAGGGTGCAAGTACTGTTACATGTCATGTCCATATAGAGTTCCGCGATTTGATTTCAATAAAAGAATAACAAGGAAATGCACCATGTGTTTTGACAGGATACCGCATGCAAAACCGGCATGTGTGGCTGCGTGTCCTGTAGGGGCGCTTGATTTCGGTCTGAAGGACGATATGCTGAAGAAGGCTAAAAACCGTGCAGATGCCGTGGGTGGTTACCTGCTTGGCGAACATGAGGCCGGCGGCACAGATTTTTTGACCATCCTGAGGACAAAGCCAGAGGAAATCGGACTGGTTGTAGCCCCAAAGAAAGTGGTCAGCAGCAACTTTGATAAATTAAGAATCACTTCTTATGGTTTTGCGGGGGCTGCTGTGCTTACAGGTCTGATGTATATCTACTCTCGCACAGAGGAAAGAGATTAAAAGTTTATGAACAGCACAATTCAGCCAGGCAATACAAAGTCACCCGCATATTATATATGGATAAGCTCATTAATTGCGGTTATGGCTTTAGGCGGATACGCCATGCTGCTCTCTTTGATTATAAGCCTGGAGATACTGGAGTTTTCCATTAGAATCCCGTGGGCAATGATGGTGTCAAATTATGTCTTTTTTGTGGTATCAAGCACAGGGTTATGCATAGTCTCTTCCCTTGGTCACGTGTTCGGCATGAAGAGATATGAACTTATAAGCAGAAGATGTGTATTCCTTTCCTTAATAACGATCATATTCGGGATGTCTTCCATAGTACTTCACTTAGGACATCCTGAAAGGGCGATTATTTATAATGTAATAACTCCCAATTTACGTTCAGCCATGTGGTGGATGGGGACATTATATACCCTTTATATTGTCTTTATAGCTGGCGAGTACTGGTTCCTCTCAAGGTCTGGGCTGTCAAAAATAGCCAATAACTCTACAGGGTTGAAACAGAAAATCTATAGCCTGATAGTGTTTAAGAATAATGATGAATCACCTGAATCAGTAAAGAATGACCACAAATGGGCGCGGATTTTAGGAACCCTGGCTCTTTTAGCCGGACTCTCAGCGCATAACACCCTTGGCGCACTATTTGGTCACGCAGAGGCAAGAGCATTCTGGTATGGTCCGTATTATCCTGTCTACTTTCTCTTCTCAGCAGCGTTCTGCGGTTATGCGTGGCTTATAGCTGCAATTATAGTGACGTATAAAATAAAGGGCGAAGAGATAGCCGGAAAACTTAAAAAACTCATCTTTGAAATGGCTAAAATATTTGCCCTGCTTCTAAGTTTGGGACTTCTCTTTACGTCTTATAAGTTAGGGCTTGGACTTTTGGATCCGATTAAAGCCAAATCTGTAATGCTTTTACTGACAGGCCCTTTCAGCCTTCCATTTTGGCTCTTTGAGTTTGCGATAGGATCTTTTCTGCCGATCATCATACTGCTTTACTCCGCTAAAAAAGAAAATATCAGCGGCGTGCTTATCGCGTCTGTCATGGTTTTAGTAGGGGTATTTATTATGAGATATGATTTTCTGATAGTAGCACAAGTTTATCCTATGTTTAGCCCTATGGGAAAGGATGCCCTGGTCTTAGTGCCTTCATTTATCCCTACATTAATGGAGATATTAGTAATAGCGGCGATTATAGCTGCATTTTTTCTTGCCTACACTCTGGGCGTTAAGTATCTACCCCTTGAAGAAGAAAGTCATTGATCTTAATTAAGGAGGAACATTTAAGGTATGAAGAAGCTTTTTTTGCTTGCGGCTGCAGTTATAGTAATACTTTTATCTACAACATATTCATATTCTGAAGAAAAGCCCCCTGTTAAGAACCTTCCTTTAGAGCCATCTATTGTAAAGTCCCAGTTTTTCTGCGGCTACTGCCATATCCTGACATACCCCAGGGTTATAAAAAAGGCGCATGATTCGTGGAAGACAGGCAAACATAAAGAAGTATCATGCGAAGAGTGTCATTATCCACCTGAGAGAATAGGTGTCATAATTCCTGAACATAAAAGAATTCCAGAAGATGAAAAGGCCGCTTCAAAAAAGAAAACGGAATTGGAATTTATGAAGACCGAGCTGGAGGTTTTATCGAGGTTGACAACAATCTTAAATATGGAGGAATCAACTGTAAGAACAAGACCGAGGATCGACGACCGCAGTTGTACAACATCTAAATGCCATCCAACAAGCGGCAAAGGTAAAGAGGGGGAGTACTGGACTAAAAAAATTAAGTTTGTTGAATATGTAAGAGAGGATAAATCAAAAGCCGTTGTCTCGTTTACCCATAAGGCACATTTTGATAAAGACAAATTGATAGAAGGACAGGAGATGCACTGCACGAGCTGCCATCAACAGCAAACCTATCAGAAGCATTTTGAGGTCTCCAAAGATAGCTGCTATCTTTGTCATTTTAAAGGAACAAAATTCAATGAAGGAAGGGCTAAATGTTCCTTATGCCATGAAATACCCGACAAACCACTCAACAAGATAGAAGAAGGAGCGGAACCGCCCAAAAAACTCATATCCCACAAAACACTTGAAGAATCCAAAGTTTCATGTGAAAGCTGCCACGGCCAGATGATTCAGGGCAAGGGCGGCATCAAGAAAGAAGGTTGCTTCAACTGCCATAGTTATTCTGCGGAGATGTTGAAAAAAGCGGAGGACAAAAAAACGATGCATCAGGAACATGTGGCCGCACAGAACGCCAGGTGTTTCGAATGTCATATACCGATAGGGCATAGCGAAGCTAAATTCATGGATGTTGCAACGGCAAAATGTTCTTTATGCCATCCTGATCATCACGCGCAGCAAAAGATGCTGATTGCTGGAACAGGTGGCACAGGCATTGAACGGGACTATCCGATCAGGCACTTTAATATGAAGGTCAACTGTTTTGCCTGTCATACGCAGGATGGTTATGACTACAAGGGTGTGCAGGTCAAGAAGGGAAATCCCGAAAACTGTGGTGCCTGCCACACCGAGGATGAAAACAAACTGGTTAAGAAGTGGAAAGAGGATGTCTTGGACATTCTGGAGGAGGCCGAGGATATGGAACTGGAGGCCTTGGAAGCTATAGAAGCGGCAAGAGGCAAAGTCCCTGACGCAGCGATTAAGAAAGCAATGGCCATGGTAGCTGAAGGCCAGGGGAATATTAAAATTGTAGCGGCAGGCGGCGGCGTGCATAACAAGAAATATTCGGTATTGCTGCTTGATATTGCAATGGAAAAGTTTGATGATGCAATGGCGGAACTTGAATAAAAAGATTGATAAAAAGTGGATTTACCTTCCCATTTTCTTAAGGGAGACAACCAGTCGTTCCTTGTTCCTTTGGCACTGGTTTCGGCGGAAGCGGAGCGCTCCCACAACCTTAAAGTCCTCAAGATAAACAAGGGGAATAGGAGCAGGTCCGCAGAGATTTTTGGA
>CAYUCH010000072.1:8841-18149 GCA_964443295.1 uncultured Desulfobulbia bacterium | reverse complement strand
ACATTCCACTTAAAGGAAGGTAGATCCTGTCCAAACAAACCAGGCCACCTCTGTTTATGCCCTGCCAAACTATTATTCATTTGACGCTATGTATGCATGATTGTATGTATCACAGTCATCAACAAAACTATGTGATTTTAAACCTACTTCTTATTTCATATATGGAGGTATGACATATGGGAAAAACAATAGCCCAGAAAATTTTTGAAACCCACCTGCGAGGTAATCCTTCGTCGGATAATTCAGTGTTGGATCTGGACGTGGTACTGTGCCATGAAATTACCACCCCCATTGCTATCAATGATCTGGCGGCACGGAATATGGATCGTGTTTTTGATCCCACCAAGATCAAGGCGGTTATTGATCATGTGACTCCGTCCAAAGATTCCAAGACCGCTACCCAGGCAAAAATCCTCAGAGATTGGGCGCGCCGGAATGACATCAAGGATTTCTTTGATGTGGGGGCAAATGGTGTCTGTCACGCTCTGTTTCCGGAAAAAGGTTTTATTCGTCCAGGTTACACCGTGATTATGGGCGACTCCCATACCTGCACGCATGGAGCTTTTGGAGCATTTGCAGCAGGAGTGGGAACCACTGATCTGGAGGTTGGGATCCTGAAAGGTGTCTGTTCTTTCAGGCAACCGGACACCATTAAATTTGATATCATTGGTGATCTTGCTAAAGGTGTATATGCCAAAGACGTGATCCTCAGCATCATCAAATCCCTCACCGTAAACGGTGCTACCGATAAGGTCATGGAGTTCACCGGTCCTGTTGTTGATGCCATGTCCATGGAAGCCAGGATGACCCTGTGCAATATGGCAATCGAAGCTGGTGGTACCTGTGGGATTTGCATGCCTGATCAGACAACAGCAGAATATCTCTGGCCGTTTATTCAGGACGAATATGGCTCTATTGAAGAGGCGGTTTCTGATTATAAGAAATGGCATTCCGATCCTGATGCTGAATATGCCCAGACTATTACTGTGGATGTTTCAGATCTCACGCCCCAGGCAACTTTTGGGTTCAAGCCGGATGAGGTCAAAGATGTCTCCGAAATGGCCGGTGCAAAGGTCGATCAGGTTTATATCGGTTCATGCACCAATGGCCGCATAGAGGACCTTCGGGAAGCTGCAGCTGTTCTGGCTGGCAAAAAAATTGCCGATACCGTTCGTGGCGTATTATCGCCTGCCACACCTGCCATATATTCCCAGGCCATGGAAGAAGGACTGATCAAGACCTTTATGGATGCCGGGTTCTGTGTAACTAATCCGACCTGTGGAGCCTGTCTGGGAATGAGTAATGGTGTTTTGGCCGAGGGCGAGGTATGTGCTTCTACCACCAATCGGAATTTCAACGGTCGCATGGGGAAGGGTGGTATGGTTCACCTTATGAGCCCTGCTTCCGCCGCTGCTGCGGCAGTGGATGGTGTGATTACTGATCCTCGGAATTTTTTATAAAGCAGGTAGATAGGCTGAAGACCGAAGACTGAAGAACATAGAAATCAGCCTTCAGCCTTCAGCCTTCAGTCTAAAAACCTAAAACCAGGTGAAGAGAATGAAAGATTTTGGTGGTTCAGCCTTTGTTCTGAATAGAAGTGATATAAATACTGACGAGATTATTCCAGCCAAGTACCTCACGGAGAACTCTAAAGAGGCACTTGCGCCGCATATGTTGGAAGATTTAAAACTGGAAGGATTTGATCCCCAGTCTGAAAATCTCAAAAATGCCAAGGCCATTGTTACCCGTGCTAATTTTGGTTGTGGCTCTTCCCGGGAACATGCTGTCTGGGTCTTTGAGGTGAACGATATAAATGTTGTTATCGGCGAGTCGTTTGCCAGGATTTTTCGTCAGAATATGTTTAATTGCGGCATGCTGGCTTTGGAGTTAAAAGGCGAGGATATTGATACGATTATAGAACTCGGAGATGATACCACCATTTCCGTTGATCTTGAGAAAAATACAGTTACTGCCAAAGGTAAAAATGGCATGGCAAGTTTTGCCTTCAACATTAATTCTTTTGACCGGGATTTGGTCTTGGCAGGTGGTTGGCTGGCTTACGCCGACTCAAAATACTAATGGTATATAAAAAATGCCCTTTGGCCCGATTACTGCGTCACGATGAAAAGAAAAATGCTCATATATGCCCAATATGCTGCGCTTTTTATTTTCATCAGTCCTTGTCCTCGAACCAAATGACTATTTTTTAAAGGTACCATTATGTCATCTAATAAAATAACAGTTTTCATTGAAAAAGTCGTGGCAGGCGGTCTGGGTCTCGGGCGTCTTGCCGACGGCATGGTTGTGATGATTCCAGGTGTGCTGCCTGGTGAAGAAGTCCATGCCCTGATCACAAAACGCAAGAAGCGATTTGCTGAATGCTCTCCCATAGAAATTCTTAAAAAGAGTGATAAGAGGATTGAACCTCCGTGTCCAGTCTATGAAGACTGCGGGGGGTGTGATTTTCAGCATATTTCTTACGATGAACAAATTCGTCTCAAGCAGGACATTCTCAAGGAACATCTTGTCCGAAGTCACCTGGTCCAATCAGCAGATGATGATATTCCATTTCTCCAGGAACCTGCAGGCTGTCAAAATCAGTTTGGCTATCGTCTTCGGGTTCGCTTGCACCGGGATAAAGATGGTGATGTGGGAATTTACCGTCCTCAATCCCACAAGGTGGTTCCCATTTCCAATTGTCTTATTGCCTCCGAGGAAATTAACGGCGTGCTTGGGGCTATGGAAAGGTGTGCTCCTTTTCAAGATCTGCTGAGTCAAACAAGTCAATTGGAGATCTTTGTCAGTCCTGACGATGGAGAGTCTGTCATACTCCTTGATTTTGGTCGTAAGCCAAGGGCGGCTGACCTTAAACTCATTGGCGAGTCAATTCTGCAACTAAACGGTGTAAAGGATATTTTCTTAAGAGTCGAAAAACAGGGACTCTTTGGTTCATATGGTAGAGTAGGGCAAGTGAAAGATCATGCCTTGATTCGCTGGACCTTGCCTGTGGGGCAGGAGAAACAGGTAAATCTCACAATTGAACCTGGAGGATTTTACCAGGTAAATAGAGAACAAAACGAGAAGCTGATGTCTCTTCTTCTCGAATTTGCGGATTTAAATGGAAGTGAACATGTGCTCGATCTTTTTTGTGGCATGGGTAACTTTTCTTTGCCAATGGCCAGCTATGCCGGACAAGTCCTGGGGTTGGATCTCCAAGGTGCTGCCATGCGATCCGCTAAGAAAAACGCAGAAATCTCTGGGCTTGATAACATTAAATTTAAAAAAGGTGGCGCTGTACCTGAGGCGAAGAAATTTGCCAAAGCAGGTCACCATTTTGATATTGTTTTACTGGATCCACCTCGCTCTGGTTGCAAAGAAGTGTTGCCGCATGTCCTTGATTTGGGGGCGGAAAGGATCGTTTACATCTCATGTGACCCAGCAACTTTATGTCGTGATCTTGGCCAGCTTGTTTTGCCTGGAAACTATGAGATCAAGAAAATGTGCCTGGTGGATATGTTCCCCCAGACAAGTCATTTGGAGACGATTGTTCTGTTGGAAAGAACCTGAGTATCCATCCAGAAATGGCCCTATTCCTCAACCTCTGCGTCGTGCTCAAAAAATAATGCTCGTAATATTAATTATATGACTGTGCTTATTTTTATCGCGATCCTTGACCTTAAGAAAAATGTCTCATTTCTGAACGGATACTTTTGTATCCATCAAAAATCGAGTTAACTTGTATCCAGTGTTTTTCTTACTATTTGTGCTAATTCCCATCGTTCGAATGGTTTCAGGATAAAATCTTTGGCACCTGCATCAATGGCATGTTCATGGTCAATCCTGGAACCATATCCCGTGGTAATGATTACCGGAAGATCGGGACGGATTGCCAGCATTTCCTTCGTAATTTGAGAACCGGTCAGTTTTGGCATGGTCTGGTCAGTAATAACTAAATCAAAACAATCCGGTTCAGAACTGAAAAACTCCAAGGCTTCAATACTATCTGTCTCCTTTACTACTTTATAGCCAAGCTGGTTGAGAACAAATCCAACCATTTCAGCAATGGTTTCTTCGTCATCTACGACAAGAATTTTTTCAATTCCCGTGGGCAACGAAACGGTATCCCTGCTATCCATTAATTCTTGTTCATCGATTCGCGGGAAAAAAAGTATAAAAGAAGTGCCGCCATCCATGGGCCTTTCAACAGTGATGTGGGCTTGATGACGTTCAATGATGCCTTGCACAACCGCTAATCCCATGCCGGATCCCTTATTAGCGTCTTTAGTTGTAAAATATGGTTCAAAGATGTGGTTAATATGGCATGGTTCTATACCGGGCCCGGAATCTTTCACAGTGAGCATGACGTACGAACCAGGTGGAATTGCCTTTAATCCGATATGTATTTCTTCGTCATAATCAACATTTTCCATATGTATTTCCAACACTCCACCGGTATCCTCCATGGCTTGCGCAGCATTGGTACACAGGTTCATGAGAACTTGATGGATCTGGGTGGGATCAGCATGTATTGTTCCGCAATCAGAGGCAGTATTCGCTCTAATTTCAATGGTTGAAGGTAATGAAGCCCTGAGGAGTTTCAGTGCTTCCTTGGTAAGTGAAGTAATTCTAATAGGAATTTGAAATTCGTCATTTTGTCTAGAAAATGTAAGAATTTGTTTTACCAGCTCCCTTGCCCTTCGGCCTGCCATCAAAACTTCCTCTATGCATTGGCCTGCTGGATGAGAATCTGGAATATCAGCCATGGCCATTTCTGCATAACCCAGGATTGCTGCTAAAATATTGTTGAAATCATGGGCAATACCACTGGCCAATGAGCCGATGGCTTCCATTTTTTGGGTCTGGCGGATTTTGGAAAGGAGTTTTTCTTTTTCTTCAATTAGAGTGTTTCTGGCATTATTTGTATTTGATTTTTTTAAAGGAGATGTAGAGTGAGACCTTGCAATGTATTCCTTCTGTATACCTAGTTGTTCTTCAAGATCCTTGATGCGTTGTTCGAGGTCAATGTAGGAAGGTTTGACATTCATGATCATTTTCTCATTGAAAAATGTATGAACGAATGAAAAGTATTGATAGAAAGATTGTGAAGCTAAAAACTATAAATGTCAAATGGAATAGTGGAATTAATAGGGTGTAGCCAGAAAAATAGTAAAAACCGATATAGTGATTGTGAAAAATTAAGCTCAACCTAACAGTTAACTCTCAAGCATTGATATATTTTTAAAACGCATGTTGAATCTTTCAGTCATAATTCCAACCTTAAATGAAGAGACCAGTCTTCCCGCATTGCTCTTTTCCCTCCAAAAACAAAAGCATGTCAATTTTGAAATTATTGTAGTCGATGGTGGGTCGACCGATAATACCCAACAAATTGCCCATGACCACGGTGTCCAATGGATATCATCCCCAAAAGGAAGGGGAGGGCAAATGAATGCCGGTGCCGCCATTGCAAAAAATGAGTTTCTCCTGTTCCTCCATGCTGATTCTGAGCTTGAAGAGAATGACACTTTTTTAGCAAATGCATTACAGGAAATTGTCTCTGTGGAAAAAGAAGTGGGCCACTACTGTGTTGCTGGGCATTTCAGACTTCATTTTAAACGCTCTCAAAAAGGCAGTGAATTTACTTTCAGGTATATGGAAGGGAAGACTGCACTTAATCGGGTCAATACAACCAACGGAGACCAAGGTTTCTTATTGCGGCAAGCCTTTTTCAATGACCTTGGTGGCTTTGATACCAGTATGCATTTTCTGGAAGATCAGAAACTTGCCGAAGCGATAAGGAAACAAGGAATATGGATAACTTTTCCCGGTATTCTAAGTACTTCAGCCCGTCGGTTTGAAAAAGAAGGAGTACAGCGTCGCTATATTCTCATGTCAATAATTATGGGGGTGTATTCAACTGAAACAACGGCGTTTTTTCGTCGTGTGCAAGGGTTGTATAGGACGCAGGAGGATACTGAAAAACTTCTGCTTTGGCCATTTTTTGTGGTTATCTGGCAGATGATGTGGCATGACCTTGGTTTTAAAAAGAGTATGAAAACCTGGTTTTTTGTGGGGCGATATATAAGGGAAAACTCCTGGCAATTCTTTTATTTGCTCGATAGCATTTTAGGTACGATTAATAAAAAGAAAAACTCTTTTTTCCTTCGTTTGTATGACCGATATCTGGTTCGGTTAGTATCATTTTCAATTGTTGATGTTTGCTTCGCAGTACTTGCTTTTATATGGTTTATGTGCATTTTAGGACCACTTTTTTTGATATTGGATGGTCCTGAACGTGAATAAATCATATTTCTGTTTCAATTTCCCAAATAATCAGTTTCTCCTGACGATTTGAATGCTTTTCAATTTTTGGCTTCATACCTGCTGGCAATAAAGCGAGTTTCAACCCCTTGCCACCAGCGATTTATCATGTTACGTTTGCCTCCAACAATTGTCACATTGGAATAGGTGTTCCTATACCAAGGGGGCAAGTGCCGTAGGAAATAGGACACCTGCATTTTGTTAAACATGAGAGAAAGGGAGAGAACAAGATGAAAAAAATCTTGGCGTGTATTGGTATGTTTTCACTGGCCATCCCGGCCACAGCAATGGCAATCGATATCAAGAACGTTGATCTCGGTGGTCAGGTCCGGATGCGCGGATATAATCTTCAGAATGTCTGGGATTTCAACGATGACGCAGATGGCGATAACTGGTCAGTATTTCGCCATAAAACCAGTGTATCTTTGAAAGCCGATGTTGGTGACAATGTCACCGGTTATGTCAAACTCACCAACCAGAACTGGGGTGAGGGCGATCCTTCTGAAGCTGACAATAGAAGTCAGAAATTCTTTGTTGATAATTCCTTTATCAATGTCAAATCCCTGTGGGGTGCCCCCATCAGCCTGAAAATGGGCCGTCAGAATCTCATGTACGGCTCCGGTTTTGTCCTGTTCGACGGTCAGTCCCAAATGGGCTCAACATCCATTTATTTTGATGGCGTAAAAGCCACCTGGAATATGTCCGACAATATGTGGATTGATGCTCTTTACTTTAAAGATCAGGAAAACACCCGTGCCAACGATGTTGACGATGATATCACCCTTGGTGGTTTGTATTTTACTGCCCAGAAAAATTCATATGGAAAGCAGGAAGTATATCTGCTCCAGCGTGATGATTAGAACCTGAAGAAGAATATCTACATGATCGGTGGTCGTCTGTCCAATAAACTGGCCATGGGACTCGACTACTCTGTTGAAGCTGCCATGCAGACCGGTGATTTTACCGCCACAGTTGACCAGGATGCTCTCGGCTATAAGATTGATACCGGATATACATTCGATTGCGGTGCTCGGGTCTTCCTTGGGTATGTTTTCATGGGTGGTGATGACCGAAGCACTGCCGGTGACAACGAGCGCTGGGATGTATTCTACGGTGGTTGGCCGCAGTTCGGCGACATCCTTGCATTCAAATACCTGAATGTTGGTGGTGGTAACTCAATCACCGATTATGACTCTACTTACAACGCCGGCAGCTCCACTATTGGCGAAGCAGTGTATTCAAACGTATCCATGCTCACCATTGGCGCTCAGTCCAAGCTCGGGAAGAGCATGTCTGTGAAAGCCTCTTACTCCATGTTGACCGCAGATGAAATTGATACAACTGCCACTGATGATGATATCGGTAGCGTGTATCAACTTACTGTGGGATACAAGTACAGCAAGAATCTCGGCTTCCGTCTCTATGCAGCAATGATGGATGCCGGTGATGCATTTGTCAACGATGACAGTGCCTCAGAGGTATTCCTCGAGACTGACTTGCGCTTCTAAGAAACGAGATTGATAACGCAAAAAACGGCGCTTTTGCGTCGTTTTTTGCGTTGTTGTCTTTTCCTTTAAGAATGATTTTCGAGTAAAAGATGTACCGCTTCCAGTGATTCTTACCTGTTTGCCGATTTGGTCGAACCCATTGGCAAAGGTTTGTTAATTATTCCAGCGCGTATCATTATAATGCGGAGGCGAAAAACGCAGCCATGGAATTAGGTAATAATAATCTTTGGCTTTCAGGCAATGAGGCATTTGCCCTTGGCGCTTATGAAGCCGGAGTCACAGTGGCATCCGGATATCCCGGTACTCCATCCACTGAGATCTTAGAGAATTTTGTAAAATATGACGGTATCTATGCCGAGTGGGCTCCTAATGAAAAGGTAGCCCTGGAAGTAGCTATCGGCGCTTGTTTTGCCGGTGCTCGAGCCCTTTCCACCATGAAACATGTTGGTATGAACGTGGCTGCTGATCCTTTGTTCACTGCATCTTACACCGGTGTGCGCGGTGGATTGGTGATCATTGTAGCGGACGATCCAACCATGCATTCGTCCCAAAATGAGCAGGACAGCAGGAATTATGCCTATGGTGCCAAGTTGCCCATGCTGGAACCAGCCGATCCGGCTGAAGGCAAAGAGTATGTCAAACTGGCCTACCAGATGAGCGAGGAATTTGATACACCTGTTCTGGTTCGAACTACCACCAGGGTTTCCCATGTGAAGGGAATTGTCCCCAAGGGTGAGAAACTCACGCCTGTGGTTGAAAAAGCCTTAGAAAAAATGCCGGCCAAATTGGTCATGCTGCCTGCAAATGCTAGAAACAGAAGGCTTGACATTAAAGATCGCATGGAGAGGATGCAGGATTTTGCCGAAACATGTGAGGAAAATCGAATTGAATCCGGCGATAAGGCAATGGGAATCATCACCAGCGGGATTTCTTATAATTATGTCAAAGAAGCCTTTCCCGAAGCGTCTGTTTTAAAGCTTGGCATGGTTAATCCCTTACCTGCGAAACTCATCCAAGAATTTGCCGATCAGGTCGAGACTCTTTACATAGTTGAAGAGCTGGATCCCTATATAGAAATGCGTGTCAAAGCCATGGGCATTGAATGTCATGGTGAAGATAAGATACCACCCATTGGTGAACTGAATTCTGCCATAGTGCGTCAAGGAATTACTGGTGAAAAAAGAGAACTTTTCGAGCCTGTTGCCCTGCCACCACGTCCGCCGAATATGTGCCCTGGGTGTCCACATCGTGGATTGTTTTACAATCTAAATAAGTTGAAAGTATTCGTTTCCGGCGATATCGGCTGTTATACCCTTGGATTTCTTCCGCCCCTTTCTGCCATGGATTCCTGTGTATGTATGGGGGCCAGTGTAGGTATTGCCCACGGTATTGAAAAAGCTCTGGGTGAAGAAGGGGAAGGTAAAACAGTTGGGGTTATTGGTGATTCAACCTTTTTTCATTCTGGCATTACCGGCCTGG
>CAYUCH010000072.1:0-8831 GCA_964443295.1 uncultured Desulfobulbia bacterium | reverse complement strand
GGTCAACACGGTTTATAATCAAGGTCATTCAACTGTAATTGTATTGGATAACCGCATCACCGGCATGACCGGTCATCAGGAAAATCCTGCCTCCGGTGCCACCCTCATGGGACAGCCCGTAGCTGAGGTGAGTATTGAAAAACTGTGTCGCGCCATCGGTGTCGAACATGTCCGGGTTATTGACCCCCATGCCATTAAAGATTCATATGAGATATTGAAAGAGGAAATTGAAAGGCCTGAGGTTTCAGTGGTTATCACCAGGTCTCCTTGTGTTCTTATTCCAGAAGAGCGTAAACGTCCCAAAACTCCTTATTTTGTAGAAAAGGATAACTGTACTGGATGCGGCATGTGTCTCAGGATTGGTTGTCCTGCCATTTCCTGGATTCCTCTTACACCTGAAGAGGCAGTTGCCCAGGGATATAAAGAAAAACAAAAAGGATATACCGTCATTGACGGAGATATATGTACCGGCTGTGGCCAATGTTTCGGTCTCTGTAAATTCGAAGCCATTACTCTTGCCGGGGAGGAAGCATAATGCAGAGCGGAAATATTTTATTTTGCGGAGTAGGGGGACAGGGCATTCTTCTGGCCAGTGAATTGACAGCCTTTGCCTTGCTTTCTGCAGGATATGAAGTGAAAAAGAGCGAAGTCCACGGCATGGCCCAGCGTGGTGGTTCGGTTGAGGCGCATCTGCGTTATGGTGAAAAGGTTCATTCACCTCTCATCGAGCCGGGTACAGTTGATATTCAAGTGGCTTTTGAAACCATGGAGGCTGCTCGTTATCTTCCATATTTGAATACAAAGACGAAAACAATCGTCAACAAACAACATATCAATCCACCTTCTGTGGCTACCGGTAAAATGGTATACCCAGATGGATTACTGGATAATCTCACTGATAAAGGCATTGAAGTTTTTTCCATTGATGGATATGCCCTGGCAAAAGAGGCAGGCAATATCAAAGCTGCTAATACGGTTTTGGTAGGTGCTTTGTCGAAACTCTTACCAATTTCTGAAGACGTTTTTAAAGCGACCATTGAAAAACGTATTCCGGAACGGTTCCTTGAAGCCAACCGAGCCGCTTTTCAGAAAGGGCGAGAAGCCATGAGTATTTAATGATTGTTTTTTAAATTAAGGTAGTTTTTCACCACAGAGGACACAGAGATCACAGAGAAAATTATAATTATTAAAAAACTCTGTGCTCTCTGTGGTTTTGATATGTAATTTAAAATGCATCAATGCATTGAATTTGCGACACTTTTAAGGTGCTGTTATGATTTGGAACCAACAATACGAAACCCTGCCACGGGAAGAGATGCAGGCTCTGCAACTCAAAAGGTTACAGGCTATTGTTGAACGTGTTTATACCCTTGTTCCCTATTATAGGGGAAAAATGGATGAAGCTGGAGTGAAGCCTGGCGATATTCAAACTCTTGCTGATATTAAACATCTTCCATTTACCACCAAGGAAGATCTGCGGCTGAATTATCCCTATGGGTTATTTACCGTGCCACTTGATCAGGTGGTACGTATCCATGCCTCGTCCGGCACCACAGGAAAAGCCACGGTTGTTGGATATACCAAGCGGGATATAAAAACCTGGGCCGAGGTCATGAGCCGGACCCTCACAGCCTCCGGTGCTCGACGTGGTGATGTTATCCAAAATGCCTATGGATATGGCTTGTTCACCGGTGGTTTGGGCGCCCATTACGGCGCTGAGAATTTAGGCGCAACTGTAGTTCCAATTTCTGGTGGCAATAGTAAAAGACAGATTAATTTGATGCAGGACTTCGGTTCAACCGTGCTTTTGGCAACCCCATCCTATGCATTGAATTTAGCGGAAACCATGGAAGATATGGGGGTTGATCCAGCTTCCCTTAAACTTCATACCGGTGTATTTGGTGCTGAACCATGGTCAGCCAATATGCGCTTAGAAATTGAAAAGAAACTTCAGCTCAAGGCCATGGATATTTATGGCCTCAGCGAAATTATCGGCCCCGGTGTGGCAGCCGAATGTTCCGATGCACAAAATGGCCTGCATATCTTTGAAGATCACTTCCTGCCTGAAATAGTTCATCCAGACACCTTCGAACCCATGGCGGCCGGCGAAAAAGGAGAGCTGGTTTTTACGACTCTCACCAAGGAAGCTTTCCCGGTTATTCGCTATCGTACCAAGGATTTCTCTCGGTTGCAGTATGAGCCATGTGTCTGCGGTCGAACATGTGTGCGTATGGAAAAGGTCACTGGCCGATCAGATGATATGTTGATCATCCGTGGGGTGAATGTGTTCCCATCCCAGGTGGAACATGTCCTGGTTTCCATCGATGGCGTTGAGCCCCACTACCAGATCATCGTCAATCGTGAGGGTTCCATGGATACCATGGAGGTCCAGGCGGAAGCCAGTGAAGCGGGCGAGACAGCTGGCCTTGAGAAGAAAATTATGACAGAAATAAAAGACCTTTTGGGAGTCTCCTGTAAGGTCACCATTGTTGAGCCGAAACAGATCCAGCGCAGTGAAGGCAAAGCTCAACGTGTTATTGATAACCGAAACCAGTGAGCGTTGTTGAAGCATGAAAGTAGAACAGATTGCCATATTCCTGGAGAATAAATCCGGTCGCTTGGCCGATATCTGTCAGGTTCTGGCGGCAAACGGCATTAATATTCTTGCCATCAGTTTGGCAGATACAGAGGATTTCGGAATCCTCAGACTTTTAGTCAACGATACTGTGAAAGCCAGGCAAGTCCTGAAGGACGATGGGTTTACAGTCGGTATAACCGAAGTCTGTGTCATTGCCGTGCCAGATAAACCCGGTGGTCTAGCCGGCGTGTTACAGGTCATTAAGGACGCATCTTTGAACGTAGAGTATATGTATGCTTTTTCTCAGCGAAGCGGTAAAAGCGGTCTGATCATTTTTCGATTTGATGAGGTGGATCGGGCCATTGCCGCTTTGGGGGATGCTGGGATTCAGGTGTTAACTAATGAAGAAGTCTGCGCCATATAAATGATCAAGTATCACCGCATCTCCGGCGTCATCGGCTTACCCGTATACAAAAAAGACGTATAACGTGTAAGCCTCTTCCTTGGATATGCGGCAATCTTTGATCTTTTTTTAAGATGATACAAAAATAGGATTAACCATTTTCTTCAACCACAACAAACAAAAGGAGAAAACAATGAGAAAAAACATGTTTGCAATGATGGCGGCAATGGCCTGTTTATGCCTTGCTTTTGTTTTGCCTGCTGCCCAAGCCCAGGCAAAAACAATTAAAGTCGGCGCTGTATTGGCTGTGACCGGTGGTGCCTCCTTTCTGGGTGGACCGGAATCACGCACCATTCAGATGATGGTGGATGAGATTAATTCCAATGGTGGAATCAATGGTGATAAAATCGAGTTGATCATCAAAGATTCTGGAGCCAATCCTGAAAAAGCCATCTCTTTTACCAAGCAGCTCATCGAAGAAGAGAAAGTGTTCGCCATTCTTGGACCTTCCACCAGTGGCGAGTCCATGAAGATCAAGAATATCTGTGAGAAATCCGGCACCATCCTCATTTCCTGCGGTGCTGCCGAGGTTATTGTGAATCCTCAGGCCAAGCATGTTTTTAAAACTCCTCAAATGGACAAACATGCTGTTCAAAAGATTTACGGTGAGATGAAGAAACTGGGAATTACCAAGATTGCCGTTATGGCAGGAAATACCGGTTTCGGTAAAGCGGGAAAAGCTCAACTTCTTAAAATCGCACCGGAATTCGGCATTGATGTCGTTGTTGCAGAAGTATATGACAAGAAATCAACCGATCTTTCCGCTGTTGTGGCAAAAATGATGTCCAACAAAGATGTCCAAGCCGTTGTTAACTGGTCCATTGTCCCGGCCCAGGGTATCTTGGCGAAAAACATGAAACAGGCTGGCTGGAATGTACCGCTGTTTCAGAGTCATGGTTTTGGTAATATCAAATATGTCCAAGCCGGCGGTGCTGCAGCTGAGGGAATCATCTTCCCTGCTGGACGTCTCCTGGTTGCCGACGTGCTACCTGATTCAGATCCTCAGAAAGCAGTTCTTTTAAAGTACAAGAAAGACTATGAGGCCAAGTTTAATGAGCCTGCTTCCACCTTTGGTGGACATGGTTATGATGCCATCATGATTTTGGCAAAAGCCATTGAATCAGCTGGCAATGATCGCGCCAAAGTTCGCGATGCCATTGAAAATATGAAAGGTTTTGTTGGTACAGGCGGCGTGTTTAATTTCAGCCCCACTGATCATAACGGTCTTGATATCAACGCGTTTACGATGGTTACTGTAAAAGACGGAAAATTCGTCCTTTACGATAAATAATTCTTATTCCCCCATGGCAGATTTTTTCTCTGTCATGGGGGCTTTTATTTGCATGACTCCCGAGCTTTTCTGTCAATATCTCTTTGCCGGTATTACCTATGGTCTGATCTACGCGATCGTCGCCATAGGGTTTAATATTATTTATAACACCACCGGCATCATCAATTTCGCCCAGGGTGAGTTTGTCATGCTGGGTGGCATGATAGCAATATCCATGAACAACATCATGCCGCTGCCGTTTGCAATATTGGTAGCGGTAATGATAACCATGATAATAGGAGCCCTCATTGAAATAATTTTCATCCGCTGGTTGGTTAAGCCGTCCATCCTGCGCATGATTATCATCACCATTGGCATTTCCATTATCACGAGGGAAATAGCCCTGCATATTTGGGGTGAGGGAGTTCGTGCTTTACCGTACTTTGTTGGCAATGAGATCACCTCCGTATCGGTTTTCGGAGTAGGTGTATCTCCGCAGGTGTTCTGGGTTCTCGGAGTCTGCACGGTAATGGTGGTAGCCTTGAATCTCTTTTTTAAATTCATTCCATTGGGGCAGGTTATGCGGGCCTGTGCTGCCAATCGTGTCGCTGCAACTCTCTGTGGAATTAATACCAAGAATATGGTGACCTTTTCCTTTGTACTTTCAGCTGGAATTGGTGCTATTGCTGGCTGCGTTGTTTCGCCCATCACCTACACCCAATATGATGGTGGAACCAACCTGGCTATCAAAGGTTTTACTGTGGCAATTTTAGGAGGACCTGGCAACAGCATGGCTGCTGTGGCTGCTGGTCTTCTGCTTGGCATCATCGAGGCATTCAGTGTCTCGGTTCTTCCCCTTGCTTTTCAGGATGCCATTTCCATTGCTATCCTTTTGATTATTCTTTTCGTCCGGCCCCATGGTTTATTTGGAAATAAAAGTGCCGCCTCATTGAAGGAGTTCTAAGGGAATGAAAAAACATTTTCCCATAGGAGTTTTATTGGCGGTCTTGGTGAGCGTACAGCTCATTACCCAATGGACCGATACCTCTTATTACCTGACCCAGCTTACCATGTCGGCCTATTACTCACTGGTTATTATAGGCCTGTGCCTTTTGATGGGCTATGCAGGGCAGATTTCATTAGGACATGCTGGATTTTTCGCCATTGGGGGATATTTACCCGCTGCCTTGACGACTCATAATTTATTGCCACACAAAGACCACTTATGTGTACGCATATTAGATGGTTTAGGGTGTTTGGTTGAAGGTGTAAGTCTTTACGGAGAAAACATACTGTATGTACATCCTTGGCCTGCCTGTTTAATAGCTGTGTCCTGCGCAGCCCTTATTGCATTCATTATTGGTACTCCGGTTTTAAAGCTCAAGGGGCATTATCTTGCCATGGCGACCCTTGGCTTAGGGACCATTATCTATCGTGTTTTCCTGGCCATGGAATATTTTGGTGAAGCCGATGGAATCTCCGAAGTACCAGCTTTTCCCTTGTTGCCGGGCCTATCGGTAAGCGGTGATTTCAGCGATCGAACCAAAAACTATTATATCGCCTGTTTTTTACTACTCGCAGGTCTAGCGCTGGCAGTTAATCTTGTGAATTCCCGGGTTGGACGAGCCATGCGTGCCATTCATGGAGCGGAAGATGCTGCCAATGCCATGGGAGTAAATACGGCAAGATATAAGCTGAACGTCTTTGTCTTAAGCGCTATCTATGCTGCAGTGGCCGGGGTATTTGTCACCCATTATAACGGTGGTATTGGGCCTTCGGAAGCCGGTGTTATGAAATCCGTCCGCTATGTTGCCATTGTCGCGGTTGGTGGTATGGGAAGCCTGTGGGGTGTTCTCATAATGGGCATATTACTTAACTTTTTGAGCCTGCGCGGTATGTTTGGCAGCTTTGATGATGCTGTGTTCGGCGTAATTCTTATCATTATTATGCTTTTTGCGCCAGAAGGTCTCCTCCGATTGAAAATTTGGCCCAAGGCAAAAGCATTTATTCTTGGTTTAACAAAGGGGCAGAGGGAAAATAGTGGCACTACTTGAGGTCAATAAACTCAACATTTCCTTTGGCGGTTTGCATGCCGTTGCCGAGGTGGATTTCTCTGTTCAGAAAGGTGAGATCAAGGCTCTCATCGGCCCCAATGGAGCAGGCAAGACTACCTTGCTAAACCTCATCTCCGGTAACTTAACACCGGATTCCGGCACAGTGAAATTTATTGATCAGGAAATTCAAGGCCTCAAGCCATTTCAGGTTGCCGAGCGTGGTATGGCCCGTACCTTTCAAAACATTAAGCTCTTTCCCGGCATGACTGCCTTGGAAAACATTATGATTGGTCTGCATACAAAAACAAAAGCAGGCTTTTGGGCTGGTGCATTGAATCTTCCTTCCTGCTGGAAAGAAGAAAGGAAGATACGCAAAAAAGCACTTGAACTCATGGGGTTATTGGAAATTGTTGAATTGCAGGATGTGGATGCGGCAAGCTTAGCCTTTGGGCAGCAACGGGCGGTGGAATTTGCTCGGGCTCTGGCCTTGGAGCCAACCCTTCTTTTACTTGATGAGCCTGCTGCTGGATTGAATATTTACGAAACTGCCGAGCTTGCCAAACTTATTGCCAAGGTCCGTGACACTGGAATTACTGTACTTCTGGTTGAGCATGATATGTCACTGGTTATGGATATCTCCGATGATATTGTTGTGTTGAGTTTTGGTAAAAAGATTGCTGAAGGTTCTCCTGTTGAGATCCAGACCAATAAAGAAGTGATCAAGGTTTATCTGGGTGAGGACGATGCTTAAGATACGGAACCTTGAAGCCGGTTACGGCAAACTTAAAGTCCTCAAACGTATTTCCATGCACGTTGCCCCTGGTGAAATTGTTACCATTTTGGGTGCAAACGGTGCAGGCAAAACTACCTTATTGAATTCTATTGCCGGGATTGTTCGGTCCCATGAAGGAGAAATTCTCCTTAAAGACAATGAGTTGAGGAAAATTCCGGCCCAAAAAGTCGTGGGCCAGGGTGTCGCACTTGTACCAGAGGGACGACAGGTTTTTGCCACCATGACAGTTATGGAAAACCTTCATCTGGGCGGCTATCTCCCATTTAAACATAATAAGGAGAAGGCCCAGGAACAATTGGCCTGGGTGCTTGATCTTTTCCCGGTGTTAAAAGAGAGGGAAGACCAGCTGGCAGGTACTTTGTCCGGCGGTGAACAACAGATGCTGGCCATGGGGCGTGCTCTGATGACCATGCCGGAACTTATCATGATGGATGAACCATCAACTGGACTTGCGCCACTCATTGTTAAAGATATTTTTTCGGTCATTGCCAAACTAAGGGATGCTGGCAACACCGTGTTATTGGTAGAGCAAAATGCCCGGGCCGCCTTACATCTTGCCGACCGTGGATATGTCATGGAAACCGGTAAATTCATCGTCCAGGGACCGGCGGAAGATCTGCTTGAAAATAAAGATGTACAGCGGGCTTACTTAGGTCGTGATGTTGATGGCGAGTAAAAGTCTCCCAGCACCTCACGGAGTCTACGCTTACCTCTTTGTCCATTTTCTCCTGCTTACCTAGCTAAGAGTAAGCGATGCAGGTTAAATGAACGAATCTAAGGCGCACCGAAGTATGTACCCTTGGGGTGCAATGGTAAGCTTTGAATAATAATTATGAGTGCACTGTCATAATGCTTAAAAATGGTTTCTTTAAGCTGATGCGAGACGCTTACAGCTTTATAAGGAGTTATTATGTATTGGGATGAGAAGAATGAATGCATGGCTGCGGATGATCTTGAGCAACTCCAATTGGAGAGATTGCAGACTACACTTTTTCGTGTAGCGACCCATGTTCCCTTTTATCGAAAAAAGTTTAAAGAACTGAATATTGATCCGGATGGTTTTCGTTCCCTTGATGATCTTAGATCACTCCCTTTTACCACCAAAAATCACCTGCGGGAAAATTATCCCTATGGTTTATTTGCCGTTCCTTTGAGGGATGTGGTCCGCATCCATTCCTCCTCCGGAACTACCGGCCAGGCAACTGTGGTTGGATATACCAAGAATGACCTGAGAATCTGGTCGGATTTGGTGGCACGGATACTCACCGGTGCAGGTATTGATCATGACGATGTGATACAAATTGCTTTTGGCTATGGTCTTTTTACTGGGGGATTTGGCTTACATTATGGAGCAGAAAAACTTGGCGCATCAGTAATTCCAATCTCCAGTGGCAACACAAAAAGACAGCTGCAGATTATGCAGGATTTCAAGACCACTGCCTTGGTCTGCACTCCGAGTTATGCCTTGCTATTGGCCGACGCCATGGAAGAAATGGACATTCCGATTAATGCGCTGTCATTGAAATATGGACTCTTTGGTGCCGAACCCTGGTCTGAAGGTATGCGCAAAGAACTTCAGGACAAGCTGAATATTCAGGCCACTGATAATTATGGGCTGAGTGAAATCATGGGACCAGGTGTGGCAGGGGAATGCGCCGAATGTAATGGCCTGC
>CAYUCH010000071.1:0-18235 GCA_964443295.1 uncultured Desulfobulbia bacterium | reverse complement strand
ACCATGCTTCCATGTCCGCAATATCGCCCCCACAAAATGACACCTGCAGGGCGACTTCTCTCTCCTCGGCCAACTGGAGACCTGTCTGCAAAGTTCGTTCTGCCAAGTCACGATACAACAACGCTGCACCTTCTTCACCCAGAGCCGGTATAAGCCTGGTTTTCACTTTGCCTGGCTCAGGATACCTGGCGAAAATGATAAGTCTGTCCTTCACTCTTTCTCCTGCCCTTCACCGGCCTTTTCACTTGCTTTTGCCTGGCCTTCAATTTTAAACCGCTCCTGAATTCGTTTCAAAGAAACCAGTTTCACCTGCCGGGATGAAGGGGTAAGAAAGGACTTCAGTTTCCTTTCTAGAAGGCGAGGGTCCATTTCGCTTTCAATGGCCAGTACACCTTCGGTAATAATTTTGGTAAGCAATAGCTCCTGGTTGGTCCTCTCTCGAAGATTGGCAGCAAAGGGAATGACAAAAAAATTGGCAAAGATGATGCCGTACAAGGTTGAGGTAAGGGCAATGGGAACTGTGGCAAGAATCACCGATGTATCTCCAACACCGGCCAGCATGCCAATGAGCCCGACCACGCTGCCCACCAGACCGAAGGACGGGAAGAGGTCCGCAATGGTTCGCAAGACCCTTTCACTGTCATTCCGGCGCATTTTAAAAAAATACATTTCAGTATTCAAAATATCCCGCATCTGCTGACCTTTGAAGCCGTCCACCAGAAATCCCAAGGCACGACGCAGGAAGAGAATGGTGGTCTCTTCTTCATCTTCCTGTAATGAGAGAATCCCCTGGAAACGAGATTTCACCGAGAGGTCAACAAGGATTTCGACGATATCTTCCGGTTGTTTGGGCGCAGCTCGGTATGAAGAACGAAGAACTTTCCAGATAATTTTAAGACGATCTATCCGGTAGCTCAGGAAAACAGCCCCGGCGGTGCCTCCTAAAACGACAAGCAGACCGGATAAATTAAAGTACAGAGCAAGATTCCCATGCAAACCGAATCCAGCCAGAAAAAGAAAGGTACAGAGAAAAAGCCCTAAAAAATTTTTACTGCGCAGAACATCCAGTTTTTTCCCTTTCATAATATATCCTCAACAGCACCCGATGTAACGTGGGGCACATCTCTGGTGATTACGATTTCAACCCGCCGGTTGGTGGCTCTATTTTTAGCGGTTGTATTTGGTTCAATGGGCTGATAATAAGAATGCCCGGACACATAAAAACGACTGCCGGGCACCTTCATTTCATCAATGAGAAAACGGGTCACGGAAGTGGCTCGAGTGACGGACAACTCCCAGTTTGATGGGAACCGGGCAGAACGCATGGGAATATTGTCAGTATGGCCAATCACGTTGACTTTATTGGGAGAACGTCGGATGAGCTCAGCAATTTTCGTTAATTTCTTCTTGGCCCTGGGCTTTATCTGCGCCTTTCCCAGGTCAAAAAGCAAATCTGCAGTAAGGATTATGCGTACCGTTTGATCCGGTGCAAGCTCAACAGAGGCAAATTCCCGGATAATATCTGCCTCTTCGGTTTCAGCGAGTACACTTAAATCAAAAACCTGCGGCCCTATTTCCAAGGCCGGAATGGTTGCCTCACCAATACCGCCACCGCCACCCGCACCGATGGCACCTGTACCAACACTACTACCGATATCGCTCCCCAATCCTTCCCCGGTCAAAAACTCCCGATGCGCAACGCTGTATGCATAGAGGACAACAAAGAAAATAAACATGGTCATCATGAGGTCAGACCAGGCCACTGACCAGTGAATACTACGTCGGGTCTGCTCAGAAGAAAATATATCATCGGTGAGATAAACTGGTTGCTCAAAGGGATCATCAAGCAGGACACTTTCTTCCTCAACTTGATCCGGGATGGAAGTATTCTCGGAAGTTACAGATGTTTCCTCCAATGCCCCATCTTCCGCCTGGACGTGACTTTCGAGGACTTCCTCAGAAGGTTCTATTGCTGGATTATTTTGTTGTTTGCCTTTTTCAGTCATATGGACCGTATCGACTATTAGTATAAATTCTTTAACATTGTCGGTTGCACAGGTAAGTATTCCGCCAAAGAATACCACTGTCCAGGGTGTGTAGATAAAGCTTTGAGACAAGGCATCCTGCAGTATCGGGCATTATCTTGGCAAAATTTCGAGCCACCCGCTATTTAACCAGTGGCAGCATTTCTTTAAATTTTGGAGTACCGGCCTTGCCAAGCAGGTCGTAAATCACCATTTCTGCACTCCCGACATTTCCACCAATCCGCTCGATCCGCTGCAAGCCAATATGGCGATTTTCTTCCAAACGTGAAGAAACTGCATCAGCTACCACCCACATACGATACCCTTTCATCAACCCGCCCAGCATAGTCTGATAAATGCAAATATGGGTTTCTACCCCACAGACAATTACGGTGTTCACCTCACGGGGGATGTTCTGAAATACCTCCTGAACCTGAGGATTGGCAAAACAGTCGAACTCCAGTTTATCAACCGGTTCTATCTGGCCAAGGGCTTCGGCTACTTCGGGAACTAGAGGGCCGATTCGTGCAACATACTGCGTGGTGGCGACAATGGGCATATCCAAGACCTGAGCCGCTTTGATAAGTAAAACGCTACGATCAATAACCTCCTGCCGATTATGAATGACCGGCATGAGGCGCTCTTGTATATCAACCACCATTAAAGCGGTTTGCTTGGGAGAAAGATGACTTAATGAATTGTCGCACATAATTATTGAATCCTTTGCATATGATCAAAGCGTCATAGGTATCCCAAATGGGCTGTTCATTTCCTTAGGGATACAATTCCAAATCTATCACGTTTACTTGTAACTTTTTGCAGAGTATATATCCATTATCACCTGCTTGTTTATTATTAATCCATTAAAGCGGAAGAAAACATTACGGTTTTCAGGACTCTTTTCAGTACCCCCTTGAGGGGTGTAAGTACCTTAACAGTAGATGTAACTGTTTTTTTGAAAACAATTTCATTATTTCTTATTTTTTATTCTAGGGTTTCACCTATAAGGTACTAATTACTGTGGGTTAGCACGTAAAGCAATATCAAAGAACAATTCTTCCAGAGATCTCAACAGAAAAGAGAAGATTATGTCGCAGCATACATTGATAAATTCTGCATTGAACGGGCAAATTACAGGCCAAAATATTGTTGTCAAAGGTTGGGTCAGGACTCGCCGTGATGCCAAAAGTGGCTTTTCATTTATCGAACTTAACGATGGATCGTGCCTTGCCAATCTACAAGTCGTGGCAGATAGTTCTCTGGCTAATTATGAAAATGAAATCAGGAAATTAACCACTGGCTGTTCATTGTCCGTACGCGGAAAATTGATTGATTCTCCTGCAAAAGGACAAAAGGTGGAATTACATGCGGAAGAAATAACGGTATATGGCTGGGCGCCACCGGAAAGTTATCCTTTACAAAAAAAACGAACCTCTTTTGAATTTTTACGCTCCGTAACACATCTCAGACCTCGCACCAACAGTTTAGGAGCTGTTGCACGGATTCGCAGCATGCTCTCCCTTGAGATCCATCGATTTTTCCATGATCTTCATTTTTATTACCTCCACACCCCCATTATCACTACAAGTGATTGCGAAGGTGCCGGAGAAATGTTTGGCGTGACTACCCTTGATCTGGAAAACGTACCAAAAGAGCATTCCGGAGTTGACTTCAGCCGAGATTTCTTTGGCCGCCAAGCTGGATTGACGGTAAGTGGTCAACTTGAAGCTGAAGTGTATGCCATGGCCCTGGGGAGGGTCTATACATTTGGCCCGACATTTCGAGCGGAAAACTCTAATACAAGCAGGCATTTAGCGGAATTCTGGATGATTGAACCGGAAATGGCCTTTTTTAACTTGATTGAAACCATCGATCTTGCAGAGCAATTCATTAAGCACCTTGTACAAAATACTCTGGAGCAATGTTCAGATGACATAGAACTCTTTGGTAAATTTGTCGACAAAGAGCTGATCAAGAAACTCACCATGGTTCAGGAAAAACCATTTACCCGCATTTCATACAGCGAGGCAATCGACACTCTCTTGAAAGCGAAGAAAGAGTTTGAATACCCTGTGCAATGGGGAACCGACCTTCAGTCTGAACACGAACGTTTTCTGGCCGAAGAAATTTTCCATAGCCCGGTGGTTGTCACTGACTACCCTAAAACCATCAAACCCTTCTATATGCGGGTAAATGATGATGGGAAGACTGTGGCGGCCATGGATATTTTACTCCCTGGCATAGGTGAGATTATTGGTGGCAGCCAGAGAGAAGAAAGAGAGAGCTCATTGATGCAGCGCATGAAAGAAACAGGCCTTCCCCAGGATGAATATGGATGGTATATCGACCTGCGACGTTTTGGGACTGTACCCCATGCCGGTTTCGGCTTAGGGTTTGAACGATTGGTGCAATTTGTAACCGGCATGACCAATATCAGAGACGTCATACCCTTTCCACGCACACCTGGTTCAGCCGGCTTCTAAACATATTCAAAAGGTAAATGACAACTACTCATCTATAGTTGTCAAAAATTGCATAACCTCCGGCGCTGTGACTGCTCACAGAGTGTTGGAGATTTCGCCTACTATGGGAATAGTCGCAATGGCGCGAAGATGGAGTGCCTTTGATTTTTTTATGGCATTAAATAAAATCCAAGTTCCTTGTCAGTTGGACTTGGACCTTGAAATTCACAACCGATGCGGGAATCTAGTACCCGGCGGACAACGACTTTTTTATTAATAATCGTCTGTTTCGGATCATCGAGAACAAACTCAACCATCAAAACATCATCAACCTTGAGGCCATGAACTCCTGATGTGGTCATTCCCATTCCCGTGCTTGACAGGTTGTCTACCAGCATGCGCAGCTGCCGGCCCTTTTCATCGCCATCAACAATAAGAACCGCATAGTAGCCCGACAAACTTGTTTTTTTACGGTAAGCACGACGAAAATCAAGATCTACCTTGAAAAGCCGCTCACAACCACAACGCAATTTAATTGAATGGGATTTCCCCTTGAAACGCTCCACTGAAAAGGACTTAGTGGCCCCGCAAGATGGACACCGAATGGTGGCGCTATTTTCCCTACTGACAAAAACCTTTAATACATCCATTCCTATACTTCAGAAAACAGGAAAACAAGTATCCCCTCCTTACATCCTGGTTTCCTGTCTCCTGATTTACATTCCCTTATAAAGTTTAAGGCATGAGATAAAAACCAAGGTCTTTATCATGGGCCATGGATTCGGTAAATTGACACCCTATAACTTTGTCGCCCACCGAGACAACAATTACATTTCGCTTCACTTCGGTCTTCTTTTTATTATCCAGGATAAATTGGATCCGCAGTTCATCATTTTCCTTCACTACGTTATGTCCCAGGAGCTCTATTCCGATACCGCCCATGGAAATATTCCTGACCATACAGTTTACTGCAGCATGCCCTTCATCTTCCTGCCATTCATCTCCTTGACTCAAGTTGACGAAATAGCCCACAAGGTTGACTTGCTTTTTCTTATAAAAGCCTTCTAGGTCCGTTGGTTTACGATAATGTTTGCGGAAATCCAATTGTACTGCAAATTGATTGCCGCAAGGACATTTAACTTTGAGACTATGTTTTTTACTTCTAAACTTATCAACCTTAGCAGTTTTTCTTGCACCACAGCCGGGGCAAACGATGACGGTATTATTATCGCGGTTGACGAAGGCCTTTATTTCATCCACGTTCCACTCCCCTCCCTATCCAACATAAATCGGCCCTCACAATAACCGGCAGAAATACTTCAAGACCCATTTATGTTACAAAATGCCGACTTTCTAGTATAAATACACTCCAATTGCAACGTCAACCGTTATCATTCATCTTACATAAAATAATTAGGCCTTTTCAAATTGCAGGCCTGTTTCTTGGCTCACATTATCTACTAGTATAGCATCTCCTTCAGAGAATCGTCCATCAAGAATCTGTAATGCCAGTTCGTCCTGAATATGCCTTTGTATCGCTCTTTTCAAGGGGCGCGCACCAAAGGCCGGATCAAACCCAACCTCTACAAGATATTTTTTTGCAGCATCCGTTAATGATATAGAAAACATTTGTTCCGCAAGCCGCTCCTGAAGCAAAATTAATTGAATATCAACAATTTTCGACAAATCCTTCTCTGTCAAACAGTGAAAAATTATAGTTTCATCAACCCTGTTTAAAAATTCCGGTTTAAATGATCTGTGCAGAATAACATCAACTTGGCACTTCATTTCATCTCGTTTCTCTTCGCCCAATTCCATAATTTGCTGACTGCCGAGGTTGGAGGTCATGATGAGGATTGTATTTTTAAAATCCACCGTTCTGCCCTGGCCGTCGGTGAGGCGGCCGTCATCAAGAATTTGCAACAGGACATTAAAGACATCCGGATGGGCCTTTTCTATTTCATCAAACAGAATTACCGCATAAGGCCTGCGCCGCACAGCTTCTGTAAGATATCCCCCCTCGTCATATCCCACATAACCTGGAGGAGCGCCAATCAAACGAGCGACAGAATGTTTTTCCATGAACTCTGACATATCAAGCCGGACCATGGCGCGCTCACTATCAAAGAGAAATTCCGCCAAGGCCCGGGCCAACTCCGTCTTGCCGACTCCGGTGGGACCAAGAAAAATAAAAGAACCCAAAGGACGATTGGGATCCTGCAAGCCCGCCCGAGCTCTCCGAACCGCATTTGCCACAGCCGTGATCGCCTCTTCCTGGCCGACAACTCGCTTGGCAAGATCCTTATGCGCATGGACCAATTTTTCTTTCTCACCGGCAAGCAATTTATCTACTGGAATACCGGTCCATTTGGCCACCACTGCCGCCACATCCTCTTCATCAACCTCTTCTTTCAACATTTTACGCTGGGCTTGAATTTCCGCCAACCGAGTATTTTCTGCTTCGAGTTCCTTTTCGAGTTCAACAATTTTACCATAACGAATTTCTGCCACCCGGGATAATTCACCGGATCGTTCTGCCTGCTGCTCTTCTACCTTCGCAGCATCAATATCACTTTTCACCTGCCTAATATTCTGAATAATATCCCGCTCAAGGGTCCAATGTCCCTTCATGGAATCCAAGGTTTCCCGGACATCGGCCAGGTCAGCCTCCAATTTAGCCAGACGCTCCAACGACGGTTGATCAGATTCGCGCTTGAGGGCTTCACGCTCTATTTCCAATTTAATCCGGCGCCGATCCACCTCATCAATCTCAGTGGGCATAGAATCAATTTCAATACGCAGCCTGGCACTTGCCTCATCAATCAAATCAATGGCTTTATCCGGCAGAAACCTATCTGTAATATAGCGATTGGATAAAGTCGCCGCAGCCACAGTGGCTGAATCCTTTATCCGGATACCATGGTGGACCTCATATTTTTCTTTGATTCCACGCAGTATGGAAATGGTGTCTTCCAGCGATGGCTCCTGGACCAAAACCTTCTGGAACCGACGCTCCAGAGCAGGATCTTTTTCAATATACTTACGGTATTCATTCAAAGTGGTAGCGCCAACGCAATGCAATTCTCCTCGTGCCAACGCTGGCTTCAACATATTAGAAGCATCCATGGAACCTTCGGCAGCACCGGCTCCCACCAAGGTGTGGATCTCATCAATGAAAAGAATGATCTCACCTTCTCGTTTTTGAACTTCCTTCAAAACAGCTTTAAGTCTATCTTCAAACTCACCACGATATTTAGCCCCTGCGACCAGAGCTCCCATATCCAATGACAATACCTGCTTATCACGCAGAGTTTCAGGCACATCACCGTTAACAATGCGCTGCGCCAAACCTTCCACAATGGCTGTTTTCCCCACTCCGGGCTCACCGATAAGGACTGGATTATTTTTCGTCCGCCGGGACAGAACCTGAATAATCCGGCGCACTTCGTCATCCCGGCCGATGACTGGGTCAAGCTTTCCCTGTTTTGCTACATCGGTAAGATTACGGGCATACTTTTCCAGAGCTTGATATTTATCCTCAGGATTGGGATCTGTTACTCGCTGACTGCCACGGACTGTTACCAAAGCCTGTAAAAAACCATCTTTACTCACCCCATTGCGCACCAACATGGCGGCAATAGGTGAGTCCTGGTCTTCCAGCAATGCAAGGAAGAGATGCTCCTGGCTGATATATTCATCCTGCATTGAGGCCGCAATCTTAAAGGCGTCATCCATGCATTTTCTGAGGCGCTGCGACATATATACTTGACCGAAACCACCACCGCTTACCTGCGGCAAACGACCGAGGAGCTTATCATTCTCCGTTATAAGATCACCAGGGTTAACACCGACTTTCTGCAACACTGGCACCACGACCCCATCCGACTGTCCCAACAACATGGCCAGCAGATGTTCCGGCTGAATTTCCTGATGCCCTTTGCCCTGGGCAAGCTCCTGGGCACCTTGAATGATTTCCATTGATTTTTGGGTAAATTTATCGAACTGCATAGAATCCTCTTTAAATTCCAGATTAAAAACTGTCCAGCAGGCAAAAACTCACATCACCGCTTTAAAACGTAAGTTCACCTCAATACTATGTCAACTGGAGTTGCTGAAGAGGACACGCTGGCCATTGACCAGAAATCATCGACAGAAAAAAATCGATACATCTTCACAGGACAAACATGATGATTCAAGAGGAGTGCTTTGACTGGGCGTGTTCTTATTTTTCTTTAAAAACCAACGTTCTGGTGCGTAAGACACCGTCATGGGCCTCAATAGCAGAAACCACTTCGGCGGAGATTGGCTCTTCAAGATCTATAATATTATACCCTATGGTTCCATTACTCTCGTTCAAATAGCTTGAAATATTAATACCAAATGAACCAATGGTATGGGAGGCAAAGCCAATCATATCCGGAACATCCCGGTTAATCATGATCAGCCGGGTATGCACCTTTCTGGTCGGTATTGATTCCGCAGTTGGGAAATTGACACTGCGGCTAATAGTGCCGTATTGCAAATAACTTTTTAATGCACTGACTGCCATACAGGCACATTGCTCTTCTGACTCTTCAGTGCTCGCACCTAAGTGAGGCGAAGTGAGTACTGCAGAATTTTTGAGCAAAGCCTGGGTAGGGAAATCCGTTATATATTGACCCAGCTGTCCGGAATCCAGGCCCTGAAGGACCGTCTGTTCATCAACTATGCCACCTCGGGAATAATTAACAAGTATTGTGCCGGCAGGTAATTGAGAGATGAGTTCCTGATCTGCAAAATGACGCGTCTTTTCAGTGAGAGGGACATGCAGGCTCAGTATGTCCACATGGCTGAGCATCTCCCGTAAAGAACGGGCAATGTGAACTTCAGGCGACAATGCATGAATATTTTCTAAAACAGGGTAAGGATCATAGCCAATAACCTTCATCTGCCTGACCACCCCATTATTGGCAACCAATGTGCCAATCTTTCCAAGGCCGATAACTCCCAATGTCTTACCGGCTAATTCTACGCCGCGAAAAGCGGACTTTTTCCCTTCAACCTGTCGGCTGATCTCATCATCGGCAAGACCTTCCAATCCTTGACAGAAATCCACCGCTTGGTGAAGATTTCGCGCTGACAGCCCAAGCATGGTGAATACCAGTTCTGCAACTGCATTGGCATTAGCGCCTGGAGTATTAAACACACATATCCCTTGGGTCGTTGCTTTATCAACAGTGATATTATTGACTCCGGCTCCTGCTCTAGCCACAGCCAGCAATGAAGGATAGGAATCTGTATCTAATTGAGAACTTCGCACCAAAACACCTTGGGGATCTACAACATCCTCACCAACCAGGAAGCCATCATCCAATAAGCTAAGACCTTCGGGAGCAATGGCGTTCAAAACTTTGACACGAAAGGAATCCATGTTTTACCTCGAAATTGAGACAAGGGAATAACGAATACACTCAAATGAAACTATAGTGTCATCGCATATTTTTGAAAAGTGAATTGTGATGACATCATAGAAACTCAAAATGCTCCAATTGCCACATAATAATTTCAAGCAGGTACGGCATGGCACACGCCCGTCTCGAGGCTATTTATCCATACTGCCGGGCACTTGTGCCCCTTTACGGGGTACACACGAAGTTTACCGTTTATCTGAGAGACCGACAAATGTACTGATGGGGATGAGTGGAGTTCCTTCAAACTATACGTTTCTCGCCTGATCGGACTGCAACCATTCAGTAACAGCGAAGCGGTGTCAGCTTTAGATTCGTTCATTTACACCTTCACAGCATACTATTTTTGTTATTCAAGAAGGTAGGTAAGCGAGCTTGCGAGACTCCGAAATGGATGAAGATAAAGTGCTAATGGATGGTTACAGATGGGGATGGTTCAAGGCTGGATTAGCATGCGGGGGACAATCCAGCCCTGAACCGTGGGGGTGGGGTGGGGCTTAAAAAATATCCGGAGTTTTAATGCTCCGTTGACTCCGTTGTGGAAACTGCTATTGGTTTTTCAACACATACTCGATTTCTGCCATCAGCTTTTGCCTGGTACAGAACCTCGTCGGCTCTCTGCAACCATTCTGCGCTTGATAGTCTTGGATTCCATTGGGCCAAGCCAATACTGATGCCAAGTTGTTCGCCATTGGGAGTCCGAAACCCGAGTTTCCGAACAGCCTTGCAAATCCGATTGGCCAATTTCTGGGCTGCGCTCAAATCTGTATTAGGTAAGACCACAACAAACTCATCGCCACCCATCCGCACAAGAAGATCACTGGCGCGAACAGTTTCGGACAAGAGCATGGCGACCTCGGCCAAAACCCTGTCACCTTGTGCATGGCCAAGAGAATCATTAATTTTCTTAAAATTATCTAAATCAAGACTTGCCATTGTCATGGGCTGCTTATTACGTTTTGCCCGCTCCAGAAATGAATCTATCCTATCTTCATACACACGTCGGTTGGCAAGCCCGGTGAGAGAGTCTTTGGTAGCTTGCTCAACAAGCTCTTCATAATATACAGCCCGTTTCAGTGGACCTTCCATCACCGCCACAGCGCCGTCCATGAGCTCTTTTTTATTTTGATCGATCTCTGTACCCTTTTGCAGTAGAACCAATAAGCCTGTCTCAGCCCGGGGCATATTCCAACAGGTAACTTTAAATCCTTCCAGGGTAGCGCAGTCCAGACAATCATCTTTTTTAGGCTGACGGAAAAATTTCTGTGCAAGTTGAAGGACCCGACGCCGTTCTGGTCCATGGCATGAACAAATTACTTGTGAACAATCTTTATCAGGATGGTGGTATGCTACAACTTCATGATCTACCAACGGCATAAGCCAAACAGAAAACGCTTCAATCATCCCTTGTAGATCAAAGGCTCCGGCCAATCGGGTATGCAATTCATTCATCAGGACCAACTCTTCAGACTGCTTACGATATTGGTCAAGCTTGGCCATGATCTGATTAAAATCAAGGGCTCCACTTTCACCTGACTCGACGATTGACTCTTGCATTAAACTTTGCATGGCTTTTCCTTCCTGTGAGACTCATGATCATCTTTCAGCTACATGCTTATGCCATTTCCATGCCAAAACCAAATTTTCGACAAAAATAAAGGATGATTTACGCACAACTACCTGTTATTAAAGATAATATAACACATCCCTACTCAGGTGGGAACCTATTGAGGACCCGGAAAAACTGTCCTGTTTTTTGGCGCCGGCTAGGAAAATAATGCGCTCCATTGGATAATTCTTTCTAACGAAAACCAAACCAAACCGACACAACATATTGAAATAAAAGCATAAAACGCGCAAACGACTGCTCCCACCCCGTGTCATAATGATGACACCGCTTTCGCAATGCGATTTGCCCTTCTTTTTTTTCCATTTCGCTGTAAAAAGAAGTACCAATTTACATTTTAAGAGTTGAGAATAGACGGGAAATGAAATGGGCTTAAATCAATCACGCGTAATCCTTCACCTGGACATGGATGCCTTTTATGCCTCAGTTGAAGAGCTGGACAATCCAGCAATTCGAGGTAAGCCCGTCATCGTTGGGGGTGGAGAAAATCGCGGTGTAGTTTCAGCGGCTTCCTATAAAGCCCGCGAGTTTGGCGTTCATTCTGCCCTACCCATGGCCACAGCCAGACGGCTCTGCCCAGACGGTATTTTTTTACCGGTTCGCATGGCTCGTTACCAAGAGATATCATCTCTCGTTTTTGAAATTTTTCATAATTTCACCCCATTGGTGGAACCACTCTCTCTGGACGAGGCGTTTCTTGATGTAAGTGATTCCTCTTCACTCTTCGGATCCGGCGAAGAAATGGCTTGCGAGATCAAACAGCTTGTCAAAAAAACCACCGGACTCACCATTTCAGCAGGAGTAGCTAGTAATAAATTAGTGGCAAAAATTGCCTCGGATCTGGAAAAACCAGATGGATTGACCATCGTTGCGCCTGGCGAAGAAGGGTCTTTCCTTGCACCTCTCCCCATAAAAAGACTTTGGGGCGTTGGTAAAACAACCCAAAAAAAACTGAAACTTTTTGGTGTTCAAACTATAGGAGACCTTGTCCGCTTACCAGCAACGATATTGGAATCTGAATTTGGCAAGCTTGGTGGCTGGATGCTTCAGTCTGCCCAGGGCATAGACCATCGACCGGTTGAGCCTAAGAGGCTTATAAAATCAATGGGGAACGAAGAAACATATGGTACTGATTTGCGAGACCTTACTCACATTCACCAAGAACTTCTCGCCCTGGCAAATAAAGTTGGAAGCCGATTACGTCGCCATGGTTTCTCTGGTAGGACCGTATCGCTAAAAGTCAAATATCATGACTTTGTTACCAAAACCAGATCCAAAACCCTTAACAAACCAACCAATGACCATTTGGAGATTTTCAAATGGATTAGTGAGCTTTTAAAGAAAACAGAGGCTGGTAAAAAACCCATCCGACTTTTAGGTGTCAGTCTCGCCAACCTTGACAGCTCTCCTGGTGCTTTTCAGCTCGACCTCTTTCATGATAAGCAAAAACAGATAAAACGGGACACTGTCAACAAGGCTGTTGATTCCATTCATGACCGATTTGGTCACAAAGCAATTTTACCTGGAACCCTTCTTAAGAAATAAACACCATTTACCAACCGTATAGATATGCTATACTGACTTCATTATTCAGTGAACACATGGAGCCGGCACTAATGACATCCCCTAAACAAACACATCAATTTCTCTCTCGGGAAGAAGCACTTCGCCGTCTGGAATTACTCCGTGAGGAGAATAGAGGGCTCACTGAAGCTGAAAAAAATTTCCATGGTGTCTCCTTGAGGGGGATCGACATGCAAGGCCTTAATTTATCAGGGGCCGATTTCAGCGAGGCGGATCTTTCCGAGGCCAACTTGTTCGTCGCTGCGAAGAAATGTTCGCTGAGCGAAATCCAACAATGGAGTAAAATCAATGAGGAAGAGTATTGTAGCAGTTTTTGTAGTAGGTTTGTCAGGATTAATAACGTAGAACTGGCTGAGAATTAAGCAACTTATGATCCCGTTACAGGTATTATAGCAAATGAAATTATCCATTAAGGAAAGAGTCTTTGCACTTCTGGAAGTGGCTCATGCTGATGACAAATCCAGCAAATATTTTGATATCTTTATTCTTTCTCTAATCACGATTAATGGCGTTTCCATGATCTTGGAAACAGTCATTGCACTGGGGCAACAATTTCAATATTTTTTCTGGCTGATTGAAGCCATTTCTGTTCCTATTTTTACTATCGAATATGTGGCAAGGATCTGGGCATGCACAGCTGATCCGAGGCATCCGCACCCTTTTTTTGGCCGGATCAGATATGCTTTGAGGCCCTTGACAATAATTGACCTTTTAGCGATACTTCCTTTTTATCTTACATTCCTTAAAGTTGACTTTAGAGTAATCAGAGTTCTGAGAATATTCAGAATTCTTCGCCTTGCCAAGCTAACCAGGTATTCTACGGCAATATGGACATTTTACCGTGTGTTTATGGCCAAAAAAGATGAGCTTGCCATAGCCTTGACCACGATTGGTATCCTGCTGGTCCTTGCGTCAACATTTATATATTATGCGGAACATACTGTACAGCCGGATAAATTTTCAAGCATTCCTGCTGCTATGTACTGGGGCGTAATGACTATAACAACAGTAGGGTACGGAGATATCGTGCCAATTACAACTGTTGGCAAGCTTCTTGGCTCGCTTACTGGTCTTTTGGGCATAGCAATCTTCGCCATACCCGCTGGTATTTTGGCTTCAGGATTTGCACAAGAAATAAAAAAACGAACAGAACCCTTTCAAAAATGCCCGCACTGTGGCGAAATTATTGACCGGCGAAAAAAAGGTCCGCGTGCAAAATAGTGATATTAATTTGTAAAAACTCAGATTTTTTTAACGGTCCCTAAGTACTGTGCTGTTAAGTTGGCTAAGTGTTAAAGTTGGGGTCAGGCCACGACAATCAATTGATATAATAGTAGAATACTGAATTGTCGATTACGTAAGTAGTTCATATTACTAGACCGCATTGTCGATTTTGAGGGCAAAATGGGCAATATAGAATTCAAACAGCAGAAATCGCCGAACGCCAAGCACATCCACCAGACCAGAAGAGGTTCTTTTATTTTTCATGGCCATTTGATGGCTGGCTGGTGATGTAAACGATAGAACTTAAAAAAACCAATTCGGATACAATCATGCTGCAGTGGATGCTTTACGGTGGAGAGTTAGGATTTACCTGAAAGCCTTATACATTCTCTTGCAAGCCACCATGACCTTTCGCCCGATTCTATGGCAGAGCCAGCAGTGCGACTTGTCTCTTTAATTAAATATTTTGACGGAGATGAGGGCGTCATGCGCCTAGCGGAAGAGGGACAAATCGAATTTGGAATTCATGCAGATCTTATGGGGGAAATGATTGAAAAGGCCCTCGCCGACGCCGAAGACTTTGCAAAACTCTTCAACTAGTATCGCATCAACGATGAAAGAGGTATATGCAGGGAGAATTGGTTATAGAAGGTAGTAACCTATCTTAGGATCTTTTTTGTCGTCTTCGGAAAATTCACACGAAATTTTATTATTGTGTACACCACGAACTATCAATTTCTTCAAACACACTGTTTTACTATAATCATCAAGATAGAAAGTAATAATTAATAAATGGTCCACTTCAATATCATGCTGTCTTCCTAAGGGGGTAAAGCCCATACCATTTTTTGAAATATCGGTAATCCGACAATTCATAATTTTGGGCCCTGTCATATTGGGATCAAGCTTAGCTTTTTCCCATTGCCACTTTTTATGCACCCTTTCAAAATAGCCTTCTAAATACGTTTCCTTTCGATGAAGATCTCTGTGGTTGGCCTCTATGCCATATTGCTCTCCACAAGTGCACCGAATTTTAATCGTGTGTTTTCCAACCAACTTTTTCTGCGGGATCTTGCTATACGTCTTACATTTCGGGCAGATTATAGCAAAGCAACCATCAATTTTTTTTGCTTTTACCAAAATAGTCATAGAAACCTTTACTGCCGAGTACGGGTTTGCTCCTTCTTCATATGTTGCAGGAAATCATTACAACCATGGCCATTTCCCATCTAACCCATTGAAGAGGATTATTATTATCATTTTTTTTAGGACTCTTTACAGTACCCCTTTATGCCCCTTGTGGGTGTTTATGCCCCTTGTGGGTGTTTATGCCCCTTGTGGGTACTTGAGGAGTATAAATGCCTCGAAGGTCTCACTCCGTTCGCTATCTGGTGCCAATAACAACATTGACCATTTCATTAACTCTTATTAGCATCTTTCATGACACTTATTCGGATCTAAGCCACTAAGAATATATTTTGCTCTGTATCTCGCACGATGTCAATGATGCTTTTATTTTCCCTCCTTCAATCAAACAACTATTTGATTTCACAAGACAACACAAAGTATTCATAAATAGCATTACTTTATTTCAATACTTTAATCCAACCTGTTCCCGTACTTTCTCCAAGGTCACTGTTGCTTTTTCCCTTGCCTTGTCCGCACCTTTTTTCAGAACATCACGAAGATAGGTAGTATCCTGGAGCAACTCTTCACGCTTCTGACGAGCATCACGAAAATACTCCCAGAGGTGTTCACCCAGCTCCTGCTTAATTTTTCCATACATGGCGCCACCATTCACATAGAGCCCATGTATTTTTTCCAGCCGATCGGCCGGTGCAAAGAGTTTAAATATCTGGTACAGATTGCAGGTGTCTGGATCTTTGGGATCATCAACTGGGGTGGAGTCGGTGACAATGGTCATCACTATCTTTTTTAGCTCTTTTTCCCCTGAAAAGATTGGAATAGTATTCCCATAGGATTTAGACATTTTTTGACCATCAAGCCCAGGCACCGTGGCAACTGAAGTGCTTATCTCGGGTTCGGGTAAAACAAAGGTCTCGCCAAAGGTATTATTATATTTCTGTGCAATGTCACGGGCCACTTCCACATGCTGTTTCTGATCCTTGCCTACCGGAACCACATTGGCCTGATAGAGCAGAATATCAGCAGCCATCAACACGGGGTATGAAAATAAACCATGGCTGGAGGCAATACCCTTGGCAACCTTATCTTTATATGAATGACAGCGCTCAAGAAGCCCCATGGGAGTAAGAGTAGAAAGAACCCATGTTAACTCCGTCACTTCCGGCACATCGGATTGCACCCAAAAAATGCAACGATCAGGATCCAGCCCCAGGGCAAGAAAATCAGCTGCCGCCTCAAGGGTACCGGATGCCAACCTGTCCTTATCATGCACAGACGTCATGGCGTGGAGATCAACGATAAAGGCATAGAGTTCCCCCCGCTCCATATTGTTAATCATTGGATTCATCATACCGAAATAATTACCAATATGAAGTTGGCCTGATGGCTGTATACCTGAAAGAATGCGCATTATTTTTCCTCGTCGACAAATCGATCGTCAAGCCATAACCTATGTGGATTTCCCAAAAACCCGCTAAAACAATGACTTTACAGGGGGACTAAGCCCCGTTGATCGGCATTAATTTTTAAAGTGGGGAGAATAAAAAAAATAAGGAATGCCGGCAACTCTTTTCTGCAAGGTTACTGGCATAACATTGGCTATCTGGACTTCCCCGAATCAGTAGACAGCGAATATGGTAACATTCACGATTGGAGGTGTCTATATCGAACAACTGATTCACCGCTCCCCTTTCGGTAGCCCAGATTTCCTAAGAGTCTTTTTTAAAAGTAAAAGAAGAAGCCTGGACGGAATGTACCTATTAAATTTCTTGATCATTTTAATAGGTCTTTATTGGGAAGCCATCTCCAGCCCTTTATCACCATAGCCCTCAAGGACTTTGCCAAGCGGTTCGAATCAACCTTATTCACCAGAAAAACAACCCAAAAAACCAATGTAACATGTGTCTTCTTGGCTTTTGTAGTTTTGGAAGCAGGTATTTCAATTTTTGGCAGAAAGCTTGAAATAGGGATTCTTTTTTGCTTTAGTTGTAGCTACAGTTTTGATATGCAAATGGTCTTCACAGGTTCATCACGAGATGATGAGGAATGATAACTAAACCAAACAAGGCTGGGTCATATGGCATGGGACAACAAATACAAGCTGGGCATATTATGGCAGGACGTCCAGCACGAGCAACTGCTCAACCATCTAGAATTGATGGCACAGGCACGAGAGAAAGGCTTGGAAGAAGCGGTTTATTTTAGGACGCTTGAATTTCTTGAGCGCTACATCCAGGACCATTTTTCCATGGAAACCCAGTATATGAAAGAATACAATTATCCCAAAACGGAAGAGCACGTTAATGAACACGAAATCTTTGAAAACGATTTTCTATCATTCAAGCATTGCTGCGAGATAGGTGATCATAATTGTTTCAAAAACTTTATGGTCAAGTTAAGCAAATGGATCGTCAGTCACATCCTGAAGACAGACAAAGATCTTGCCGACTTTTTAAAGAAAAAAAGTGTGGAAGCATAGGCTTTGTCGAGTTTGCACGTAACAGGATCCAATAGCATCATAAGCATGTTTTTCAGAGAAATATTGAGATACAGCTCGTTTTCCCATGGTAACCACGTTTGTATACCTATCCCAACAAAACAAGATAAAGTAAGGATAAAAAAATGGGGAGTGCAGAAACTCTTTTCCGCACTCCCCATGTTATAAGGTGAATTAGTTCAGACTTAATCTGACACAGCGCTATTGAAAGAGCGAGGGTTACC
>CAYUCH010000070.1:0-18256 GCA_964443295.1 uncultured Desulfobulbia bacterium | reverse complement strand
GTTTAGCGTTCTTTTCGGTTAACGCCGGCATAACAACTTTAAATCTATGACTGCGGATATCTCCCGGAGTAGCACTTTTAGCCGTATTGGGCAGATGACAGCCTATGCAGTTGTTGACACTATGAATGCCATGTACACCTGTTGGTTCCACTTGGTGACAGCTGTTACAGAGAGAATTGCCGGGCAGTTTCAGCTGGAACCTGTTGGATGCCCCCTTAGAGTGAGGATTATGGCAGTCCCAACATTGAACGCCTGCAGTGGCATGATCGCTGGTAAGCCAGTCATTATACTGCTGATGATGTTTCTTGGCGCTGCCGTCAGGATGAAGTCCTGGCTTGTGGTCATACAGAAAATCCAGTACAGCTCCTGGTTTGTAATCTGCAGGATATCCGAATTTGCCGTCGGCAGATTTGCCGCGGGTATGGCATGCTCCGCAAATCATGGCCGCTCGGCGGGGATCAGGCATTGTCGCAGGATTAATAATAGATTCCGCTTTTTGGGAGATAGGAGCTGCTAAATGGTTGCTGCCGGGACCATGGCATGCCTCACAGCTGACCCCTTTATCCGACCATGTAGTCTCAAATGTGTTAGCTTGTTTGTTGTGATTAATCTGTGAGCCTGTATTGTGACAACCTGTGCATTTGTATTGATAGGTCCTCTGTGAATCACTCCAGTATTTGCCACTTCCTGGTTTATGTTTTTTAAGACCATGGTAATCAACCCATTCCAGTGTTTTAACATTCCACTGTACGGGGAGGACATGGAGGGCACCATCTGGAAATTCGGTCACGTATCGTTGTTTCCAGAATCCTCCAATTACATATTTGATTTTATACTCATGTTCTTTATTGTCGGGCCCCATTGTCTTGACGAAAAAATCACTTCCCCTCCGGATCATAGTGGATGTGTAGCCGCCAGCTTCCAGGGTATTATTTTTTTCAAAATCAGCTATGATCACGTCCGGGCTGACATCTTTAAATTTATAGGGGTGGAATGTGGCTTGCCAGCCTTTATAAATTGCCTCGTGACACTCCTTGCATTCCTTGGCGCCCACATACTTTGCCGGTTTACTCAAGTCGATCATTTCTTGAGCCATCTCTCCCCCAGGCATTTGACATCCTTGGATAGTAAGAACCACAAAAGCACTGAACAGCAGATAATGTAAACTCCTCAGCCTGGTTATACGCATTTCCTTCTCCTTTTATGTCTGGGTTTATGATGTAATAAGAAATCAATTCCTCTAGTGAAAAAAGTATCAGCCGCAATCCTAGCTTTTCTTAATTTCATATCATAGGCCAACAAAACAAGTAAAGCATATTTCCCTAACAGCATGACTGGTCCCTGGATAAATCGATGCCAATAATCTAGACACTTCCATTTTTAATAGAATAACGCCCCTCAAACTCAACCGGAGACAGATCATTATTATTCCCGCCAACCTTCCATGTCCCCGCCTTCCCATGATCAATAAATTTCAAAATTTCATCCCTAACATGCATTGAAAACAGCGATCAAATAGTCTGGCTTCCTGTCAACTATGATTTCATATAGTTTTGTCTAATATCATTATCAGCACAATAAAGAGCGTTTTCTAGATAAATGATTTCACCAAAATCCCATCAGTTGTGAAAAATAATCCACACAGAATACAACATTCCTAATTATATCACATGGTTACACAATTCGCCAGGACAGAAAAACAATCAACTATTCTTTCTCCAGCTGAAGAAAGAGAATACTTTTTATTGTTATCATGCTTTATGAGGTTCACTTCTTTAAGAACTGTAAGATGAAAATCAACCTTTGTATGGTCTTCAACCCCCAATTTCCTGGCATGAAGAGCACTTTCCACAGTTGAATATGTTGTTGAGGCAATGATTCTGGTGTTTGGAAATTGTCTCTTGATTTTTGATAAAATTTTCAATCCATCCATGCCGGGAAGAACCAGGTCAAGAATAACGAGATCAAAGGAAGTTACTGCGAGCAAATCTACAGCCTGTGCACCATTATCTGCCAGGCATACTTCAAATCCAGCACCTTTAAAGAAAACAAAACCACCAAAACTATCATCAATAATATTGGTAAAGCAGAAAAAAATGGCGCTTTTGGGGCCATATCAGGCGTGATATTTTCAGACCGAAAAAAAGTAGTAATGTGAATGAAGTAAACACAGGACTCAGCTCAACAATTTTAATAAGAAAAGAAATCTTTCCAGAAAAAGGAGCGGGAAAAAACATCAGATAGAGTTGGATCCATTCATGGGAACCATGGATGAAACCAAACAAGGCAAATAGCCATAGAAAACGGGCTATTTTTAAATTGCTGGCCCTGGTGTCCCTTGATGTAATCGCTACACCAATGGCGAAAAATGCCATCCCATAAAAAAGATAAATAAGATAGACAGAGAGTTCATCAGGCATGATGAACTCTATATTATCTTGAATTCATAGAATTTTGGAAACAAAAATATAATAGCTCAATTTGAATAATTATTGACGCTCCATAAGAAATACTTCATTGACGTTTCCATGTAATTTGTTTGACAAATCCTTCAGCAACCGACTATGTTTTTCGGTGCAATTGATTCTGTGTTAACCCTTAAAAACAGAAGAAAGCATTATGAAAAAAGAAAAGAAAGATTCCGAAGTCCTTAACGCAATATTTCAGCGTCGCAGCGTTAGAAAATATACTGCTGACCCTGTGCATATGGAACAGCTGCGCCAGATAGTTGAGGCTGGCATTTGGGCTCCATCTGGTCTGAATAATCAGCCATGGCGTTTTGTTCTTGTCCGTAATCATGATGTGAGACGTGAATTAGCAGATCTGACCCATTACAGTCATATTGTTGAAGCAGCCCAAGGACTCATTGCCGTTTTTCTCGACACTGAAGCAATGTACGATGAGGTAAAAGACCACCAATCCGCCGGCGCCTGTATCCAGAACATTCTCCTGGCCACTGAGGCATTAGGACTCGGTGGTGTATGGCTTGGTCAAATATTAAAAAACAAAGGCAAGGTCAATACAGTTCTAAAAGTACCGGAAGCATTTGACCTTATGGCAGTTATTGCTGTTGGCTATCGCAAGCACGACAACGAACAATCGAAAAGAAAACAATTATCAGATTTTATAATTAAAGAATTTGAGGAGGTCTCCCAATGAAAATGATCAGTAAAAAACATTTTAAAATTTTCCTTTCTCTTCTTTTAGCAGTGCTGATTTTGAATACCACAGGATGCGCCAGTTTTGATCTTGGTGGAGAACAAGAAGATGGTGGTGAAACTGTAACTCCGTCGATACACAATGAGCCCTATTATCCCACAAGTTTTAAGGACCTGCTCATCCCAGGCGAATTGACATGGAACCATGACAAGTCAATGGTCATTAATACCGATGCTTTTTCCGGTGGTATCCTCAATTTTTCAGGCCGGGTTGAACTTGTATCTCTCACCAACTTTTTTATCACCAGCATGGTCAATGACGGCTGGAAAATGCCTGGTTCTGTGAGGGCGCAAAATGTCCTGCTCTCTTTTTTCAAACCTGGTCAAACCTGTATGATCAAGATCGACGAAGGCGAGTACGGCAGAAAGACCAACGTAAATATTTATATTTCAAAGGATCTTTCCATTGGAAATTAATTTCGGCATTGCCAGCTCATAGGCCTAAAAAATCATGTCAAATCAATTAAATGGCAAAACCATCCTCCTGGGGGTGACCGGCAGTATTGCTGCATACAAAACCCTAGACTGGGCTCGTAATCTCAAAGCTGCCGGTGCTGATGTTCATGTCATTATGACTGAATCAGCCTGTCGTTTTGTCGGACCGCTTTCGTTTGCTGCCCTCACCGGCAATGAAGTCCACACTGACATGTTTGATAAGGGTTCGGCCAATGAAATTCCACATATTAATCTGGCAAGAAAAGCAGACCTGGTACTTCTTGCTCCGGCCACAGCTCGTACACTAGGCAAACTTGCTGGCGGTCTAGCTGATGACTTACTGGTCACGGTTATCATGGCAACCCAGGCACCTGTGATTATTTGTCCTGCCATGAATACCAATATGCTTGAGCATCCGGCCACCCAGGAAAATATTTATAATTTAAAAAAATGGGGATACCATTTTGTAGAAGCGGCTTCCGGCAGCATGGCCTGTGGAGAAATAGGAGCCGGTCGATTGGCTGAATGGATAACCGCAGCGCAGCAATTACTTTCCCTATTGACCGAACAGGATTTAGCTAACAAAAAAGTCTTGATTACAGCGGGTCCCACCAGGGAATATCTTGATCCGGCACGATTCATCAGCAATCCATCTACCGGGAAAATGGGATTTGCCATCGCCAAAGCTGCCCAACTGCGCGGAGCACAGGTTACCCTTGTGAGTGGCCCCACTGACCTCTTGCCTCCAGAGGGAATAACAGTTTTAAAAATTGAAACGGCTGCTGAAATGCATGAGGCAGTATTGGAACATAGTCAGGCTTCTGATGTCATTGTCATGTCAGCTGCTGTTTCTGACCACCGCCCTGCAGAAAAAGCTCAACAAAAACTGAAGAAAAATAAAATGATAGATTGTCTTGCCCTTGCAGCCAATCCAGACATCTTGAAAGAACTTGGTGAACAAAAAAGCAAGGGGGAATTATCCTCTCTCCTCGTTGGATTTGCTGCGGAGAGTATAGATTTAGAGGATGAAGGACTGCGCAAACTGAAAGAAAAAAACCTCGATCTCATTGCCGTAAATGATATCAGCCGCGATGATACAGGTTTTGCCCATGACACCAATCAAGTTCTCCTCCTGGACCGCAATAACTGCAAAATAGAATTACCCTTACTCTCAAAGGAAGAGACAGCCCACCGAATATTGAACACCGTCGTTTCTCTTTTATCCCCAAAATGATCTCCCGCAGAAACAAACTACACATTCTTAATTACTTTATGAGACAATATTGAGCGTGTATTTCGTTATTAATACAAGTCATTAAGCATTACCTATAAGACCCTTTTAAAATGGCTGGCATTTTGGAATTCACGATCGAATATTCGGTTAGCACAACTTTTTTATACACATTATGGAAACACCTATAAGCAACTTTTATAAAGACATCGTGCCAAGTCCTTGTTTTGTTCTTGAAGAACAAGAGCTTGAAAACAATCTTAAACTCCTTGCCACCGTGCAAAAAGAGAGTGGCGCCAAAATTCTCTTGGCTCTTAAAGCTTTCAGCATGTATAGCTCCTTTGACCTCACCTCACATTATCTTGCTGGAGCTGCTGCCAGTGGAAAATACGAGGCGCGTCTTGCCCATGAGAAGATGGTTGGGGAAGTTCACACATACTCCCCTGCCCTTAAAGAAAATGATTTCCAGGAAGTAATCCAACTTTCCGACTACCTTATATTCAATTCATTTTCACAATGGCGTTTATTTCGAGATAAAACCAAAGAGTATCCGGAAAAAAAGTTCGGTCTCCGCATTAATCCACAGCATCAAGAAGCCGAAACAGAAATCTATGATCCCTGCATGCCAGGATCTCGCCTCGGTGTTACTCTTGACGAAATGAAAACCGATGAGCTTGCAGGAATCAGTGGATTTCATTTCCATAATTTATGTCAGCAGGGTTTAGAGCCGCTAAAGAGAACCCTTGAAGTATTCGAAGAAAAATTCGGCACCTTTCTCGCCAAGTTGAATTGGGTAAATTTTGGTGGAGGTCACCACATCACCAAGCCAGGCTATGACGTGCAAGGCCTTATTGTTCTTCTGAAAAATTTTCAACGAAAACATGACCTGCAGATTTACCTTGAGCCAGGAGAAGCAATTACCTACCAAGCCGGTACTTTGGTTGGCGAGGTAATTGATATTGTTAGAAACGATCGCGATATTGCCATTCTTGACATTTCTGCTACCACCCATATGCCCGACATCCTGGAAATGCCATATCGTCCTGAAATCACAGGAGGATTCCCAGCAGGCATTCAAAAATATAATTATGGTCTTGCCGGACCCTCCTGCCTGGCTGGCGACGTAATCGGCGATTACAGCTTTGCAGAACCGCTTTCCATTGGCCAACGAATTGTTTTCACTGACATGATCCATTACACCATGGTCAAAACAACAACTTTTAATGGCATCCCTCTTCCTGCCATTGCTATCTGGAAAAACAATAAACGCCTGGAAATTATCAAACAATTCACCTACGAAGATTTTAAATCACGCCTGTAATGCTTCAAGGTGGGGAGCTTAAGCGAGATAAAAAAGGGGCTAAACAAAGATAAGAGAATTTGGGCTTGTGATATTGCTCAGCATATGAACTTATTTGCCTTGAGGCAGGCAGGATCTGCAGGTGCTGCTCATATAGCCACAGTAAAGAAAATGATCAAATACGCCTTTCAAGGCTGGTATTAGAGTCTCTTATTTCCTTCCGTGATAATCCTGTCTGCCAATTCTGCTGCAGTCTCAAGGTCACCACTTGCAATAATATCTTTTAATTGTCCAGTCCAGGCGGTCATATTAGCCATGGCATCACGTTGGACCAGGAGAAGGTTTTCCCTTTTGCGATTTTCCTCAAACATAGAATCCAGCTTTTTCTGGAAGGAAGAAAGTACTTCTTCAATCCTTTCTTCATTTTGAGGTTTATGGTGCTTTTTTAAGAGATCAAGAATCTCTTCGTGAAGAGCTCTGTAAGTTGTGTACGCCGAAGCTGGATCTATTCCTTTTTGGTAATCGATAATGCGATCCAGTTTTTCACGGATATCTTTGATTAAAAATGGTTTGGTAATATAATCAAACGCCCCGAGTTTCATGGCTTCAACAGCTGTTTCAACCGAGGCAAATGCCGTAACCATCAATACAGCCGTTGCTGGTTTGTTTTTTTGCAAATACTCCAAAACATCCATGCCGCCTTCACCAAAATGGTTAATACCTGGCATGTTTTTATCAGTAATTACCACATGAAAATTACGCTTTTCCAAAAGGTCGATGGCAGATTGAGCATCAACGGCAAAAGCCGTCTCATATTCCAGTTCATCCAGACTTCTCAGGATTAACGTCCTTACAGCTTCATCATCTTCAACGACCAATACAACTGGGGGCATAGCAACCTCCTCAAAATTACAGACTATAGGCGCCTGTCTCGGATCCCGGGACTTGAAATAATTATTTCACCATCAGTGGAATTGAGTGTGACGCTACGGGCTATGGAGCCACCGACATCAGAAGCGATAATTGGTATTTTATATTGTTTCAACAAAAGGGTAAGCGCATCAATGGAACGTTTGCCAATGTCCAGAGAGCTAGTGTTTTTTAACACTCGTGCCCCACCAATAAGCTTTGCTTCAAGCCCTTTGCTGGCAACATAGGCTGGTGGTATACCTGGCATTATTTCATTGATTAAAAAAGGTACGGCGGTATCGACAAAATAGCAGGGTGATTTTTCAACCTGGGAGGGCATGGCAATGGAATCAGGCAGAACGATATGAGCCATGCTGTATATGCCTTTTAATCGGTGTGACAAACATAAGGCAACACAGGAACCAAGAGAATATGCCTTCAGACTCATTCCTGGTCTACGCGCTATTGTATGTTCGCCCAGCCCTACAAAGGCAAGATTGCTCACAAGGAATCCTTAATATATGAGGAACCATTTATTTCTTAAAAAAGATATACCACAAGTCTTTTTTTCACCCTAGAGAATTCCTTCTAACCTTGACTCATTAAAACAGCGATGGTTCGTGTTTCATCTAATTGTTCCATGGCAATCTTTACCGCAGCAGTGAGCGGCACAGCCAGAAGCATTCCCACAAGGCCCCAGAGCCATCCCCAGAAAAGAAGAGCCAACAATACTACCAGAGGACTTAAATCAAGCCCCTTGCCCATGAGTTTTGGCTCAAGAAAATTTCCGACTCCTAACTGAATTGAAGAAAGAAGCACTGCTATAATAAGGGCTTTGCCGGGAGATCCGGTTTGAAACAGAGCCACAGCAACTGGAGGAAGAGTGGCAATGAAAGAGCCAATATTGGGAATAAAATTCAAGAAAAATGTCAAAAGGCCCCACAGAATTGCAAAATGCACCCCGAAGAGCCAAAGGATAATCACCGCTAAAATAGCAGTTATCAGGCTAACCAAACTTTTCAGACCAAGATAATGCTGTACTGCCAAAGTAATCCGATCCGCTGCAGCTAAGATTGGCTCTGCACTGTCCTCCCCCACTCCTTTGGCCAATTTTTTTGAAAAGCTCTCACGCTCTGCCAGTAAAAACATCATAAAAAGGAGTACCCAGACAGCATTGCCAAGGAAAGAGAAAAAAGAGCCACTCAAGTGTTTTACTACAGATCCCACCGGCTCCAGATCCTCCTGACCAATGTTGCTCCAAAAGGCAGCTAAAGCCTCCCTGGCTTCATCAACAGTGATATTCAACTTGTCCAAGACAAACTGCGCGTATTCCCAAAATTGACTTTCATAGACTGGAAGTTGGACCTGAAATTCACGCACATTTGCATTGACCAGACTTCCCAGAAGATAAGAGAGCAGCAAGGCCACAAACACTAAGCAGACAATGATCAGCCAACGAGCAATGCCATATTTTCTAAGAAATTCAAAAGGGATTCCCAATGCATAACAGATGAGCATTGCACTACAGAGGGGAATAAATAAAAATGACATTGAACGTAGTGTAATGACAGCTAGCACGGCAAACAACAGGCCATAGGTCATATTCTTCATTCGTTGAGAACCATTGATTACGTTGACCTGCTCCATTTTTCCTCCCCTGTTTTCGATGAGTATCCTCAAAAATCACACTGAATTTTTTTGTGAGCCCAGTGGTCCCAATCACTTTAATTAAGGTGGAGAACATCCCCAGGTTCAGGCAATAGTATGTCCAATCCTTTCTCTTGTTCAATGAGTTGAAGTATGTCTTGATGGTGACGTTTTCTCTCAGCTCTATCAATATGAACCAGAGCTAAATGGGGAGCTTGGGCCCCCCTGGCAAATTCGATGGCTTGTTCTACCTTACCATGGCCGGAAATATTATTTTGAAATGAAAATGCCTCATGAATTACGAGATCACACCCCATTGCCAATTTTTGCGTATCAGCTGTTGGGCGTCCATCGCCACTGTAAAAAATGGATGTCTTGGCATCGGCCAATCGAAGACCATGTGCATTTTGGGAATGCTCACAGGGAGCAGATTGCCATTGCACACCGCATTCAGTAATGATTTTCCCTGCTGGTAGTTCAATAAATGACAGGTGAAAATTAAGTTTCTCTAGCATGTTCGGGTAGGCAAGGTTCACAGCTGAAAGAACTTTGTCTTCAACTCCAAGTGGACCGATGATGGTGAATGGTAATGTTCTGCCAAGCTCATAAAACCGAAGAAGTAAAAGTGGTGTCCCCATGAAATGGTCACCATGAAAATGGGAAATCCACAGTGCAGTCAAGTCGTCTGATTGAGAGTTAACAGCCCAATATCGATGAGCTGCAGTGAAGCCGCAGTCCAATAATATGTCAATTTTGTTTTTACCGCATTTTTTCAGGAGTATCGAGGTGTTGAAATTTTCCGGGTCACACGCTTCACCAACACCAAGAAAAACAATTTCCATCTCACTCCCCACGTACGTTTGGATAACGAAATTCTATGACAATGACTATTCAGGTGTAGATCAAAATAACAGACTAAATAGTCATATTCAATGTAACAGCTCAAGAACTATTTAATAATAATGAGGATCAATTTGACAGACGGGCCATACCGGGTTAAAAAGCGTGATTACTCTGACCTCTCGGATACATTTTGGAAACAATGACATCCCATAAAACAAACCCATCTTTACCCGCACATATTCGGCGACTGGATCCTGTTGAACTCCTTGTTGTGCAGTATTGCGCCGTTTTGGACGAACCGGCCACGCCAGTCTCATTTGCAAATTTTTTGTTGGAGGAAGACCCTTCTCTTCTTCCATCAGAAACCCTTAATAGTCAAACTATCCGTGACATTCTAAAAGATCTGCAAAAAAAAGAAATACTCTCCTCAGATCACCAACTTTTTCCTGGCCTGGGGGAAATTATATGTAGAGCGATTCCTCTGGAACAACTTAGAGCAATGATAGATATCGTTCGCAAGACACGACCTGCTCTACCGCCCCAAGGTGTCATTCCTGCCCTTCCCCATGCCGGACGGTTGCGCAGGGACCTAAGGCTTGACCTTTGCAGTCATGATTTTGATCGATATTCCAACGACTTACTGTTATTCCTTGAAAACTATTCAAGCTCCAAAAACAGACATCCTTTGGTGGATATTATAAATAAACCGTTTAACCGAGAATGGTTTACAGCTCTCCCTGCCCACATTCAGATTTATTGTTTACAAGAAATTATTAAAAACTCTTTTATCCACCTGGAGTCCATGGGCAGTGTTTTTTATTTCCTTTTAAAACCGGAAAATTGCCAAAAACTCCCTGAAGAAGCGTTACCAGCCTTCCATTATCTGCGCATTACCGCGCTTTTACTGGCAGGTAGAACCACACAGGCTGAAGAAGGAATACACTTAGCCGGGGATGCTATCACTGCTTTCGGTCTTGAAGGTTGGCTTGCCTGCATCCAGGGCAATTATAAAAAATCCCGGCAATTATACGAAAAAGATCTAACTCTACTCAGAACCAACAATCAAAACGAGAAGGCCTACTTTACCGGGTTGGAAGGTATTTTTTATATACTTGCATTACTACAAGCTGAAAAAGCTGAAGTCCTTGGGGATCTGCTTGAAATCTTAGACAATTTACCTCTCATTCAACCTGGCAATCCACATCTTCCTGCCTATAACCAATTGCGAAGAACTGTTGGCCTGCAGTGGAGTGTTGAGGACCTACAAACCGAAAAATCAATTCAGCCATACAAAGATCCGGAAAACGGCCTTACACCTCTTTTTCGTGCCTGGAATCGCTTTTGGACAGATGCAGGCTTTGATGACCACTGCCTGGTTGGTCTTGACAGATTGTATAAACAGGCCAAAGACTGCGGACAACGTTGGCTGGCCTATGAATATGCTGAGCTTTTGCACAGAATTGCCGGTGATTCCTCCTGCAGGAAATATTGCTCTCGCATTAAACTTCAAACCGGCTTTGTACCGATCATAGATATTGTATGTCGCGAGGAACCATGGCAGAGAGCATTGAAGGCTCTCAATATTCCTGAAGCACTTGTGCTTCCTGGTATTGATGAGAAACCCAAGTCAAGGCTGGTTTGGTTTATCGATCTCGATGTCTCCCCTTGCATTTTGGCTCCTAAAGAGCAAAAATTCACTTCTAAAAACACCTGGTCTAAAGGCAGACTGATCAAGCTGGCAAGCTTAGCCGGTGACGAAGATCCTCCCACCTGCCTCTCGCAGCAAGATCAAGATATTTGCGCCACGATATATAAACACCAACCAGACAGTAATCATTCGTATACTTTTGAGCAGGAATCTGCCTTGGCAACTTTGGTTGGCCACCCCTATCTTTTCCTCTTTAATAATCCCAAAATCCAAGTGCATTTATTGAAGGGTGAACCTGAAGTAAGAGTGATTGAAAAAGAGAATTCCATCCATATCAGTCTGTATCCAGACTTTCAAGATGAACCGTATGTCATCAAAAAAGAGGCTAACAATAAATACCGATTTTTCTCTATTTCCAAAGAACATCGCAGATATGCACGTATTATTGGTCCACAGGGTTTGACAATTCCTCTTTCTGCCAAGGACCGCACCCTGCAAGTCTTAGGGAACTTAAAGCCATCAGTCACTATTCATGCAGCCCTTAAAGACGATAGTTTTTCCAGCATTGAAACGGTACCAGCAGATCCACGAATTCATATTCATCTTGTTCCCCATGGAAACAGTTTTCGTGTCTCCTTTTTTGTATTTCCCTTCGGTAGAAGCGGGCCAGCCCTTTCACCTGGGCAAGGTACTGAAAAGCTTGTCACAGAAATAAGTGGCCAGCGTTTACAGACAAAAAGAAATCTATTGGATGAGGAAAAACGTGCTCAGCTCCTTGAGAGGACCTGCACATCCCTTGGAAGCCACGAAAATTTCGAAAGAGAATGGATCCTGGCAGACACCAAGGCCTGTTTGCATCTGCTTAATGATTTGCAGACTCATGGCAATGAAGTCATTGTAGCTTGGCCAGAGGGACGACGTCTCTCCATTAGCCGACCAGTGTCATTTGAACAACTTAACTTGCAGGTACGGAAAAAACGTAACTGGTTCGAACTGGAAGGGCAACTTGAACTCGATGATTCACTCGTCCTCGACATGCAACAACTTTTGAGTTTAACCGAGGAAACTGCCAGTCGATTCCTGCCATTAGGCAGTGGCCATTTTATCACCCTGAGCCAGGAACTCCGCCAGCAACTTGAAGACTTGAATGCTGTTGCTGATGCACAGAAAAAGAACACCCGCCTTCATCCCCTGGCAGCCCTTGGCCTTGATAAATTACGCAAAAGCGGTGCCAGGCTGGCGGGAGACGACCAGTGGCGATCCTGGACTTCGTTAACCAAAGACTCTCGCACTTATAATCCTCCCTTACCCAAAGGCCTAAGAGCCGACTTAAGGGATTACCAGGTCGAGGGATTTCGTTGGTTGGCACGACTTTCACGATGGGGAGTGGGTGCCTGTCTGGCAGATGATATGGGACTTGGAAAAACCGTCCAAGCTCTCTCTGTTATCCTGCATTTGGCAGATAAAGGTCCTACCCTGGTTATTGCACCAACTTCTGTATGCCGTAACTGGCAGGAAGAAGTGGAACGATTTGCTCCTGAATTACGGGTTATTCTATTTGGTGGTAAAAATCGTCAAGAACTTCTTTCGACATTATCGCCATTTGATTTGGTTATCTGTAGCTACGGTCTGCTGCAACAGGAGGCAGAGATCATGGCGGAAACAAAATGGCAGACCATAGTTCTTGACGAAGCCCAGGCAATAAAAAATATGAGTGCGAAGCGTTCTCGAGCTGCCATGCGACTGCAAGGAGAATTTCGTCTCATTACAACCGGTACCCCGATAGAAAATCATTTAGGTGAACTCTGGAACCTTTTCCACTTTATAAACCCCGGCCTTCTTGGTTCGTTAAAACAATTTCAAAAACGCTTTGCTCAACCCATTGAAAGGGACGACAATAAAAGCGTTCGCCGTAAGCTGAAAAAAATTGTCCAGCCATTTATCCTACGGCGATTCAAATCCGAAGTGTTGCAAGAATTGCCACCCCGGACAGAGGTGACTTTAAAGATACAGATGAAGGAAACCGAGGCTGCTTTTTATGAAGCTTTGCGACTCAATGCACGCAAAAGTCTGAATGAAAATAAAACTGACAAAGATAAAACCTATGTCAGAATTCTCGCTGAAATCACCAGACTTCGGCGGGCATGTTGCAACTCAAAACTCATCTTGCCGGACAGCGATATCCCCTGTGCAAAGCTAGAGCAATTTGGCCATATTGTAGATGAATTACTTGAAGGTGATCACAGGGCTCTCGTGTTCAGCCAATTTGTTGATCATCTTTCATTGGTGCGGGAATACCTTGATGCCAAGTCAATATCTTACCAGTACTTTGACGGTTCCACCTCAGCAGTACTTCGACAAAAAAGAGTCAAAGACTTTCAAGCCGGTAAAGGCAGCCTTTTCCTGATCAGCCTGAAGGCCGGAGGTGTTGGTCTTAACCTGACCGCTGCTGATTATGTGGTTCATCTTGATCCATGGTGGAATCCAGCCGTGGAAGATCAAGCCTCGGATCGAGCCCACCGGATAGGTCAAACCCAGCCAGTGACTGTCTATAGACTCGTAACGGAAAATACCATTGAAGAAAAAATTGTTGAGCTCCATCAGGCGAAAAGGGACTTGGCCGAAAGCCTTCTTGAAGGTGGCGAGCTCACTGGAAAAATGAATGCAGAGGAATTACTGTCATTGATCATGGCCAATTGATTTACATGATGGGTATCCACAAGAGAATATTCTAACAAGCAAGGGTACCCACAGGGGACACCCCCTGTAAATGCCCGGTTCAATATACCTATGCATCACTGGAAAAACACACTTGCCCAAAGCATCAATCATCCCAAAGATCTCCCCGCACACCTGGTTAAAAATGTTGATGGCATGGAGAAAACAACTGCTGTATTTCCCATGCGAATTAATCCATATTATCTCAACCTTATCAAAGATATTGATGATCCACTCTGGAAGCAGGCCGTACCTACAGGCCATGAATTGAATGATACTGTGTGTATTCCAGACCCTCTTGGCGAAGAAGATCTCAGCCCAGTTCCCAACCTCATTCATAAATATCCTGATCGTGCTCTCTTTCTGGTCAATTCACAATGCGCCATGTATTGTCGCTTCTGTACACGGAAAAGAAAGGTCGGTACGCATCGCCTCACGATTACAGACAAGACCATTAAAGAAGGACTCGATTATATTCGACGCACACCAGCTATAAAAGACGTATTGGTTTCCGGTGGCGACCCGTTATTGCTTGATGATGATAAGCTTGAAGAAATTCTTACTGGAATTCGCAGTATTCCCACTGTTGAAATTATCCGTATTGGCAGCCGGGTCCCATGTGTACTCCCCATGCGGGTTACTACAAAACTCGCTGCCATGTTAAAAAAGTTTCACCCTTTGTACATCAACACCCATTTCAACCACCCAAGAGAGATAACACCCCTTGCAGCACAGGCGTGTGGACGACTGGCCAATGCTGGTATTCCATTGGGCTGCCAAACTGTTTTGTTGAAAGGTGTCAATGATGATTCAAAAATAATGGCAGAATTGATGCGAAAACTGCTTACGATTCGTGTAAAGCCATATTATATTTTCCAGGGTGATTTAACCTTGGGAACAAACCATTTCAGAACTCCCATTAACAAAGGCATTGAAATAATGCGTCAGCTAACTGGACATATATCCGGCATGGCAGTGCCTAAGTTTGCAGTTGACCTGCCTGGTGGAGGAGGAAAAATCCCTCTGTCCCCAAACTACGTGAATACGAACGGGAATGTCTTCACATGTACCAATTATTGTGGCAAAATATATACATACCCGGATGCTCCGGACAAGCCCTGATGCTCTGGAATAACCATAATGCACTCAATTAACAGGTTACACCAATGGAAGACATTTCAAATTCTCAGACAACAGAGATTGAAACGAAGATAGGGAAGAAACAAATCCTCGTTGCAGTAGATGGATCGGTTTACAGTTCCAACAGCCTTCATTATCTTGCAAAACTCTTTGCCAATGACCCTACCATTACTATTCATCTCATTTCATTTGTCACCCATAAAGTGCACGACACACAAAGAGCCTGGGTGGATGAAAAGAATATTAAATCCTCATTAGACCGCTCATCAAGTACACTCTACACCAAGGCTGAACAATGCATGGATCAGGCCAAAGGGATATTGATTCGCCATGGTCTTCGTGATGAGCAAGTTGTCTTTAATATTAAAATGTTGCGTCACAATATCGCAGAGGATTTACTTCATGAAGCGCGAAAAGGTCTCTACGATGCTCTTCTTATCGGACGCCGTGGATTAGGGCGGATCCAGGAAATGGTCATGGGGAGTGTTTCCAAGACTGTATTGGATAAATGCCATGATGTTCCCATATGGCTCATTGATGGACTTGTGGACTCCACGAAATTCCTTGTCCCCATTGATGGCACCGAGCATGCCTTGAAAGCTGTTGACCATCTTTCTTTTGTTGTAAAAGATAACCCCAATGCCGAAATCACCTTTTTTAATTCACCGGCTCTGTTTGGTGATAGACCGGATGTTCCACCGGATCATCTCGATTATGCCGATTGGGGAAAAACGTGGTGTGACTCAAATCTTTCCAATCCCCAATGCCTCTATGATGTTCCCACAAAAATGCTGGTCGACAATGGATTTCCCAACGAGAGAATCCATCACATCTGTGCCACCATTGGCCTCTATCCAAGCCGTCAAATAATGCGGCAGGCCCTGATGGATGAATTTGGTACCATTGTCATGGGACGACGTCCAGGCGATGTTGACAAAGGCTTTTTCGGTGGAGTCACAGACAAAATTATCCACATGGCTGATCAAGTTGCCTTGTGGATTGTAGGGTAAAAAAGGGTTAAGGGGGCAAGGAGTCAAGGGGTCAAGGAGTCAAGGGAAAGGATAATTTATAGTTAACTATTCACAGTTGAACATTGATTATTTACCTGGCCCTTCTTCTCTACAAGTTATTAACAATCAACTCTTAATATCTAAAGATTTGCCATATTAATGAATAAAAAAATAACATTCTCCAGGATTTGGAAAACTATTCTCATAATCTCCTGGGGTGTTATGCTTGGTCTTCTTTTATCAAGGGATCATCTTGTTTCACGTCTTGAGATCAAAGACGCTGCAATTCTCCAAAAAAGCAAAGAAGAATCATATGTTGGGGTGTATTTTAACAGCCAACGTATCGGCTATGTAAAGCAGCGGCTGCAAGCTACCGAGAACCAAACCTTGCAGCTCAGTCAAGAAGGGTATCTAAAGCTCAACATTTTAGGTAAAAATCATCCCGTAAATCTGACATTACAGGCCACACTGGCTGATAATCTTTTACTCAAAGACTTCACTTTTCACCTTGATTCACCATTTTATGTTATGGATGCCCAGGGTGAAGTGAAGGGTAAAAAAGTCCTTTTCACAATGGACACTGGCAAGGAGAAACTAACAGAAACAATAACCCTGAAAAATCCACCCTTCATTGCTACCCAGCACAGATCATATCTTCTACACGATGATTTAACACCAGGCAAAAAGTTCAAAGTTCCCTTTTTTGATCCAGTTTCCATGGCCGGCAAAGAGTCAATCATTGAATATAAGGGGCAAGAAAAGTTACTCATCAGGAACCGTATCCAAAACTTGCATCATTTTGTCGAGACATTTTCCGGTGTACGAATAAATTTATGGTTGGATGATCAAGGCAAAGTAATAAAGGAAGAATCGCCGGCTGGTTTCGTGTTTCTTGCAGAACCTGAGTTCATAGCCACAGCAGTAGTTGGTAAAGGTGATGAAATCCTTGGCGCTGTTTCCATAGTGCCCACTGGCCCCATTTCAGGACTTCAAGATAGAACATTAGCGACCTATCAAATTGAGATGAATGATGATCTACGCATAGACGATCAACGCCAACAATGGCAGGATTATGTTGTAACCATTTCATTAGAAAAGCCTATTTTCAGCCAAGGAAAAACCTGTAAAGGACATGATGAGCTCATTGCTTCAGACCTCTTTATCCAGGCAGATCATCACGAGATCACAGCACTTGCCGCAACTCTCATTGAAAATACTCATTCTGACCATGAAAAAGTAAAAAACATGGCCCAATGGGTATATGAAAATCTTGAGAAACGACCGGTTATTGGTTTACCAGATGCCTTGACTACCCTGCGCAACAAACGTGGAGATTGCAATGAGCATGCCTCGTTGTTTGCAGCTCTGGCACGATCTCAAGGTATTCCCACAAAGATTGTGGCCGGTGTCACCTTGCAGCAAGAGGCCTTTTACTATCATGCCTGGAATGAAGTGTGTATAGATGACCGATGGATTAGCATTGATACAACCCGGAACCAAATTCCTGCCGATGTCACACACATCAAATTTGTGGAAGGTGGCAACGAAGAGATGATCCGCATTGCCTCGCTCATTGGAAACCTGAAAATTGAAGTAATTAAGACTGAAGACTGAAGACTGAAGAATTAAGAGTGCAAAGTGTAGAGTGCAGAGTGTACTAAAAATCCTCCAGCAAAGGACAACAGAGATAATTGTCATACATTTCCATTAGAACTTGAAAATTCTTTAAGTCATCTTCTTGGAAAAGAGTCGTCCAATCTTTCGTTTTAATGCCCTTGGCTGGCATGGCCAAGAGAATACTCATCCCTGCCCCGCCATCATAATCTGTTAAAACAGTGAGGCCAGTATCGGCAACCTGCTTCAAAGTTTCAGTGTAACTGTACCCGTTCTGTAAAAATGCTTCTTCAAGGTTCTCATGAAAAAGTGCTGAGGAATCAAAAGAGAGGACATATTTATCTATCCTGACTGGATCTTTCAGGTTTTCAATGGGGGCAATGTTGTGTTGTTCTTTGGCAATTTTCATCAGAGAATGGAAAATTTCCCGAACCGCTTGTTTTTCAAATGGTGCCGCAGTTGGAGTACTCACCTGAACACATGAGGCTAGATAGTGTCAACAATCTTTCGCACATTTCATTTGGCGGTGGCCCCGGTATAGTC
>CAYUCH010000069.1:0-18447 GCA_964443295.1 uncultured Desulfobulbia bacterium | reverse complement strand
AATGGGTGGCCGGCTTCGCGTGGAATAGGTGGCCGAGATCAGTGGAATACGCATTAGTACCTGATGATGATGAGGGTTATCTGTATCCGGTGGAAGATACTGATTCCCTATACCCTGATGGCCAAGAGGATGTTTTTGATGAGATATATGGTTCAGTATTCTGGTTGGATGACTACATCTCTGCTGAAAGCTGTATTGATTATGCCCATCAGGCAAACGCATATAATGAACAGAATAATTTTTGCCCCATGACCTGGCAGGAAGCCAGTGATTTTTGTCAAAACCAATCTGCACGGCTGCCAACCATTCGTGAGCTAATCTATATATATGAGAATGCTCAGAATGAAAATGTGGACGGCTTTAACCACGCAATATATTGGTCAGCAGATGAAGCCGTTAATGAGGATTATCCTGAGACACCGCACCGCTATGTGCTTAACCTCGAAGAAGGGGTGCAAATGTCCCCTGAACAATGGGCTAATACGATTGCTACTCGTTGTGTGACCAGTAGTGTTGAAGATGCCAGCTATTATTTGGACTCTTGGCTAACGGGCTTTATTACCGCTAATACCAATCCGAATCAGTGCAGTGACTACGGTGGGGTACCAAACCACGAGCATACCCCGCCAGACTGGTCGGACTCTGATGGCTCAAATACCTGTCTGTTCTCCTGGTATGATGCTGATGCCTACTGCACCCTAATAGGTGGACGATTACCGACTATCGAAGAGTTGCGCAATATAGCGACAACACTAGGACCGGAGGAAACCTATTCTGAGTTCTATGGGAGAGATTTTTGGAGCATCGAAATGAATAATGTGAATGATACGGATATTGCTCATGCCTTTGATATGCAGAGTCATGTGGAAAATTTATATGTGGCTGGTGACGTGATTGCCGGGGTTCGCTGTATAGATCGTGACCTGACTGACATCCCAGAGCCAGAGCCAGAGCCAGAACCTGAGCCAGAGCCGGAACCTGAGCCTACTGGCGACTGGGATGCAAACGGCTGGCTCACCGAAGCCGGTCAAATAATCAGCCAGGATTCCTGTACGTCAAACTATGAGGGTGAGTGGTTTAAAACAGGCCTTGGTGACTCTGAGGGAATCTGCAAGATGAACCGGGAAAACACCGCGCAGTTCTGCACCTGGAAGGGAGGAGAACTCCCAACCCTGAGTGATTTCCAAGGAGGAACCCTCGTCGAGCATTCTTATATTGCAGAACATGGGAACATGGGTTCGTTCTACTGGTATGAGCAGGATGCGGCTGAATTTGGAACCGCGTACGACTCTCAAACCAATGGTTCCAGTCCTTTCCTGGAGCAGAGTACGAATCTACTGGTTCAATGCGTTAAGGATGAATAGAGTACTGTTATAAACTACTATCACCGTGTCATTGTTTAGTCTCGGCATGTTTCTGCCGGAGACAATGAACAAGAGGCGATGATGCTTAACAATAAAAAGGCCGGCAGTTTTGAACTGCCGGCCTTTTTTTGTCTTGATGTTTATAGCCGGAGACAGCCATTCCTCTATAAATATTTATTCACTCTTCACTCTGAATATCCCCTTAATATCCTCCAGTATCATATAGAGTGTCGGGATCAAAAGCAGAGTAATTCCGGTGGCGAATATGATGCCAAATCCCAGGCTTATTGCCATGGGAATAAGGAAACGTGCCTGAACGCTTGTCTCAAGGATCATCGGGCTAAGACCGAAGAATGTGGTGAGGGAGGTGAGCAATATTGGCCGAAACCGGCGGACACCTCCAGCCAGCATAGCTTCAAATGGTTTCATACCAGCCTTCCGGTTACGGTTGGTCTGGTCGATAAGTAAGAGGGAGTCGTTGACCACAACTCCAGAAAGTGCCACCATGCCGAATAAACTCAGTATTGAGAGATTGTAACCCATTATGAGGTGGCCCGCTAAAGCACCTGCGGCGCCAAAGGGAATGGCAGCCATAATGAGAAAGGGCTGGGTATAACTGTGAAAGGGGATTGCCAGTAAAGCGTACATCACCAGCAGAGCTAAGAGGAATCCTCGTCCCATACTACCAAGTGAATCTTTTCGTTCTTTTTCTTCGCCTTCCAGATCAAACGAAAGTCCGGGATAATCAGTCATGAGATCCTGGAGGCTGGTGGATGTTAAATTGGCTATGATTTCTTCAGCATTAGCTTTGGTGTTATCCACCGCCGCTGATACATTAATGACCCGCTTGCGGTCCGTTCGGTTTATCTCAGAAAATCCCCTGCCTTGTTCTATGTATGCAGCCTGGTCAAGTGGTATGGCGCCGCCATCAGGAGTGCGGATTCGCATGGACATAAAGTCAAGGAGGTGGCGGCGTTCTTCTTTGGGAAAACGAACCATTACTTTAACTTCGTTTCGCCCCCTTTGTAATCGAAGTGCTTCGGCACCGTAAAATGCCCCGCGGATTTGTCTGCCAAGCTCAGATTCTGTAATTCCCAAGGATCGGGCAGCTGGTTTGAGACGTAACTTCAACTCTTTTTTACCAAGGGGGTACGTGTCGGCAATATCTGTGACTCCCGGATATTGGCTGAGAGTTTCTTTGAGCCGGGCACTTGTTTCTACCAAGACTGGAAAATCATCATGGGCCAGTGCCACATCGATATTGGCTCCCAGGCGCATGAGGTTGGATCTGAAGGTGAGTGATTCGACACCGGGAATTTCTCCAACTTCCTTTCGCCAGCGTTTGGTGATATCGGAAGCAGGATAATTCCGGACTTCACTGGGCATGAGAATGATGGATACCGATGAGAGATGCGCGCCGCTTCCGCCAGATCCGGCATGGGGACCACCCAGGGTCATGGTTCCGCCGACCAAAGAAAAAACCTGGCGCAGACTTGATTCCTCCGAGCCTCGTTCTTTATCATACTCGGCTACAACTTCCTGGGCTTTTCGAACCATATAATCGGAAATGCGGGCAGTCTCTTCCACCGGAGTACCAAGGGGCATGGTGAGGTTGGCGGTGATTTTATCTCCCTCCACCTCAGGCATAAAACGAAATTTAATAATTCCTCCTTTTAAAAGTCCTGCGCTGAGCAACATGATGGCAATGGCAAGAGCCAGGGATGCATAGCGATATTCAAGCAGTAAAGTGAGGAAACGGCGGTATGGTCCATTGACTATACTTTCGAGAAGTGTAACGAAAGCCTGACGTTTTTGAGCGATCCACCCATCTTTTTTGGGCCCGTTGCTATTCCCAAAACTTAAGTGGGCCGGCAGGACAAAAAGAGACTCAACCAGGGAGACCAAGAGGATAGAGATGACCACCATGGGAATAACCCGAATGAATTTTCCCATGGAACCGGTGACTGATAATAAAGGAACAAAGGCTGCCACTGAAGTGAGAATGGAAAAGGTTACAGGAATGCCCACTTCTCTCGCACCGTCAATTGCTGCTTGCAGGTGGGATTTATTTTTTTGTCTATGCTCGAAGATATTTTCACCAATGACAATGGCATCGTCAACAACAATACCTAAAGCCATGATAAAAGCGAAAAGCGATATCATATTGATTGATACATCCAGAGCGGGCATAAAGAGTATGGCCCCGAAAAATGATATGGGGATGCCCAGCATGACCCAGAGCGCCAAACGAACCTGGAGGAAAAAACCTAAAGTGAGAAAGACCAGGATGAGTCCAAGACCGGCGTTTTTCAAAAGCAGGTTCATGCGGCTTTCCAGGATTTCACTGGTATCATTCCAGACTTCCAGGTTCAGGGATTCGGGCAGGGAGATCTGTTTTGCTTCGGCAAAATCATGGACAAGGTCTGAGATTTCCGTGGGCTTTTGATCACCCACCCGATATACCCGCACCATGGCAGCGGGTTGACCATTGAATCGAGCAAACTGGTCTGTTTCTGCAAATTCATCTTTGATTTTAGCAAGGTCTTTGAGCAAAAGTGCGCCGCCGTCTGGGGAGGAGATGATGGCAATGTCACCATATTCATGCCCCTTATACCGCCGGCCTTTAGTGCGTAAAAGTATTTCTCCAGCTTGGGCCTTTACCGATCCTCCCGGTAAATCAAGGGAGGCAGCCCTAATGCGATTGGCCACTTCAGTGAGAGTCAGGTTGTAGCGTCGAAGGTTCTCTTCTGAAATTTCAACGGAAATTTCATAGGGCCTGACCCCGAAAGTTCGGCCTGGGTTATTTCTTTTTTATCCAGTAATTCATCCCGTAGGTCCTCTGCCTGTTCATATAGGGCACGCTCTGGAACATCGCCGTATACAACCAGAGAGGTCACTTCGCGACGGCGGATCATTTTATTGATTATCGGTTCTTCAGCTTCCAAAGGGAAAGTGGTGATCCGGTCAACCTCACTTTTTATATCCTGAAGAAATTGATCGTCGTCAGCCCCCGTTTGCATTACCGCAGTAACTGAACCAACGCCCTCCGATGCTCTGGCATTAAGCTCTGTCAGGTTGTCGATACCACTGATGGCTTCTTCTAAAGGAAGGATAATTCCTTCCTCAACTTCATCGGGGCCTGCACCTGGGTATGCAACACTGATTTGTACTTTTTCCAGGTCGACTTCTGGAAATACTTCTTGTTTGACGGAAAAACCCATGACAAGGCCACCGACAATGAAGAGAAGCATGAGGAGATTGGCGGCCACATGATTGCCGGCCATCCATTTGATGGCATTATTCACCGCTTTCCTCCTGTTGCATAGGGCGCAACAACATGCCGTCGGAGCCACCGGATAAAGTGGTGACGATAACCTGCGCACCATTTTCTAAGCCATTTGAGACCCAGAATGAATCTTCTGTCTGGCGGATTGTTTGAACTTTTCTAATACGTAATTTTTTATCGTGGTCCATGATCCAGACCGTGGAGTTATCTCGCTGAGCTGTGATGGGCAAAATAACAATATTCGTAAGTTCTGTTCCACGGATTACAACGTCTACATATGATCCAGGAATGAGATCAGGCTTTGAATTAACTTTGCTTAATAATGATTCGTATGGATTTTTTACCCGAACAATAACTGGAACCATTCGGTCTTTTGGATCTGCCTCACCAAGGGAGCGTACAATTTCTCCCTGCCACTCATGGGTAGTTGTTCCACTAGTCAGTAGAACGTTGGCAGGTGATCCTGCTTTACCACTCGGTTGGGTGGGGATGGCAAGCCAATTAAGTTCTTGCAGAGACAGGGGCACCGTTATTTCTACTTCGTCAATGCTGCTAATAACCGCAACGATTTCACCACTTCTGATGAATTGGCCGGGGCCGATATGTTCGGACCTGATTCGGCAGTTAAACGGGGCGGTCATTCTTGTACGGGTGAGATTGAGTCGAGCTTGTTTCAGACTGGATTTGGCAGCGATGAGGTTGGCTTTGGCTTCCTGGAGTTGAGGTTCATGAATCACTAATGGATTAGGTTGTTCTTTGCTATCCGGATGAAGTCTCTGCCATTCTTGTCGGGCAATTTTGGCTTTACTTTCAGCAACAAGCAGACCACTTTTAGCTTTGGCAAGAGTTGCTTTTGCTTGTTGTAAAGCAAATTTATAATCTGCCGTATCAACGGCAAACATCAGTTCGCCGGCCTTGAAAAAACCTCCCGTTGCAAAGTTCGGAGCCATTTCAGTAACTCTACCGCTGACCTGGAGAGCGACAGATACTTCTTCAGTGGCCAGAACAGTGCCTGTTCCAACTACTTCAACATGCCTGCTGGTTCTTTTTACATCAAGAAGTTGCACCAAGGCGCCAGGATTTACGCGTTTGGTTTTTTCCGGCGCCTCATGTTGTGAAATAAGACCCTTCATGACAATTAAGCCGATTATAAGGATAATAATGGGAAGGATGAATTTTATGAGAGTTTTTTGATTGGCCATGGAATCATTCCGTAGTGTTTTGCACATAATCTTCTGTCCAGCTACCACCCAATGCTCGGGCAAGGCTGATACGATGAGATATGAGTTGTCGGCTGGTTTCAGAGAGCAGAGCTTCACTTTCTAAGAGGTTTCTTTCGGCGGTCAATACAGCCAGAAAATCAGCAATGCCGTTTTGGTATTGTGCCTTGGTGACATGGAGGGTGGAAGTTGCCAGGTCATGCTGCTTTTGGGCAAGCTGACGTTTTTTTTCAGCCGCTCGGTTTTCCACCAGGCTGTCTTCCACTTCCCGGACTGCTTGGAGCACTGTCTGTTGGTAATGTGCTAAAGCTTCTTTTAATGTTGCTTTACTTCGATCAACTTCAGCTCGGCGAGTTCCACCATCGATGAGAGGTTTGGTGAGGCCAGCAAACAGACTCCAAAAGGTATCAGTAATCGGATTGTTGGTTTGGCCGTAGCTTGCCAGGAGGTTGACAGAAGGGAAACGATTAGCAATGGCAACACCTAGTGATTTGTCCTTGGCAATAACTGCTTGCTTGGCGGCTTGAATATCAGGCCGTTTCGTCAAAAGGTCTGAAGGAAGGCCCGATGGAAAAGCCTTTGGTATTACCATCGGTACAATCATTGTCTCTTTATATGACTGGTTTGGGAAATAGCCTAGTAAGACTGCTAAGCTGTGCTTTGTTGTGGCCAAATTAGCTTTAACTTCAGATTTTTTCATCTTAGCGGAAGCTAGGTTGGCGCTGGCCTTGTAGAGCTCTTGGCTTGTTGCTAATCCGTTATTGTAACGGTTCAGAATAAGTTGTTCTGTATTCGTTAAAGAAGAAATGGTGTTTTGTTTAATTAGTAATTGTTCTTCAAGGCTTCTGGTCAGAAAATACAGATCGCCTACACTGGCAGATATGCTGATAAATATCGATTTGACCGCTTCCTTTGAGGCAAGGGTTTCTGCCCAGGCGGCATCAGCAAGGGATTGAGTTTTTTGCCAGAGATCAATTTCATACCCAGCTGCCAGAGATAATCGGTAATTATTAGAGGTCGTGGTGCCGTTCATACCTGGTTGGCTATCGCGGCTTACTTGCCCTTCGAAGTTAAGAAAAGGTTTATTGCCCGCGTTGGTGGCATAAAACATAGATTGAGACTGTTGAAATCGTGCTACAGCTTGGACGATATCCAAATTATTGGCCAAGGCTGTTTCAATTATATCCGTGAGTTGGGGATCTTTAAAATGCTCCCACCATTTGTCGATGAACTCATTTTGTGATTGCTTACCTTTTAACTGGTTGTAGGTATCCGGCAACTCACCAGGGTTTGGGGTGTCTACTTGGTGCAGACTGCAACCCGTAATGTTGAAAAGAAGAAAAGCAACAAAGCTTATATAACGTAATGCTGTGTGTAGTTTCATTCGGGGGCCAACATTCCTTCTGTCGCATATGAAATGAGCATATTGGTGAGTGAATCTCCCTCAAGCTCCAGTTCAATGCCCTCTGGAAGGTGGAGCTTTTTATTATGCATATTCATGGTATGAACCATGGAGCCGATGAAAAAATGGATCCTCCAGAAAATTGTCGCAGCTGGAATGTCAGGGCGAGCCTCACAGATAGTGGAAAAGAGAAGGTGAAAGAGTGGGCGTATGTTTTCTAGAAACACTTGACGCGGTGTTTCATCGGACTCTGTTAAAGCACGACCGACCATGGTGGTGAAATTTCGTCCTGGGGCAGAACGGGAAAAAGATATGGTTGGTTCAACAAAGGCGCGTAGGGCAGCAGCAACGTCCGGAGGCCGGTTTTCTTGCCGTGCTGCCTCTCTTTCCTCTTCAATTTTTTCCATACGCAATTTATTCAGAGGAAGGAGTCGGCGCTTAATAACTTTTTCGATGAGTGCTTCTTTTGAACCAAAATGATAGTTCACTGCTGCCAAGTTGACGTGGGCTGCCTTGGTAAGTGAACGAAGGGAAGTACCGGCAAATCCTTTGTGGGCAAAGAGATCTTCCGCTGCATCGAGGATGCGCTCTTTTGTGTCTTTAGTATTTTTGGTCATTATCTACTCTTTTCAAACAGAAATTTAAAACACACAATTAAAACGATCGTTTGAAAATGTCAAGGGCAAATAGCGATGTACATGTGGACATTATTGTTTGAGGTGGGTTGAGCGGAGGTTAGTCGCCTAGTTTATGTTCTCTGTGCCGTGATTTATTGAGAACCGAGGAGCCATATAGGTGTTCAATGAAGTCTGTGGATTCTCTTAGCGGATCGATAAATTGTATGCCGTGTTTTCTTTCCTTAGCCCTTCTGACAACACCTTTTAGTTTAAACCGCTGGGTTTTAATCAGGAACTCAAGGGTCAGTTGATCATTTATTTCTTTATGATTGTCTGAGATGAGAAGCAGGCCGCCTACACTTATATCCAGAAGCAGGTCTCGGCTGAATACACCATTAGTAATGTTGTTACAGTATATGAGTACATCTTCGTCAAGAATATTGCCGCGATTCATGCGGGGATATTTCCTTCGCTCATCAGCATCAACCATCTCTGTGTCCAGGTCCGCCTCCCAGACGGTCAAACCAAATTCTTCCAGTAAGTCAGAAGGCATTTCAATGCCATCAACATCTTTTTTATTAGGTGGCTTTTCAGGAGCAGCCGGGAATTTGATGAATTCTCGCATGGTGTACGGACCCTCATTGGCTGATTTATTATCACATATTATCCTACACTTTTCGCTGGTAATTTTCCATGGAGGTTTTTCTGCTTGACGATTTGATACTTTTTAAGTAATTTCTTAACTATCTAACGTTTGTTAGTTGGTGTGAGTTTAGGGTGTTTTTGTATAATTTCCTTGAGTAATTCAAAGTGGCTTGAAAATAAATGGGAATAGTAAAATCAAATACCAAGGTAGAAATATTAACTAAAACTATTCCTCTCTTTGCCGGTGCTGGATATGCTGGGGTCAGTATGCGGCAGATAGCTCAGGTTGTGGGGATCAAGGCAGCTTCTCTCTATCATCACTTCCCGGATAAAGAAACCCTTTATATCGAAACCCTGGCGATGGCATTCAGCAGGCATGCAGATTATTTGCTTGAGCCCTTTTCGATGCAATTTGCTTCAGAAGAACGCCTGCAAAGGCTTATTGATCGTCTCTGTATTGTTGTGCATGGTGACCAAAACTTTGCTCAATTAGTGGAAAGGGAAATCATGGATGGCAATGAAAAACGCCTGCAGCTTCTTGCAGTGCAAGTGTTTGGAGAATTGTTTCAGAAGATGACGGAGCTATGCCGATCACTTAAATCTGATAGAGATCCACACCTCATGACAGTGTCCATTCTTGCTCTGGTAGTCTATCATTTTCAAACTACTCCAATTCGTTCCTTTTTGCCTGGTTTTCAAGATAGTCATAATGACCCAAAAGTTATTTCTCATCATGTTTATTCTGTGTTGGTAGATGGTCTAGTCACAAAGGATGCTGGTTCCGGCATCACCGTTATGGCTGAATCGTGTTCACCACAGTAAGTAGAAGGAGATCACCATGTATAGAAAATGGTATTTATTCTTAGTAGTTTTACTCCTGAGTTCTATAGCTTCCTGCACGACTAAACCGGTTGAAACCGGCCCATTAATCCACACATCTGAAGAGCGGACGTGCTATCCGTCCGGCCGTTCTATGTTTGTGATCCACAGGGCAGACAATCACCAAAGCGGATATGAGGCTTTTCATAAATTCTGTAAAAGTTGTCATAACCGAAGTGAAGATTCCGTGGGGCCTTTCCTTACTATGGAGTCAAAAAGCAGGAAAGGCTGGGATAGGCTGTTCGACAAAAAAAGAGTTGCATGTGCTAAAGATGGTACTTGGGATTCCTTAACAGAACTAGAAATATGGAACCTGCGGGATTACCTTTTTACTACAGCCTGGGGACTTGAGGATCCTAAGGATGAATGGAAGGCATACGAATGCCCGACCATAAGGTAGATGGTAACCTACGATATACTAATACTCCTTGATGAAAGAGAAAATGGGACAAAAAGATAAAGTCTTTGTGACCGGTGCAGTTTTGTTTGTTGCTGTTTTGGCATTTTCCATGGCAAGTGCGACACCCGGAAAACGCCATGATGCCGTAACTGATACGTGCAGGACAATTACAGCTGACAATGTTCAGCAAGGATACAGGTTATTTAAAGACAATTGTAAAGCATGTCATAACAGGAAAAATGATCAGGTCAGTTTTCTGTACAATGAATCAAAGACGCCGAAGGCCTGGGACAGGGTGTTTTTTAAAAGATATCCTCAATGTGCTCGGGATGGTTCCTGGGAAAATTTACATCTTTATGACCAACTGAAGATACATGATTACCTTTATGCCACCGGCGCTGGTACCTATGGACCGAATGGGTGTGGTTGATGAAACAGTCGTTTCCCAGTTCGGGGAAATCACATGAGTTTTTTAAGTCGATAATGTAAAGGATTTTTTACTTCTGACAGGCAGGACAAAAGAAAGTGGCTCGACCTGCCATGACCATACGTTCGATTGGGGTTTTGCATTGTGGACAGGATTGGTTTTCACGTCCGTAAACATTTAATTCAACTTGAAAATAACCTGCTTCTCCCTTGGTGTTGACAAAATCAGCAATGGTCGTGCCGCCACATTTGATGGCCTTCTTAAGAACTTTGCGAGATTCTCTGACGATTTTTTCCCATTTATCAAGCTTTATTGTGCCAATAGGGGTCTGGGGTGATATCTTTGCCGCATAGAGCGTTTCACTGGCGTAAATATTGCCAATACCCACAACGATCCTGTTGTCCATTATAAAATTTTTCACTGGTTGCTTTCTGTTGCCCGCCATTTTTATCAGGTACTCACTGTTATATTTTCGATCAAAGGGCTCAGGCCCCAGGTTTAAAAACGGGGGATGATGTTTGAGCTCTTCACTGGAATATACCTGAACAGAACCGAAGCGTCGGGTGTCGTTCAATCTCAGTTCTTGTTTGTTATCAAATCTGATTCGTACGTGATCATGGCGCTTGCTTTCTTCTTTTTTGTGAAAGAGGGCTATTCTTCCGGTCATGCCAAGATGAAAGATAAGCAAGGCGCCGTTGTCCATCCCAATAACCACGTATTTTGCCCGTCGATACACCTTAACAACTTTATGTTGGAGAATATGCTCATGGAGTTGAGCCGTGGGTATAGGAAGGCGGAGAGCCTGACCACTGGTGGTGAGATGTACAAAAGTTTTGCCCATAATTAATGGGGATAAACCTTGGGTGACTACTTCTACTTCCGGGAGTTCAGGCATGGACTGTTGATGGTTTAAGTGTTGCTATTTTAAGGTCTAGTATTATTTTCCCCTGGCCAGAGGTCGCAGGTTTTTCCAATACATTCTTTGTTTTTTTTAAATTGCGTGCAGACTATCTGTTTCTCAGCAAGTAATGGTGTGGAGAGTATTTCTTTTGATACTTTCGCAGCTTCTTTTAGGGCAGTGACTGTTTCTCTTTGACAACAACGGCCTGCTGTTTTCTCTGCTATCGCCGCAAGCACCCTGGCAGTTGCCATTTGCGAAAGTTGCCGTGGTTCAGGAGTGAGAGGGGAGCTATTGAGAAGAGTGGCAAAGCCAATGCCAACTCCGGTTGCAGCTCCACAATTACCCCAAAAACCGCAGGCACCTCCAGGAACTTTACTCCCTCTTTCGATCCCTTTGAGAATGGTTTCCCGGCTTATTTCACCACCTCGATTACCATAGGTTGCGAGCAGTATCCCGGGTATCATGGCATGGTGTTCTGGACCATGCATAGGGATGGCAGGATGATTGCGGATAATATGCAGTAATTCCAGCATGTCCTGCTCTTTTGTTTCTGTGCAGATGTATTGGATAGCGGCAAGTCCTTCTTCAAGATGACAATCATCACAGACGAAGTGCTCTGATTTACAGAATGCTCTGGCTTTTTTAGTTCGCCCACAGAAATAGCAATTACTGTCTTTGTCTTCAGAAAAATATATGAGTTCACTGCCACAGACCATGCAACCGGCATTATGTCGGTTTTTATGCTGTATTGTTATGGTGATTGGTTGCATTATTGTTTCCTCGAAATTGTTAAAGATAAGGTACTGTGACCTGCATTACCGGTCAAGGATGGAATTGATCAACAATGAGTACGTATCTGTGCAGAATAAATAATCATTGGTCTCGCAGGTTAACGGATTATTTCTATCGGCTGTGAGATGGACGCGTGTCATGCCGTATTAGTGTCGAGTGTGAGTTGGCATTTGAAACATTTTAATGTTCGTGAGCATATCAACAGTTGATTATTTAAAAAAGAGCCTGGTATGCTATCCGGATAATATGGTGCAATAACTTTTGAAAATCAGGGTGATAACGTGTCTGACGATCAAAAAGAAAGGAATGGTTTACGCAAAAATGTTCTCAAAGCACGGGATGAAATCCCTCCTGCCGAGAGACAGCATTTGAGTATTCTTGCCAGTAAAAACTTATGGCAGCTCCCTGATTTTCAATCAGCAAAAAGAGTTTTTCTTTACGTTAATTTTCGTAGTGAAGTTGAAACTTCTTCATTAATTAAAAGATGTTTGATGGAAGGCAAAGAAGTAGCAGTTCCTCTTGTTGCGCCCAAGTCACAACTTATTCCCTATCGAATTACTGATCGTGCAAAGGATCTTGCCCCTGGCGCGTTCGGTATTCCCGAGCCCATTGTCGACCAATGTGAACGTGTCAATCCGGGAAGTTTGGATTTAATCGTTTTACCAGGCAGTGCCTTTGATGCGAGGGGAGGGCGTATGGGCTATGGTGGTGGTTATTATGATCGTTTTTTAGTCAACGCCGCACCCCAGGCCAAACGAATTGGCTTGGCATTTGACCTTCAAGTTGTTGCGTCCATTCCTTTGGCTCCACACGATCAATTGCTGGATGTCGTGGTGACGGAGAGTAGGGTCTTGAGTGATCTGAGGATGAAGACCGATGACAGGATAGGACGATAGTATTTTACTCCAATTGAAGCCCTCTTAATTTCTCAAAAGAAAGGCCGATACCTTGAAGCAATTTATCAGAGCAGCTTTATTTTTAACGGCATTGAATTTTTGCGCTGGAAATATACCTGGCTTAATGCCTGAATTGAGTCGTTTAAGTGGTCTTGTTTTTTTTATTCTTTGGGGAGTTCACTATTTCCCTGTTCGGCCGTGGAAAAGGTACGGCCACGTGTTTACTGTTTTAATAATTCCCATTCTGCTTATCTTTTTACTCTCCGAAAATCTATTTCTCCTGGGGATGTGTGGATCAGTGTTTCTGCTCCTGCATAGGTCTAAGAATACAGATGGTCACTTAAGAAAGGAATTGACGTCGTATTTGTTTCCCTTATTTTTCTATGCGATTTTCTTTTCGTTATATCGATATAGTCCATATGTCTGGTCTTTTTTTCAAAAGGCAGCTCTGTTGTATTCCTCTTCCGTAACTTTAACGGCCGGCAATGAAATGACTCTGGGGCATTCTGCGGCAGGCTTTCCTGTAACTATAAGCGTCTTATCCTATTGCTTAGGCTTGATTCTTTGGAAAAGAAAGATTTGGTTTGCCGGCGTGGCAGTTGTGTCGCCCATATTGGCCAACGTAATCTGGCTTTGTCTGCAAGAGAAACTGGTGCAGCTGGTCCAGGTTTTTAATCATGCCCTAAAACCGGACCCTTTTGATTTGCAGGTTTTTCTCCTGCTTTGCTCTTTGCTCCTTCTCATTCCTTTATGTCGCACCATGAAATGGGCAGAGGAATCACACGTCTATCCAGCCTTTTCCATGAAACGCCAAGCCTTGCCCATAATTTTCGTGGTGCTGGGAATGACAGCCTTGACCTTCAGTAAAAACGGTACAGAAAGCAAAGGTGGTATTGTCTTCCTGGATAAGGGAACGAATTGGTCCGTTCCCGTTTATGGCAAGAAATATGGTCAACACAGTGCCGGCATGTTTGGCTTGCTGCCGCAATATTTCCAGATGCGGGGATATAAAACAAAGGTACATAAAAAAGAGCTCAGTGCAGAGATCCTTCAGAAGGCCTCCATGGTAGCACTTTTTAATCCCGGTAAGAAATTAACCAACACAGAAAAAGAACTCTTATATGCTTTTATCGAGGCAGGCGGCTCTCTTCTGGTGGCCGGTGATCATACTGATGTCAGTGGTATCATGGGACCCATTAATGATGTGATTGAACCTTTTAATATCCGTCTTAAATTTGATACTGCCTTGCCCAAAAACACTGGCTGGGTGAATGGCCTTGAAAAGCGGCCCCATCCCATTGTGAAAAATCTGGATGAAGATTATCAGAGTGGTGTCTGGGTCGGTGCATCTCTTGAGGTGTCACCACCTGCCGCTCCGGTAATTGTCGGTAAACAGGGTTGGGCTGATATTGGGAATTATAAGAATACGAAACGGGCCTTCCTGGGTGATTATAAAAGATCTTCCAGTGAACAACTTGGTGATGTCGTGCTGGTGGCGGAAGCCACCTATGGCAAAGGTCGGATACTGGTGTTTGGTGATACCTCGCCTTTTCAAAACGGTATTCTGCCGTTGACCTATACGTTCATGGATGATATCATCAATTGGCTTATGTCAGCGGATGGTGCGCGATACTATCCCCTACTTCAAGTCGTCCTTGCCGGGCTTTTTCTTTTGGCTGGTTGCTTTTTCCTCATACGACATTTTTCGCCGCAAACAGTAACCTTGGCTTTGGTTTTAATAGTTTTGATTCCACTTGTTTCTGTCATGTCTCCCTTAAAATGTGGAGAAAAAGTGCCAGGAGCATTTGTCAAAAGTTTTTACCGGCCTGCCTATTTTGACAACGCCCACCTGGGACGTTTTGCCCTGCTATCATCAACAGAAGAGAGTCTCTGGGGCCTTTCTTTGAATCTTTTTCGCAATAAAATATTCCCCTTATTTCTTTCGGAAATTACCCAGGAAGCCCTGGCGAATACGGAATATTATTTTGTCATCTCTCCCACTGAAGAATTTTGTGCCAAAGAAAAATCATTGCTTGATGATTTTATGCGAAAAGGCGGCAAGGTAATCTGGTCGGTGGGCTGGGAGGAAGCCAAGGCATCGGAGTCATTTTTAAAGGAATATGGCCTGTCAATTGATGCGGTGCCCCTTGGGGCCGCGACAGTGGTGATCGGTAAATCAAAAATGCAATTTGCTGAAGCATGGCCTGTTACCGGTGGAGGGGATGACAAACATGTCATTGCCGAAAAATGGGATTACCCTGTTATGCTCTTTCAACCAGTGGGCAAAGGCGGCCTTCTGGTTGTTGGGGATTCGTACTTTTTCTTCAGTAAGAATATTGAATCATATAAGAAGTACAATATACAAAATATCAGGATGTTAAAATTTCTGATGGACTACCTGAAAAAGATCTAATCCGGCAAAGCCGGGAGGTGTTAAGGCTGAATACTGAAGGTATTCCACTATTCTATTAACTTCAGTCTACAGTCTTCAACATTCTGCTTAATAAACAGGAGTATTGCATGCGAGCTGTCTGGCTTCTCACCCTCTGTTCAGCTTCTAGCTGGCTTTTTTTGATTTCAACATTCACACCGGCTGATATATCAACACGATCGCCTTTTGTATTCCTATTGGCCACTGGTGTGCTTGCGGCGGCAATATCCTTGCGAAAGCTTGCAAGCAAACCTTTTCCCGGGATTATTAATTATCTTGCCCTTCCTCTTCTCTTCATTTGTCTTCTCATTCCCTTTCCTTATAATCTCGGGGCGTATCTGGCGCTGGCTGGCATTTCGGCTAATCTGTTGCGACCGGGAAAATACTTCGCACCACTTTCAGGAAGCATGATGCTTACAGGATTTATGCTTCTTGTGCAGAGTGCGTGCATGCCGCTTTTCTATGTCATTGCCTCCCGTGTCCATGAGATCAAATTACTCAATATCCTGGCATATCCATTTTTACGTCTCCTTGGTTTAAATCCCAGTATGAGTGAAAATGTCCTTTATTTTTCTCACTATAATGTGGTGTCTGCTTTTCCGGGAACTCTCGAGAAGCTTGGATTCTACCTTTTCTTTTTACTGTATCCAGTGGGTCTTGCTTTAATCGGTATGTTTGATGGCCGGTTGAAGCGAATTGCCCAATATACCGGAATTTGCTTAGGGTACCTGCTGGCACGATATGTGTTCATGATTTTTGTTTTTGCCCAGGTTGACAATGTCTCAATATTCTGGGAGCCTTATTTTCAAATCCTCAGTTATCTCCCCTTGGCAATTATCTTGTATTTTTATATGCCCCTTCAATCATGGTCTATGCCTTCAGGATTCCTGGCGAATCTCCCTTCGTGGAAAAAAGCTGTGCCGTCATTTGCTCTATTTTTTTTGAGTATTTTTTGTTTTGTGGGAATCTGGAGTTTCAATGATTCCGGAATCCGCAAAGATGGCCGTATTCTTATCGATGAGGTGCACAGTGACTGGGAATGGTCCATGAAGAAGTTTGATACTACCTGGTTCGGCAGCCAATCCACCTATAATTATTATTGTATGTCCGAGTTTTTCAATCATTTCTACTCGGTGGATTACAATACTGAAAAACAGTTAGATTCTGAGTTGCTCTCCCAATACGATATTTTGATCATCAAGACTCCAACCAAGGCATTTGCCGAAGATGAAATTGATGCCATTGTCAAGTTCGTTGATGCTGGTGGCGGTCTCTGGCTCATCGGTGATCATACCAATGTGTTCGGCATGGATTATTATTTGAACTTCATTGCAAAGAAATTCGGTCTTTTTTTCCATTATGACAGCACCTACGATCTGGACAGCGGCAAATTGAGTTTTTACAAGCGGCCCAAAGTCCTTCCCCATCCCATTGTCCAGAATATGCCTCCCTTTCTCTTTGCCACCTCGGATACCATCTCGGCACCATTATTCGCTGAAAATGCCATGATCGGCTATGGACTCCGATCAAGGTTGCTTAATTATGCTGGTCGGGCTTTTTTTGAAGATAAGCCTTCACAGGATTATGAATTTGGCCTCTTTCTGCAATCAGTGGCCTTGAAATACGGTAAGGGACGAGTTGCGGCTTTTTCCGACAGCACCTGCTTTTCAAATTTTTATATGTTTATTACCGGTAAACCGGAACTTGCCCTAGGCACTGTGGAATGGCTGAACAGAGCAAATCGAATGCATTTTCTGCCGTGGGTCTTTGCCTTAATCAGTGTTGCTGCTTTGTTGGGCGGCTTTAAGGCCACAACTGAAAAGCGCTCAACCAAATTGCTCATTTGCTTTTTTGCTCTCCTACTTGCAGTTCCGTTGAGTATTTCTTTCTTTTCTCACTTGACCTCATTGGCCTATCCGCTGCCTATCCCCCATACGCCCTATAAAAAAATTAATTTTGAGACCGAACATTCAGATTTTACGCTTCCGGATAAGAGACTTGTGGATAAGCATCCCAAAAATATCCATACTTTTTTTGTCTGGACCCAGAGAATGGATTATGTACCATCGTTGCAGGACAAGCTGGTCGATAGTCTCCAGGCAGGCACATTTACGGTAATCTTTAATCCTACCAAGCCGTTTGGCGCAGACGAGATTGAGAGCGTCAGCCTATTTGTCAAAAACGGCGGACGGTTGTTGCTGGTTGACGGCCCCCAAAATATAAATTCCACCGCCAATCAATTGCTCAAGGAATTTCAACTGAACATTGAATATGCGACAATTGGAAAATCGGCTGTTGTCAATGAGGTAGGTGATAAAATCGGCTTTGTTCAAAAAAGCGGCATTGTCTCTGGAGGGAAGGCGTATTTGCGAACTGAAAAGGAACAAACCGTCTTTGCCGTTAAAAAAGTTGGTAAAGGCGCGGTGGGAGTTATGGCTGACTCTTCGCTTTTTGCTAATCCAACCATGGGAGGTACCCAGATAAAACCAAGCCCAGCCCAGCAGATGATATATAAGATGGAATTTTACATATTAAGGATGATGGAACAAGCCATTTAATGATCTGCGAATGGAGATTAATAAGGTAATATTTCATTGTTGAATTGAGGCGGTTTTTTAAATCATTTTGGTATCACCGTGATGGATGAAAAAAATGGCTTAGATAGGTAAAAAAGTTAGGAGTTTCAGGAGCTGCTGTGATACGCTTTTATTTAGTGGTCAATTTTAAAAACGAACACTATCCCATCCTAAATTAAATATCCTTTTGAAATTACAATATTTTTTTGTTTTGCGGTACTCTCGGTTTCCTTTATATGTGTTTTATTTCGGAGGTTGACAATGAGGCGGAACAGGAATTTCACTCTGGCAATGTTTTTGGCGGTTTCATGTTGTTTGATCATGGTGTCGAGTGTTTATGGCGCCAGCACAAAGGAGACCAGAGAATCACCTTTGTTCGGTTCCATCCTCCAAAAATCATTGGCAAAAATGGAAAGGCAGACAGTTGTTACTGATGTAGGCCCATTGGCTACTGAAATTCCAGAGGATCCTGAGTGTCAGCAACCGACCATGGATCCAGCCTTACCAGAATGCCAAGATCCTCTGCCGACCATGGACCCGGCGCTTCCAGAATGTCAAGATCCTCTGCCGACCATGGATCCAGCCTTACCAGAATGCGAGCTACCAACAAC
>CAYUCH010000068.1:0-18581 GCA_964443295.1 uncultured Desulfobulbia bacterium | reverse complement strand
CAAGGGTTCAAGGGTTCAAGGGTTCAAGGGTTCAAGGGTTCAAGGGTTCAAGGAATAATTGTAACTTGAATCTTAGAAGCAGTATCAATAAAAAAAGCCTCCTAAATGAACAGGAGGCTTTCAATATCTACGGACATTGTACCGATCAACAAGCCTAAGGATTCACGAATCCTTAAGGAAAACGGCAAAATATCAAAAATGTAAACGCTTATGCAGCTGATTCGGCAGGGTAAACACTAACCCGTTTTCTACCGCGACCAAATTCTTCGTAAGCTACAACGCCGTCAACTTTGGCAAATAATGTATAATCCCGCCCACATCCAACATTTTTTCCTGGGTGGATTTTTGTGCCCAATTGACGAACAAGGATATTACCTGCCCGAACAATTTGACCGCCGAAACGTTTCACTCCACGCCTCTGACCTGCACTATCGCGACCGTTTCTTGAACTGCCGCCCGCCTTTTTATGAGCCATGATTTACCTCGTCATCAGAAGTCGAATGATGAAATTATTCTTTTCCATCTTGCTGTCGATCTAACTGCCGACTTCCTGTAATTAATATTCTATGCGGAAATCTCGTTAATTTCCAAAGCTGTATATAACTGTCGGTGGCCACGCTTGACTTTATAGCCTTTCCGCCTTTTCTTTTTAAAGACGAGCACTTTCTTGGCCTTGCCCTGCTCAACGATCCGAGCAGATACTTTTGCTCCTTCAACAACGGGCTGGCCGATTTTAACATCCTCACCATCCGCCACCAGGAGGACATCGTTCAATTCGACAGTGTCGCCGACTTCACCGGCCAATTTTTCAACGCGCAGACTATCACCAGGAGCTACCTGATATTGTTTGCCGCCGGTTCGAACTATTGCGTACATCCTAAATCCTCCACATCCCTAAAGATGCTGTATAGACTTTATTAGTTTCTTTCCACCAATTTGCATAATCGGCAAACGGCAGAAATGGTAAACGGTGATTAATACCACAAGATGCTCATTTGTCAAGTGGAAGTGACGAAAAACAACACACAAAACTTTAACTAATCATGTGCAGGCAACTAACTGAAATTGACTGTAAAAAATTATAAACATTCACGGGTGCCTCAGATTCGTGTCAGCACGACTTTCCACTATAGTGCGCTATGTGGGCAGTCGTGCTGGCACGAAGATGTGGTGCCCGTGAATGTTTACCTTTAATCACCCCAAAAAATTTCATACTTTTCAAGATGCAGATCTTTGGAAGGTACAATAGTGATTCCCTTACCAATGGCATCTTCCAGGTTATGGATGGTTACCGCATCTTCTTTTAAAATCATCGAGGCTACCTGAGGATGAACATTGAGGCTTACATTGGCCCCTTTCATTCTTTTGCCCCGGCGGATTATTTTATGAAAAATTTCATAACAAACCGTGCGACATGATTTAAGAATCCCATCCCCATTACAATAAAAACAAGGTTCGCACATCAAGTGAGTAAGATCTTCCCTGGTGCGTTTCCTGGTCATCTGCACCAGACCGAACTCAGATACTTTTAGAATATTGATCCGGTTTTTATCCTTTTTAACCGCCTCTTTCAGGGCATTGAACATTTCTTCACGGTGCGACTCCATTTCCATGTCAATAAAATCAATGATAATAATACCACCGATATTGCGCAGGCGAAGCTGATAGGCAATTTCTTTCACTGCTTCCATATTGGTCTTAAAAATAGTCTCTTCAAGATCATTTTTCCCCACATAACGGCCGGTATTCACATCAATAACCGTCAGGGCTTCGGTGGACTCTATGATTATATAGCCCCCACACCGTAACCATATCTTTTTATCAAGGGAACGGTTGACATCCATTTCAATGCTATAGGCGTCGAATAGATCTGTTTCCTGATCATAAAAATACACCTTATCCTTCAAATGTGGAGCAAATGTCTTTACAAACCTTCGCACCCGCTGGAAGGTGGCTTCGTCATCAACCATGACGCGTTCAACTTCCGGGGTGAAAACATCTCGTACCACCCGCAGCGTAATATCAAGGTCTTCATACACTAAACTCATGGGCGGCGCTTTGGCAGCCATATCCTGGACTTCATCCCAAAGATGGAGAAGAAATTCCATGTCCGCTTCAAGATCTTCAGAAGAGGCAGTTTCGGCCACTGTACGCACGATAAAGCCTGTACCGGCTGGGCGAAGTTGTTCTATATCCTGGCGAAGCTGCTTGCGCGTTTCATCTTCTTCGATTTTTCTGGAAATACCAATATGATCTGTCATGGGCATGAAGACGAGATTTCGACAAGGCAAGGTGATATGGCAGGTGAGTCGTGGTCCTTTACCACCTATGGGCTCTTTACAGACTTGCACTAAAATGTCCTGGCCCTGTTGAAGAAGATCCTCAATATTCATTCCTGGTGTTCGATGGGCCAGTAGTGAATCCGGTGAACCATTTTCAACGCAGCATTTCGCGTCAACACAATGCAGCATCCCCTTCTCAAACTCAGCAACATTGATATGCACATCGTCTACATATAAGAAACCGGTACGTTCGAGACCAATATCCACAAAAGCAGCCTGCATACCAGGAAGAACACGGACCACCCGGCCAAGGTAAATATTACCAGCCGGGCCCTTGTCCGTGGGGCGTTCGAGATAATATTCAACCAGGTTGCCGTGTTCAGCAAGAGCAATCCGGATTTCCCAGGGTGTAGCATTAATCAATAAATCAATAGACATAATATTCTATATTCAGTGTCCAGAGGGTTAGTCTTCTATTTTTTGAAACCGATACCATAACTTCAAGACCATGGCGGTACATACCTCTTCCTCATCCAGGCTTAAAAATGCTTTGATAAGTTCAAGGGGTTTGATTCCGGCCTTCCCTGGTATGGTAAGTAGATCCAACTCAAGGGTTTTGTCGTCTATGGCAATCAGACGATTGACAAATGGCTTGGCATCAATTTGCCTTCTTTTTTTCTTCCTTATTAACGTAACAGGAAGTGCTTCAGCCTGCATGCTCTTTTCCAGTAATGCTGCATCAAAAGTATTTTTCAGCGAAATCCGATAGCCGGTTAACACGGCATCCCCTTCGTCTTTGACGGCGCGTTCCACATGCATTATACGAATGGATTGCGGCAATGCCTTATTGAGGAGATCACCTAATTTTTCAGGATCCTTCTGCAGCTCCGTCAACTCAACAAGAACGTATTCTGCCAGACTCGCCGTACCCAGAGGTAAGGCCGGCGAAAATGACACCTTCGGAGTTGGATGAAATCCTTTTGAGAAAGCCAACGGCAGTTGAGCCCTGCGACAAGCCCGGAAAAAGAGTTGTAGGAATTCGAGATGTCCAAGAAACCTAGCCTCATTCTGTCTGGAATAGGAAATCTTATATACCGGACGTTCATCGGAATTTGCGGCGGCAGAAGACTCTTCTACCGGATCAGCCAAATCATGAGATTTGGGCTTTGCCATATTAACTTCTTCAAGCTCTTCCTTCAACCACGGCTTAGCGTAGACCACAGGCTTAATAGTCTTAAAATCACAGAGCCCGCATTTCTGACATCCGTGTACCCGACAGTCTGGCGTGTAGGTCTCAGAAAGTGAATTTTGGCGTTCATCATGAAGAAAATCATCGGTAAATCCCAGGTCCACATGCTGCCAGGGTAACGGGCCACCAATCTCCCGAGCCTGCAGATAAGGCTCCAAGGCAATTCCACATTGTGCAGCTGCATCCTGCCAGCGCTGTAGATTAAAGTGGTCTGACCATGAATCAAGTCGAGCCCCTTGCTGCCAAGCTTCGATAACAACCTTGCTCAACCGCCTATCCCCTCGTGCAAAGACTCCTTCTAAAAAACTCATGCGAGGATCATTCCATTTCAAGGTGGCGCCTTTGCTGTTGATTTCCCGTTTTAAATAATCAATCCGCTGGAATGCCTCTTCAATCCCCATTTGTGCTTCCCATTGAAAAGGGGTGTGGGATTTGGGAACAAAGGTGGCAACCGAAACATTAATCCGCCCTTTTTTATTGGGAGCTTGTTTTTGGGCCTTGCGAACCAGTTCAACCATGGCTTCCAAGTCTTCCTGGGTTTCTGTTGGCAGACCAAACATGAAATAAAACTTCAATAATTTCCAGCCAAGACCAAAAGCTGCCTTACTTGCTTCAAGGAGATCTTCCTCAACAATTCCTTTGTTGATCACCCGCCGCAAACGATCTGTACCAGCCTCCGGTGCCAAGGTAAAACCGGTTTTTCTCACCCGGCGAATCTGCTCCATAATGTCCTGGGTCAGGGAACCAACCCGCATGGATGGGAGTGAAACCGATACCTGTTGGTTGGTCATATTGTCCATCAAGGGCAAGAGGACATTCGGTAAGTTAGAATAATCACCGGTACTTAGGGAAAGCAGGGCAAGTTCTTCAAATCCACCTGTTTCCACCCCTCGGCAAGCCAGGTCTAAAATCTGGGCCGGACTCCGCTCGCGCACTGGACGATAAATCATACCAGCCTGGCAAAACCGGCACCCACGGGTACATCCGCGGGCAATCTCGACACCAAGGCGATCATGCACGGTTTTTGCATGGGGTACTAAGGGATGGGATGGTGCAAGATCTGGAGACAACTCAGGCAAAATTCGTTTTTTCACCTTTTCATAGCCGGGCAAAAGCGATTCAATAGATTGAAAATTGCCAGCTTCGTCATAATGAGGTTGAAACAATGCAGGTATGTACAGACCTTGTATGCCCGATAACTTTCGGAGCAGGTCGTCTTTATCACCACCACTGTTCTTCCACTCTTTGCACGTCTGGGCAATTTCCAGTAAAGCCTCTTCACCATCACCGAGTAGAATTGCATCAAAAAAGTCAGCAACCGGCTCTGGATTGAAGGAGCAGGGACCACCGCCAATTAAAAGTGGGAAACGTGTATCTCGCTCAGCAGCCAAAAATGGAATATGTGCTGCATCGAGGATTGTCAGAATGTTAGAAACACAGAGTTCATAGGGCAAGGTGATTCCAAGAATATCAAAATCGGTTAAGGCCCTACGCGATTCGAGAGAAAAAAGAGGTACATTTTGCTTTCGTAGCTGATCCTCCATATCCGGTGCCGGTGCATACACCCGTTCCGCCAGATAATCTTCATGGCGATTGACCAGATCATAGAGAATCTGCAACCCCTGATGAGACATACCAATTTCGTATAAATCCGGAAATGCCAAGGCAATACGTACAGATGCCGACTGCCAATCTCTTTGTTTTATATTCCATTCCCCACCAGTATAGCGGCTGGGACGGGATACTAATGGAAGCAGATGATCTAAATTCATTGAACGCTCACTTTTTTATAAAAAGGAGGAATGGCTGGAGTAAAGTTTACCCTGCTTAAATCCGGTTGATCCACACACTCAGAGAAAGAAAGTTTAAGCTTAAGAGAATGTGCAGGTGTCTCTATGGTCATATGAGAAGGTAGGCAACAACCAGTAAAATCAAGCCACTGATAGTCGACCACAACATCTTTCTTGCCATCTGAATCTAGCAATATATGCTTGACGATCCGTTTCAGGTCTGGATCTATTAATATTCTATGGAGAACAGCTTCCTGAGAATTGCTTATATCAAACCAGAAACCATCCCCTTGCTTTTCTTTTCTGACCCTTAACACATTCAATGCCCCTGGTTCCATCCCACCGATAAACCAATAACAAAGACGATCTGCCCGTAATCCGGACGGAGAATATTGAGTGAACGTTTTTCCGGATGTCTTACCGATATAGGCTTTTGCCTCAGGCACCACAATAAATTGAAATTCACTGCCATTTGAATTCAAAAATAAAACCGGTTGCTCTAAAGGACCAATGCCGATAAATCGAAAAGAAGAAGGTGATTGAGCTTGCAAGTAGCCGGAAAGTGTCCCGGAACGGAAGAAGGAATCATATGAAATGGTCAATCTGCTATCAATAAAGGAATCACACTTCCCCTGTCGAGCAAGTGTGTGGTGCAAAATGTCCAGAGCGCCGTCCCTCTCTTGCTCACTTAATTTCTGCCCGGGCATGACCGTTGCGCAGCCGGTATTCAAGACAAAGAAAAACAGCATGGCAAACAACCACAGGAAATTCACAGATTGTATTAAATACATAGAAACCAACCTGTGAATTTGGCCTGCACTTTAAAAAAAAACCTCGCTTTTCGGCGAGATTTGAATAAACAACGAGCTATTGGATTATTCATATTCACACATTCATCAGGGCAATATTTCCTTAATTTTCCCCCCAACCACTGCTCTTTTTTCTTCGTCAGTATAGAGGGACTCGGCCTTTTTGAAATATTTAAGGGCTTCTAAAGAATTTCCCTTTTTATTATAGGCATCTCCAAGATGTTCATGGATGGTTGGATCTTCAGGCGCCATCTCGATGGCACGTTTGAGCTCGACGATGGCTTTATCCAATTCCCCCAAGCGAAAAAACACCCAGCCAAGGCTATCACGAATGAAACCATCTTCCGGCCTCAGGGCAATTGCTTTCTCAATATATTCCAATGCTTTTTGCAAGTTAACACCATTATCCGCCCAGCTATAGCCAATAAAATTTAGGGCCAAAGCATGTTCAGGATCGAGTTCAATAACCTCACCCATTTTCAACATGGCGCCGGCGTGATCACCGACCTTTTCTAGAAACACACCATATTCAAAAATAATATACGTGCTTTGCGGGAAATCTATTATCCCCTGCTTGAACGTCTCTTCGGCCAAATCATTTTTCTTTTGCTTATGATACACAGACGCCAGGAGTCCATACATTCGAACTTGTTTGGTAAGAGGATCGGCAAGCCGCTCAACGAGTAAATTTTCCATGGATGTATAATCTTCATCTGACTCGTAAACCCTTAGCAGCAAAATGATAACGTCGTCATAAGCCTTAAATTCCGATGGAATTTCCAGCAATGCATTGCGAGCAAATTCCAAGTTGTCGTTCATGTAATAAGCTCTACCTAAAAAATAGCGAGCAACATGATAATCCGGATTCTCTTCAATTATTGACTGAAAATGATCAATGGCTTCATCTCGTCTATCATTCTCCAAAAAAATACGCCCGATATTAAGATCAATTTTAAGTACATCAGAGGTGTAATGCCGAAGTTCTTCAAGCAATTTCACGGCATTGTCCACCTGCCTCTGTTGTAGGTACAAGTTGGTCAAATACTGTCTTGCTTTCTCATTGCTTTCATCTTCTTCTAAAACCTGGCCATAAAGAGAAATTGCAGATTCAGGATCAACCTGCTGCAAAACACTTGCAGCTTCAAGAGCCAATGGAATATTCCAATTCAGTTCTAATGCAATATTATATTCGGACACTGCACGGCTAAAATATTGCATCTCCCGAAAGAGCCGCGCCAATAATTTATGAGCACCGAATGACTCTGGGTACAGATTGACTAATTTTTCCAGAGCTTCACGGGACTCTTGATATTGACGATTACCGAGATAAAGAGCACCGAGGTAATACAAAGCGTCGATATTTTCAGGATCATCTTCCAAAATCCCGGCATAAAGTTTCATGGCCTCGGGAATTCTCTCCATCAGGCTGTATATTCTTGCCATCCAAAATCGAGCATCTAAATCATCAGGCTGTTGTGCCACAACACTTTGCATCCACATGATTGCCTGATTTGGTTTTCCCATTCTGGCAAGAAGAACCGCTAACCTCTTTTTCAGATATGGAGCATTTGGATCGCAGACCAAGGCTTTCTCATATGCTTCTTGTGCTTCTGCATATAATTTTTCTCGCTCAGCACTACTGCCCCATAAGAAGTAAAAATAGGAACATCCTGTATCCACCAAATCGGGCTCTGGCTCAAAATGATCTGTTTCCACCGCCTGCTGTCCGGTCAATCCGGCACAGGACACAGTAAAAAGAGATATGATGAAAAGGAAAAATAGTTTTTTCATTATAAAATCGAATTGGAGAATGGAGATTTAGGTCTCACACGTTTTTCCGCCACAATATATAGAAGATTACAGATAAACCTACGAGACTTTTCAAGAAATATCAAGCCAAGAGCCCATGAACCGCAGTCATCACCCGGTTATGGATTTCATTGACACTCCCCATTCCATCAATCCTCTGGATGCACGGATTATCCATTTGATCATACACAACTTTCACCCGATGGAGATACTCTTCCTGTTCAAAAGTATTTGGGGTGTCACCACGATTCTTGGTAATACGATGCAAGCTTTCAGACACTGGCAAATCAATGAGCAGGACCAGGTCCGGGCATGGGGCAAATGCTTCGTTCCTTTTCAATATATCGGCAGGATCCATGCCGTTCGCCCCCTGGTAAGCGGCTGTGGAAAAATAATATCGATCGGTGAGCACAACCTTGCCACTCCTCAAAGCCGGTTCAATAACCTGGGTAACATGTTCACGGCGATCAGCTAAAAAGAGCTCCAGCTCTTCTTCTTTGGAGACTCGGTCCCGTTTAATATAGAGCTCTCTAATTTGACGCCCATATTCCCCATCAGTTGGCTCACGGGTGCATATCACTTTATGACCTTTTTTCTGTAAGGCATCAGACAATAATTGTATCTGCGAAGATTTTCCTGTTCCATCAATACCTTCAAAGGCTATGAAAATTCCACTACCACTCGTCTCAGTCATTATTGATTAAGCCTTCCCACAATTTTCTCTATTAATAACCATATATTGGGCCAAAGTAATGGCCGATCTCAGGCTGCCGGTGTCAGCTTTTCCTTGGCCGGCAATATCATAAGCAGTGCCATGATCTACAGAAGTACGCACAATGGGTAAACCTAGAGTGACATTAACACCATCGGCAAAATGAAGAAGTTTAAATGGAATGAGCCCTTGGTCATGGTACATACAAATAACTACGTCGAAATGCCCTTCTGCAGCACGAAAGAATACCGTATCCGGTGGGAGTGGCCCCTTCACGTCCCATCCCTGCTTTTGCATTTCTTCCACTGCCGGCAGGATAACCTCGCTTTCTTCCTGTCCAAAAAGCCCCCCTTCACCGGCGTGGGGATTAAATCCAGCCACCGCAATTCGTGGTTTACTTAGCCCGAAATCCTGCTCCAAAGCTTCACCGGCCAGACGAATAATCCTTTGCAATTCCTTAGAGTCAAGTTGTTCTGCAACATTGGCCAGACCAGTATGAATTGTCAGCAATACGACCTTAAGGCGCTCACCTGCCATCATCATGGCATAATTCTTTTCATCACAAAGCTCAGCGAGCATTTCTGTATGACCTGGATATAAATAGCCTGCCTGATGCAAACCTATCTTGGTGATTGGGCAGGTGACCACAGCACTTATTTGATTTTCTTCAACAAGACGAACAGCCTCCACAATGTATTGCGCCATGGCCTTAGCCGTTGCTTCATTTGGCTCCCCCCATTGCAATCCTTGTAGTTTGGTTATCGGAAAAACATTAATGGCCCCGTTTTCCACAGGTAGTCCTGGATTCCATGTAACGATTTTTGCTTTGATATCCAATTCGTCCAGACATTGTGCTAAAACCGACTGATCACCGATGACAACCGTGGGCTCATCAACGCCACGACTTAATAATTTCACAATTATCTCGGGACCAATACCAACGGGACATCCCATGGTAATCCCAATTGGAGGTGTGGTTTCTTTGCTCTTCATAGATCAGTGATTAGATTCGACCCAATTCAAATGCATTGGTAATCAATTCTATCTTTGGTTCTCCGGAATCATACAACACTCCCACTACGTCAAACCGAGCAATGGTTTCCTGTTCACCTTTACGATTGAGATACTCAAGGGCTACCTGTGACATTTGTTGTTGTTTTCTGCGGGTTATTGCTTCAAAAGGATGGCCATGGGACAGGGTTTGCCGTGCTTTTACTTCTATGAATACAAGTGTTTTTCCATGTCGGGCAATGAGATCAATCTCACCCAACCTGGTACGATAATTCTGTTCAACAATAATATAGTTGCGATTTTCTAAAAATTCCTTGGCAAGTTGTTCCCCTTCGCGGCCAAGAGATTGTCTCTTCTTTGTCATTGAATATAACCAACTGCATTTTTGAAAATCCTGCCACTCCAGAATGCTGCCAAAAATCCTTTATAAATGCTCCCGGACTCCTTTAAATGCACGTCTATGTAAAATACTGGGCCCATATTCTGCAATACGCTGCTTGTGCTCTACAGTGGGGTATCCTTTATGTTTACAAAAATTATATTGAGGAAAGAGATCATGATACCGTTCCATCACATTATCCCGAACAACTTTTGCAACAATTGATGCTGCTGCAATAGAGGCGCTCCGTGACTCTCCTTTGACGAGAGCTTGTTGCGGTAAAGAACATGGAACAGTAAATTTTCCATCAACAAGGAGATATGAAGGACTACGGTGCAGCATGCCAACAGCCTGTCTCATGGCAAGCAAGGAAGACTGAAGAATATTATGACGGTCAATGCCTCTTTCCGACACCGAGCCCACACCTATAAGGGCACCAATTTCTTGAAGATTTTCAAATAGACGGCAACGTGCAGCCGGGGTGAGCTTTTTTGAATCACGAAATACCTGGTATTCACAATCAACCGGTAAAATAACACAGGCGGCAACAACGGGCCCTGCTAGGGGCCCGCGACCAGCCTCATCAACACCGGCTACAGAACTGTAACCCTGTTGGTGCAAATCTTTTTCAATGCAATATGTATCAACAATGTGGCTCAAGGAGGGGCTCCTTTGACCGTGTGTCAAAAGGAACTACAGCATTGCAGATCGTGAAAACATGATCTCTAAAAGAGTAACTCAACAAAGAAACTCTTCACTTTTCACTATCTAGTTGTAACCTTTTTCCTTGATACGAGCAGCTCTACCACGAAGATTTCTAAGATAGAAAAGTCTTGAGCGGCGAACTTTACCTTTGGTTTCCACCTCGACTTTTTCAAGTCGTGGATTATTAAGAGCAAAAGTTTTTTCAACTCCAACGCCATGGGAAATCTTCCTTACAGTGAAGCTTGCACCCATTGTTCCACGGCGACGTCGAATCACTACACCTTTGAAGATCTGGACCCTTTCCTTGGTCCCCTCAATAATCCGAATATGGACACTCACGGTATCACCGGACCGGAAATCCGGCATGTCATGTCGCATATTTTCCTGTTCAATACGTTCTAATGCATTCATTGTTCCTCTCCTTGCAATCCATCTGCCATTCAACAACAGAATACTGGTATTTTATTCTAAAAAATCAAAAAGTTCTTCCTAAGAGTCGATCCAAAATTATTGAAACTGCTGATCTTACTGAAAGATGATTATAGTCCTCGGAAGCGCCTTCAATGGGGGGTAACACTCCATTTACATTGGCCATAACTTCATCTGCCAATCCCCAGGCTGTACCGAACAACAACAATAATGGCTCTCCTTTTTTTAACTTGACGACGGCTTCTTCAATGCTCACCGTATTTTCAGTGGGGCGAGCAGTGGTTGCTAAAGTTGTCGGGTCGCAACCATATTTTCCCTTTACCTGATCATATAATTCCTGCAAATCCTTGCATATCCGAATTAAAGATATGGCTTGTTTCCGCTTTTCATTTACCTTACTACCATGGCCCGTTAGCCAGTGGTCTAAAATCTCTTGCACCAATGCCTGCTGATCTTGATAAGGAGTAATGACATAAAAATTGCCCACCCCATAAGTCCGACATGCCCTGGCTATATCATGCAAATCAAGATTGGTAACTGCCGACCCGATTGTCTCGCCAATCCTGTTATTGACCGGGTAATGAATCAGGGCGACATCCACCGGGTAAGATTCCGGTTTGCTGTCCATACACTCTTCCCTCATCCATCTATTGCCTGGTTGGCAAGCTCAATTGCTTGTTCCAAACCATGTTGGCGTAAAACTTTTTTTTCTTTCTTTGTGAAACAAACCTTACCAAGTAAATCCGGTCGTCTCTCCAATGTCTGCCGGACTCCTGCCACCAAACGAAATTCTTCAATGGCATTGTGGTCACCGGATAAAAGCACCTCTGGCACATCCTGACCTGAAAAACTACGGGGCCTGGTGTACTGAGGATATTTCAATCCGCCCCGACTGAATGTATCCTGGCTGGCAGAATCGGGATGGCCAAGCACTCCGGGAAGTAAACGTATAATGGCATCCATCATTACCATGGCTGCCAATTCGCCACCAGTGAGGATAAAATCTCCAATGGAAATTTCCTCATGGACCAAATTGGTCCGAATCCGCTCGTCAATCCCTTCGTATCTGCCACAAAGAAGAATCAGATGCTCTTCTTCAGTGGCCAATCTCTCCGCCATCGCCTGGTCAAATTGCCGGCCCTGGGGAGAAAGAAAAATCACCTTACCGCCCTGTTTTAACTTTTCAACCTGGGCCAATGCTGCAGCTATTGGCTCAGGCTTCATGACCATTCCTTCTCCACCACCGAAAGGACGATCATCAATCATGGCGTGCTTATCTACTGCATAGTCTCGAATGTTATGGGCATTAATCTCTACATGACCATCCTGGATGGCTCGTCGGATTATACCCTCGTGTAACGGTGATTCGAGAAGATCGGGAAAAATGGTAAGGACATCAAAACGCATAATACCATTCCTTCCGAAATACTACTTATTCATCTCCAACAGACCAGGCGGCGTAGAAACGATAATAATGCCGGCCTCCTGGTCAATTTCCTTTATAAATTCATTCTTGGCAGGAATAAGGTATTCCTTGCCATACGTATTCTTTACAACCAAAATATCGTGTCCACCGGTGTCAAGCAATCCCTTTACAATTCCGATCTCTGTCCCCGCTGTAGTTTTAACGGTGAGCCCTTCAAGATCATGCCAGAAAAATTCATCTTCAGCCAATTTGGGGAGATATTCTTTCCTGGTCCAGACTTCTAGCCCAACACTCTCTTCAGCCGCTGTGCGATTGTTTATACCGTGAAGAGAAACGAGTACAATTTTGGCTTGTGGCCGCACACCTACAACTTCTATCTCACGGTGTGCATGATTTCCTTCTATCGGGATCTCAAATCCTTCACTATCAGGCCGCTGAAGTAAAACCGTTTTATAGGGTAAAAAGTCGGCAGGTTCTCCAGAGTATGGAAATACCTTCAGTTCCCCCTGAATACCATGAGGTTTTGTGATCTTTCCGACGAGGAGAAAATCATCCTGGTCTGGAGAAAGTCCCAAGGTATCCACAGATTACTCCAGGATTTCTAGCCTTGCCCGCTTGTTCTCCTTCCCTGCCGCGGCAGAAAGAAGAGAGCGGATTGCTCTGGCCGTTCGTCCCTGTTTACCAATCACCTTCCCCAAATCTTCCTTAGCAACCCGTAATTCCAGTGTAATCATGCCATCTTCTTCACTTTCATCAATCTGGATGGCATCGGGCTGGTCGACCAGGGCACTGGTGATGTATTCAACCAGTTCCTTCATAGCGCTTATTCAGCAGCTGGTGCAGCGTGTTTTTTCAAGAGAGTTTTTACCGTATTGGTCGGCAATGCTCCCCTGTCCATCCATGCCTGCAACTTATCCTGCTGGACATTCACTACTGCAGGTTCTTGCAGTGGATCATAGGTACCAACAATCTCAAGAAACTTTCCATCTCTTGGTGCCTCTGAATCTGCAACAACGATGCGGTAAAATGGTTTCTTTTTTCTTCCGAACCTGCTTAATCGGATTCTAACAGCCATTACTTTACTTCCTCCATTACATGTTGAAATCGAACCCCTACATTTGGTCCGAGTAAAAATCTCTTAAAATTAACCGGTTGCAGTTCCACATATGGATACTGCAGGGAGGTTAACGAAACATTCCTTTGGGTCGCTTCCTCTTTTTACCTTTAGCAACACCACCCATGTTACCTTGAAACTTTTTCATCATTTTCAACATATCAGTATAACTTTTAATCACCTTATTGACATCCTGGACCGATGTACCGCTTCCCTTTGCAATCCGTTGCCGGCGACTGGCATTGATAATCTGATATTTTTGCCGCTCTTTGGCAGTCATTGAATTGATAATTGCCTCAACTCTGCCAAACTGTTTTTCATCCGGGGTTGGCATATTCTTCATTTGCTTGAATTTATTCATGCCCGGAATCATACCCATGATCTGCTCAAGATTTCCCATCTTGCGGACCTGCTTAATCTGGTCGCGAAAATCTTCCAGGGTAAAGGTATTCTTCCTGATTTTTTTGGCCAGCTTTTCGGCCTTCTTCTTATCAACAACCTCTTCTGCTTTCTCAATAAGGGTAAGGACATCACCCATACCGAGGATACGAGAAGCAAGGCGGTCTGGATGAAATACCTCCAGAGCATCAAGCCCTTCGCCGATACCGACGAACTTAATGGGCTTCTGGGTGACTTTCTTAATGGATAAGGCAGCGCCACCACGGGCATCACCTTCCATTTTAGTGAGTACGACACCACTAATTTCAAGATCCTGATTAAACTTATCTGCAACAGTAACCGCATCTTGGCCAGTCATTGAATCGGCAATAAACAAAATCTCAGCCGGCTGGACTGCTTTTTGAATATTACTCAACTCAGCCATGAGTGGTTCATCTACGTGTAATCGACCAGCAGTATCAAGTAGCAAGGTATCATAACCCTGTGCCTCTGCTGCTGCTAATGCACTACTGCAAATATCAACCGGATTTTGCTCGGTCTTTGATGGATGAACCGGAACGTCCAGACGGTCACCAAGGACATTCAATTGTTCGATAGCCGCAGGACGATAAACATCCGCTGGTACGAGATATGGTTTACGGCCTTTTTTCTTTAAAAGTTGGGCCAGCTTTCCGGATGTAGTGGTTTTACCAGAACCCTGCAAACCCACCATCATGATGACAACTGGTTGCCGACCGTCCAGTTTCAGAGATTCAGTCTTGCCACCAAGAAGGCTGACCATTTCTTCATGGACAATCTTGATGACTTGCTGGCCCGGTGCCAGGCTGGTCAAGACTTCCTGCCCAATTGCTTTCTCAGTAACCGTGGCAATAAAATCTTTAACAACGTTAAAGTTTACATCGGCTTCCAGGAGCGCAATCCGCACTTCTCGCAAGGCTTCCCGAATATTGTCTTCGGTCAGCTTGCCATGGCCGCGCAGATTCTTAAAGACACCCTCAAGCCTATCAGATAACGCTTCAAACATAATATTTCTTTCTATAAAAACGTGTAGTCGAAAAGACGTACCACCCTATCATTTCAGGTGGACGCCTCATAATTTCAGCTCATTACAGACAATAAATTCCATTCGAAAAATCTACGGGGGACAGGATGCACTCCCCCCTTTCCCCGAACTAAGCGAATCGGCTAAAATACCTGTCTCTCTCTATGATGTCAAGGAAGAATACGGTTGATTTCTATCTAAGTCAGAAAGGTTTATCCGAGTCCACAACATACAACTGTCAACAAGACACGCTATCAATGGAAAATTATGAGGACTAAAATGAATACACCGCCGTCAATGTCGGTCCATAGGTTGTATCATTAGAACTATAACTATTTGTTGTTCCAGAGGGATGGAGTTTAAATGCAAATTTCTGGAACCGATAACCAAATTGAACAACTAATTTATCAAGAGGCACAATACTCACGTTAGCTTCAAAATTAAAGGCAAAGGAAGTATCAACATTGATTCCACTAAAATGAGTCAAACCTATTCCACCTTGGACCCCGGTTACAATGTCTTCAGAAACAGGAAATACAAACCCAAAACCAACCGTTGGATTATAGACTTTAAAATCAAATCCTTCCGTGCTACTTTCCTCAAAGATCGCAACTTGTGTCGTCAGCGTAAAATCGTAAGATATGTCCTGATACTTAAGTCCAAGGAATAATTTACAATATTCAAGAAAAGAGAGTCTGTCTTTAAACTGGTTTAACGAATACGAAAAAGCAAAATCATAATCACGGCGGGTTACATCAACCACTGTTTCCATATTCCCAGTCACCGGTATGAGGATACCATTAGAACAAAGATCCAAATCCATTAAGACAGAACCTTTAATCTCCTGGGAAAAATGACTTGTAACCATAGGTGCAAAGCTGAATGACCATCTTCTATCTCTACTTTGGTATCCTAAAACAGGTCCTGCCAAGTATCCTGAGCCACTATAGGTTTTGGATTCTATGTTATAAAATCCCCCTTCCGCTAAAGTGTCCGATAGGAATTGGTCATATATATTTAATAGTGCAGAATCCCAGGTGGTTTCATACCAAACCTTAGTGCCAACGATAAACGTACCGCCCCCCAATTCTCCTACTTTATGTTCCAGCGTCCCCATCCACTTATCGAATCCGGCTGGAGACAGTTCATCTGCTGCATTGGCAGGTTGAATCAAGAAAAAAAATGCCAGGATATTTACGATTGCACATGCTTTTCTCAACATACCGTCTCCCCTTTGTTTCCAAATTAAATCTAGTGTATTAATATTCAATCATAATGCGGAAAGAGATTAATCATGGCCTTACGATCTCACATACGATGGACAGGATACTTTTCATAAAGTCATAGGGATGGCCATCACCAATTCAGCTAAATTCTTTTTGGCTCGCTCATATTTTGGATCATATTGAAGAGCATCTCTAAATTTCTGCTTAGCATTATCCAGGAACTTCGCTGATTCATTCCCCTTGCCCAACTTCTTCATTTTCCTTGCTTCTATCACGGCTATTTCACCGGAATAGTTATTCAGTGAAGCAAGTACAGACTTTGTTTCAACTTCACGCAGGATCTTCACTCGCTTTGCTTCATCCAGCATTACTCTTAATGTTTTAGTAACATGAGTAAAAAGATCCTTTTCAACAAGAAAAAAATCATTAGTCTTACCTGTTGCTGAAACTGCTCCCAGTTGTATACCCTTCTGTATGGAAAAAACCTGGGCTGTCATTTTAAGGTTATCGCCAACCACCATATACGTCCCTGCCAAAATATATTCAGCAGCTACTAGCTTGCCGACCTTTACCGCTGTTTTCGGGTCCACCAGGCCGGACGAATGCAAATCTTGTTCCAGAAGAATATCGTTTAATCTCTCCCGATCGACAATATTGAACATGGCTGTTTTTTCTAAATCAGTGGTAAGCATTGCAGCAATACCATATTCCCAGGGTTGAAAAAAATCCGCCTGATCCTGAGCAGTTGTGTTGATAAATTTCAATACAGCCAGGCCACTTCTTTCTGAACGGTTACTACTATTCTTCCCGCAACTCGTCACGAGTAATACAAGGGAGAGTAAAAGTAGAAAAATTGTAATTAGGTGTCTGGGCTTTTTTTCCTCATTGTTGAAATACATGGGCACAAAACCACTCGCTTATTTATATTTTATACTTTCACTTTGACCAGCTGAGACCTACTGGAAATCCTTCAAAAACTGATCGGCCTCCTTGATGGACTGGGTCATATCAGAGACCAGGTTGGCCACATCATTCTCAATGTCCACCACTTCCTGCTTTAAGGCACCGATGGCCTGGGCATTGAGGTTGTGTTTGAGATAGAGCACGTAATTGCGCATATTTTCCAAAACCGGTCCCATACTTTTTTCTGCCTTGACCATGGCCTGCTGCAACCTGGCAAAACGTTTCTGAGTGTCACGCAATGATTGCTGACTCTTTTGCTGAAATTTCCGATTGGTGATTTGCTGGATTTCTTCCTGCCACTCTTTAAACAGATCCCGCCCTATCTCCTCCACATTATCAATGCGTTTTTGGACGTCTTTTGCCATCTCCTCGCTATCATCGTATTCATTCTTTAATTTAGAATAAAACTTCTCCAGTTCCCCGCCATCAAAAGAATACATCTGCTTGATTCTACCAAGAACATCTTGAAATTGTTCCGAAGCCTGTTCCTGCTCTTCCTGGGCCTTTTCAACCTGCCCACGAAGTAAATGGCGTTTTTCCTTGCCGAATTTTTCCCAGACAGCATAATAGGTTTTTGAACAACCACAGGTAAAGAAAGCTGTTAACAACACTGTCATAATTGTTAAAAAGACAACTGGTTTCAGCATGGCTTTTCTTCCTTTATTCTTTGAGCGTTACCTTAATTCGGCCATTTTGTATATTGATGTTCTCAACTCCATCGGCAAAAAGTTTCCAGAACCCTGATTCGGACCCAAATTCCTCCACAAGATTTGTATGTTTCAAATTGCCCAACCAGGCATTGGGCAGGGGAACTCCACCCAGGCTGACTCCCTGCAGGGCGACGACCGGACGGCCTTCAGCAAAAGCGAGCTTGAGCCCCATATTAAGTCGCAACGTTTTTCCACCAAGAATTGGGAACTCCTCATCAACAGGCACCACAAGTTTCACACTAACCAGATCCTGGGCCAGATCAATAGCCACCCGCTTGGCCGTTTCAGCATCACTGGCCACCAGAAAGTTCATCTCTTTCTCAGTAAAGCTGATGGACCTGTCTGCCTCTTTTTCACTATAAGGCGTTGGTTGCAATTTCTTCTGGGATTCAGCTGCAGAAACCACACCCTGCTCTGCTTTGTTAAGAAAGACAAGTTTGCCATCCAGCACGTTTTGCTCTTTGGTATTAAGTCAGCCACTCCCGTTTTGGCATCCAAATTAGCCGCCAAACAGGATATCTGTAAA
>CAYUCH010000067.1:0-18782 GCA_964443295.1 uncultured Desulfobulbia bacterium | reverse complement strand
TATGCACAGACTCCATCTTTCAGCCCGAGCATATTACCGGATTTTGAAGATAGCACGGACAATTGCTGACTTAGACAAAAACGACAACATCCAATCAAACCATATCGCAGAGGCAATACAATATCGCAGGATGGAAAAAATAAACTAATTAAGAGCGACGAAAGGCAGTGGCCCGACATTTAGGACATGGTGGAATTCGGCCTGCCTGCTTAAGATGGATTGTTGCTTCACATTCTAGGCATGTGAATTCTCCACCATGGGTAACTTCGCCTGTTTTGTAAGTGAGAGATTTATCGAGTTTCTCCCCGAATTTCAAACTCCATTCACCTACAGCACGAGCTACATTTGCAAGAAAGCCACCTGATTTATCTCGTGATAAGTCAACAAGATATTCACTTTCTTTGGCAAGATCACGCCACAATTCTCCCCCTTTGTCCAACATGCTTTCCAATGTTTGTTTGGCGTCTTTCGAAATATCTGCCACGTAATCATTGGAAGAAGCCATATCCTTTGTAAATGTTTCCTGAGCCTTGGCAATAACTTCTTTAGAATGCTCCCCAATCTCTCTTAATTCACTCGTAGCCCGATCCATAGCATGGCTTATGGTATCTGCATTTACTTTCTCGTGAAACTCGGCAAGGATCTTGCTGACTTTTCGACGAAATTTATCGTATGCAGCCAACTCTTCTTCCTGCGAAGCCTTTTGCTCTGCGGTGGTATTTTCTTTTTGCTTTTTTGAATCCATAGGGCCACCTCATTCAATACAAATTCAGGAGATTAATCGTAAGTAATTGACTATCTTTTTGAATACATTGAAAAAACCGGCCACCACTCAAGGTTGTCGGCGAATTCAATTCCTATTCCTTCGTCTGTTTTTCTTGAAACAGCACCTTGGGCGACGATAGTCAAGGTACTGCTGGCTCCATCTAAAACAATCTCTACATTACAAGCTAAGCCATCTGGCAGATATTCATCAGTTGCCAGAAATAGTCCTTTCATACTAATATCTTGAAGTTTAGCAGTCGGAATAACAATATCACCATCTGCTCTCACCGCAACATTGGCATTATAGGCTATCCTCATCCGCCCTCTTTTTTCCCCGGCCATGCTAATATGTTCCTCCAACTCTCAAGACAAACTTAAATTAACAAATAAAAATGCCTTTACTCATCATCAGATAATTGCATTTAATATAACTTCCCCACATAATTGCGCTTCATATAACACCCGCAAATTACAATGTCAATTCTAACAACTTTGTTGCTCCAGGCATACTCCTCAAGTTATCACAGCATTGAAATGTGAATTCACAAAGACATCATTTGGAATGGCTCAGTTCCTTCTCTTTTGACAATGACACTTGCTATTTACTTGGATGAAATATTCAAGTTGTGATTGTTGTTCTTGAGATAATGCGCCAAATTTAAATCCGCATTTCAGGGTGAGTTCTTTATTCCCTTTGCAATTTTCCTGTCCACCATCACAATCAAAAACGGCCTGCATGGGCATATTGTCGAGATAAAAATCATCTTCTCCAAAAAGAACATCAGCATTCAAACCACCGTCAGGCCAATCATGCTTGCCAAGAAATTCGAAACAAATTCCTCCAGAACTAATATCAACAATTTTTCCTGGTTTATTGGTTTTAATGGAGAGTGAAGTGTTATCAACACGATACCGACAATTACACCTACGTTCTTGTTTTCCTGCTTTCTCGACCATAATACCCTCCAAAATCTCATTCTTCCAATCGGTTGCTTAAGAAGCGTAAAATTTGAACGATTTAACGTGCGAACTGGTGAGACCATAACAAAAATCAATGTACCCTATTTCATTACATCATAATTTCTAAAAATTTGTCAAAATCCTTTGCAGCAAAGCAACATTTTATCTTTTACAGAGTGGCAGTTCAGTCTCTATGAGGCGTTCTTTGTGTCTATACTTTTTAAAGTTCAGCATAAAACTTCTTCTGGAAATGCCAATTTTCCTTTTATCTCATTAAAAATGTTGGATAAATCAATTTTTTTCCTGTATGTTATCGATTAAATGAGAAGATGAAGTCTGATATTTTCTATCTATAGAGCATCAAAATGAACATATCAAATTTATGTAATTTACAAACAGTCCTTGTCGCTAAATGATACTTTTTAATTTTTTGAAAGATCCGAGGCGAACTTGGGTCATAATTAAACAATAAAATTCAATAATAAAAAAATGCATCATACAAAAAAAGTAGTCATCAATTTGTCCAAAAAGGGTCGTGAACTTTTACGAATGAAACAATACGAGGAAGCCGAAAAGGTTTTCCTCCAAGCAAAAGAGATCGACAAAAAAAATGCTTATATCCTTGGTGGTCTTGGGGATCTCTGTAGAGAAAGTAAGCGATTCAATCAGTCCATAGAATATTACGAAGAAATCCTCAAGTTCGACCAGGTCAATGTCTTTGCTTTACGTGGTATTGGTGACTGTTACCGCGGAATGCATCGCCCGGAAAAAGCCATCCCCTATTGGATGCGCTATCTTGATTGCAACAAAAACGACATTCAAGTACTGACTCGTGTTGCTGATTCATATAAAAAACTTGGCAAATTTGAAGAGTCAGAATCGTATTATCTCAAAGCCATAGGTATCAAGGGTGATGACAAATTCGCCCTTTTAGGCATTGGCAGCCTCTACTACAAAGCGAAAGAAGAAGATAAATCTCTTGAGTACTTTAAAAAGCTGCTCTCCTTGGATGATTCCTATGTTGCCGTTCTCACCATGGTTGGCAATATCTTCAGAAGACGCCGGGAGTACGAAGAGGCAATTGAATACTTTGATAAGGCTGTAGATTATGAAAATGGCAACACTTTTGCCCTCTACGGACTTGGTGATTGTCATCGATGGCTGAAGAACTTTGAAGAGGCCGTTCGCTGGTGGTCACAAATCCTGGTCAAAGAACCACATAACCAAGCCATACTTTCTCGTGTTGGTGACGCCTTGTTAAATATGGAACGTTACGACGAAGCATATCAACATTATGAACTGAGTCTTGATGCAGGTTTTGACGCATTCGCCCTCTTAGGTCAGTCAAAGATTCATCGTCACCGAGAGCAATACATGGAGGCCGAGTCCTGTTGTCGAAAAATACTAGAACTCGCCCCTCATCATGCCCGGGCGTTAGAAGAATTGGCAGACGTCATGGAGGCTCAAGGAAAAACTGAAAAGGCGAATGAAATCAGAGAGCAAATCCCTGAATAGAAGAACTGCAATATATAAAAACTAAAAAAGCCTCCCAATCGGGAGGCTTTTTTTTATGCGACCTGAATTCAATGGGCTTAGATACGCATGACTCATTGAGCACTTTGTTTACAAAAGCCCTATATCTGCAAGTAAACACTTCGCTGCTGCCAAAAGATCATTCTGCGAAGCAACATCATTCGCTTCCACATAAAATCGAACTTTTGGCTCCGTTCCCGATGGCCTGATCATAAGCCAAGAATCATCCTCAAAAACAAATTTAAAGCCATCGATATCCAACACTTGCTTAATTATTAATCGTTTGCCTCCCACTTCCAGCTCATTCCCTTCACAATGGACACTCAAGCCATTAAGCATTGCCGTAAGCTCATCCCCCTGCTTACTCACGGTTATGCCGTCTTTAGTAGGACAAAACTGGCCATATTCATTTTCAATACTGGTAAGATATTCACCAACGGTAACCCTGGTTTTCTCCATCATGGCAATAGCAATGATAAGGCCAATGTAGGCATCTTTTTCTGGAGTATGGCCAAGAACAGTTATGCCATCAGATTCCTCAAAACAAACTAAGGCACGATCTATTACCGGTTTAAATTCTTTAAAACCGACTCGTGTTTCGAAAACTTCTTCTCCAAAAGAATCTGCCAATTTATTGGCAAAATTACTTGTGGCTACGGTTTTCGCCACAAGACCAGTTTTACCGATTTTTTCATGGATAAAATGGTATGCCATAGCACCAAAATGGTTCATTGTGATTTCGCGATTACCATCGGTAAACCGTATTCGATCGGCATCAGGATCGATAATTACGCCTAATTTCAATCTTTCCGGACGGTTATTTAATACATTCACCAAGGATTTCATATTATCCGTTGACGGCTCAGGAGCGATCCCGCCAAATGTTGGGTCTTGGGTTGCCCGTAGAAGAACTAAGCGATTATCTGGTATGTCCGGCAATAATCTTTCAATATGTATACGGCTTGCTCCGTGCACACAATCAACGACCACCACCACATCATTATTGCCTTTATAAGCGGACACAACAGCATCATAATCAATGCCATGCTTTATTTTCCCCTGATTCATCAGAGACATCCAATGGCCGAGTGCATCACAGGTTTGAACAAGAGATGAGTCTGGATTAAGTTCTTCCTCAACATCATTTTCTACGTTTTTTCTGGCCTGGGAAGTTATGCCAGTTGTTAAAATTGCTGCTGCTGGACCTCCATCAGCGGCATTATATTTAAAGCCACCATACTCTAGAGGATTATGACTTGGAGTAAGATTGATAGAAAATGCTGCTCCGAGCTGTAGAACAGCAGCAGAAAGTGTTCCTGTTGTTGACTCCCCGGCATAGTGAACAACAAAGCCATTTGTTGTGAGAACATCCACCACCCGTGTGGCTAAAAGCTCTCCGCCAAAACGATTATCAAATCCTACGACAGCTCCTTTTTCTCTCGCTTCCTCTAAGGTGGCTACGCCAAGGGCTTGTTGAAGCTCTGCGTTATTCTCCATTTCAAAATATTGTTTCACCACAGCCTGGGTAACCTGCCCCACAGACTTCACACAAATATCTTTCCCTAAAATCCCACGCCAACCTGACGTCCCAAAATTTATCAGTGATGTTGGGCTGTTTTGATTGGTTAGAATTTCATCTTCAACCAAAGAATATGCTGTCTGAATTGATTCATTCAATAGATCATTCTCACCTGATCCTGCAGGATATTTCTGTTGCTCAACAAGGATTGCTTTGATGAGGTCAAAATAGTTACTCTGGCTATGATTTCCCCCAGAAACAAATGTGTCATACAAACTCTGAATTAATTCTTTCACTTCATCTTCTCCTTTTCAAGCGACTCTAATTCAATTGATTATGCCTGGTAGGTAAAACAGCATGAAATGTATGGATCAAAATATCAACTATTGTAGGCAAATCTATCCCAAACTCAAAGAGAATAATGATATGTCAGAAAAAGTATTGAGCTACCTGATAACTAAATATAGTTTTAAAATAATGCTACTAGGCTCACTGTTAGATAATTTATTCCAATTAGCTTTTAATTCTGATAAAAAAGAAAGATACACCGTTCTATATCAAGGTTTTGGTTGCCATCAGCAATAGGATTAGCTATACAAAGGTTTTCGTTTTTTAGACGAGAACTTCTTAAAATAGTGTAGTCAAAATTTACCATCAATTCTAATAGTCGACAGGAGAGGACAATGGGGCACAAGCACGAGAAAGAGTTCATCCTTTGGTTTGAAGAGATTTTCATCGAAGATGTTGCAATGGTTGGCGGAAAAAACGCATCCCTTGGCGAAATGTACCAAAAGCTCACTTCCAAAGGTGTTGTAGTTCCTAATGGTTTTGCTATTACATCCTATGCTTATAAGCACCTGCTCAAAACAGCCGGCATTGAAAAAGCCATCCAAGAAACACTTTCCGACCTCGACACCCACGATTTGCACAACCTTCAGGAGCGTGGTGAAAAAGTACGAAATATCATCCGCCATGCAGAATTCCCTGATGATCTTCGCGAAGCAATCCTTACTGCCTACAAAAAAATGGAAGAGCAATATGGACCAGTCGTTGACGTTGCTGTCCGCTCTTCAGCCACTGCCGAAGATCTTCCCGATGCCTCATTCGCCGGTCAGCAAGAAAGCTATTTGAATATTAAAGGACCTGAGGCCCTCATTGACGCATGTCGACGATGTTTTGCAAGCCTCTTTACAAATCGGGCCATTTCTTATCGTCATGATAAGGGGTTTGGCCAATTCGATGTATACCTTTCCATTGCTGTACAGAAAATGGTCCGTAGTGATTCAGCATCTTCAGGTGTTATCTTCTCCATTGACACCGAAAGCGGCTTTGAAGATGCAGTTTTCCTCACCGGGGCCTGGGGGCTTGGTGAAAATGTAGTGCAAGGTGCGGTAAATCCAGACGAATATTACGTATATAAGCCTACCTTAAAAGAAGGTAAGCGCCCCATTGTAAGTAAAAAAGTCGGCTCTAAAGAGATCAAAATGATCTACGACGATAATCCCGATACCGAAGAGCCAGTTCAAAATATTCAAACGACCCCAGAAGAACGTGCCCAATACGTCATTTCTGATGATGAAATTCTCAAGCTCTCTGAATGGGCATGCATTATTGAAGATCATTATGAAAAAGCCATGGATATTGAGTGGGCCAAAGATGGTGACGGAGTAAACGTCGGAACAGGTGAGCTCTTTATTGTTCAAGCTCGTCCAGAAACGGTTCACTCTCAAGCATCAAAAGGCGCCATGGAGACCTATAAACTCCAGGAAAAAGGCGAAGTCATTGTAGAAGGTCTGGCGGTTGGTACAAAAATTGGCCAAGGTGTGGCAAATGTCATTAATGACGTGGCTGACATCCATAGCTTTAAAAAAGGTGAAGTGCTTGTCACTGACATGACTGATCCCGACTGGGAACCAATCATGAAAATAGCCAGCGCTATTATCACAAACCGTGGCGGCCGTACCTGTCATGCAGCAATTATTTCAAGAGAACTAGGTATTCCATGTGTAATCGGTACAGGTGATGGTTCAGAAAAAATCAACTCCGGCCAGGATGTTACCGCCTCCTCTGCAGAAGGAGAGACCGGCTATGTGTATGACGGCCTGCTGAAGTTTGAGATTGAGAGAGTTGATCTTGGTGACCTGCCTGAGACCAAGACCAAAATTATGATGAATCTCGCCATTCCGGAGAAGGCTTTCACCGAATGCCAGATTCCCAATGATGGTGTTGGTCTTGCTCGTGAAGAATTTGTCATTAACTCTCATATTGGTCTGCATCCTCTGGCCCTTGTCAATTACGAAGAATTAAAAGCTTCGGACGACCCTGCCAAACAGGAAGTAGTGAAGGCCATCGATGAAAAGACTGGCGCTTATGCAGACAAAAAACAGTTCTTCATCGATAAAGTCGCCGAGGGTGTCGGACGTATTGCGGCGGGATTTTACCCTAAAGATGTTATCGTTCGTCTCTCTGATTTCAAGAGTAACGAATATGCCAACCTTGCTGGCGGCAAGTTCTATGAGCCGGAAGAAGAGAATCCAATGATTGGCTGGCGTGGTGCTTCCCGTTATTATGATCCTAAGTACCGTCCTGCCTTTGAGCTTGAATGTCAGGGACTTCTTAAGGCTCGTAATGAGATGGGCCTTAACAACATCAAACTCATGGTCCCTTTCTGTCGCACACCTGACGAAGGCAAAAAGGTCATTGAAGTGATGAGGGAATGCGGTCTGGTACAAGGCGAAAATGGTCTTGAACTATATGTAATGTGTGAGATCCCAAGTAATGTTGTCTCTGCTGATGCTTTTGCTGATATCTTCGATGGCTTTTCAATCGGATCTAACGACCTAACTCAGCTTACCTATGGTCTTGATCGTGATTCCGGCCTCATTGCAGGTATTGCTGATGAACGTGACGAAGCTGTTAAGGATATGATCAAAATGGTTATTGCCACGGCAAAAAGGCGAGGTAAAAAGATCGGTATTTGTGGTCAAGGTCCTTCGGACTTCCCAGAATTTGCCACCTTCCTTGTCGAATTGGGAATCGACTCCATGAGTCTTATTCCAGATACTGCCATTAAGACTAGGTTGGCCGTTGCAGAAAAAGAAAAAGAAATGGGTATTTCTGTATAACTCCTTTTTCTTCTACCATTTCGCACTAACAAAGGCGGGACTTTTAAAAGTCCCGCCTTTTTCCGTTATTCTGGAATCATTTTCCGTTTTCTTGAAAAACACCTCTATGCAACCACAGGCTGTTGTCCCCTAATCACCTGAAATAACATCATTTTTACCATATAGTTTTTTTGGCTTACATTTTGCATTAAAAATAAGCTAAGGTACAACGGTTACTCAAAAATTAAAAAAAATGCTCAAATGTTAATATGAAATCGATAATCTCAAAAATACTATTCCTATTTTTTGTCTGTTTCGTGTCCTTATCACTCGACTCGGCAAGAGCCTCTCAACCGCCGAAATCAATCCACAAAGGACCCTATTATTCCAACCGCATCCAGGCAAAACTCGATGCTTACGAAACAAAGTCTACTATCCAGGCTAGTATACCTGAACAACTAACTCTCATATTTGAAGGCAATCTTCCACCTGGTTTGAGTCGTCTATTAGGCATTCAAGGTGGAGCACTTCGATTCAGCTCAAGACATGGCCATGAACTCTCCATTCCCATAGACAAATTCCCTTGGCTCCTTGACATATTACCCAGTGCTGGTGTTCTCAGACTACCGTTTCCTCATAGTGCTGATGTCACCACTGAAGGTGCGACAATAACCGGAGCGCTTGACATGCATGATTTTGGTCATGACGGCACTGGTATTAGTATTGGTGTTATTGATCTTGGTTTTGCGAGCCTTGCTACATCTCAAGCAGCTGGAGAATTACAAACGGGATTAACCATTACCGATTACACAGGTACTGGAACTGGCGGAACCACCCATGGAACAAATGTTGCTGAAATCGTGCACGACATGGCACCAGGCGCTGAGCTTTTTCTCGCAAAAATAAGCACCATTTCTCAATTAGAAACTGCTTTAACGGATATGGCAGCTGCCGGGGTTAGAGTTATTAACCATTCAGTTGGTTGGTATGGTGTTGCTTTTTACGATGGTACAGGGGCAGTGTGTGAAATTACAAATGATGCCTCAAACGGTGGAATTCTGTGGGTAAATTCCGCAGGTAATTCCCGCTTGAAACATTATCTCGCCACTTTTAACGACCAAGACGGCAATCTGAGGCATGAATTTTCCACAGGGCAAAACTATAATACTATGACCTTTTCAGCTGGAACGTCTGTAACCATTGTTCTTAATTGGGACGATTACTCTGCGGTCGATATTGACTACGACCTGTATCTCTATGATGGAGACCCAAGCTCCGGCGGAACAATAGTAGCTCAATCTACCAATATTCAAGGGACTGTAGGCAATAAATTCCCTTATCCTTATGAAGCACTTGAATATACTTCCTCCGATGATGCTACTTATTATATTGTGATTGAAAAAGAAAACAGCTCTACAAGTAATGTACCTCTCACCCTTTTTTCTTTAGGGCCTAATCTTGATATCAGAACCCAATCAACAAGCCTAAATCAACCTGCTGACAGCGCCCATGTTCTCACTGTTGGTGCTACCCAACTTGATGATAGTCCAGAATATTTCAGTTCGGAAGGCCCCACTACTGATGGACGACAAAAACCAGATCTATCGGGACCGGACCGTGTACTAACATCATTAACTTCTTCCTTTGCTGGCACTTCTGCTGCGGCTCCCCATATTGCAGGCGCTGCCGGCCTTCTGTTATCACAAAACCAAGGCCTCTCAGTCACCCAGCTGAAAGATGCCCTCATTCTTGCAACAGAAGATGTCCATAATACTGGCTTCGATTCTCGGACCGGTTATGGCAGGTTGAGTCTAGATGCAGATGGAGATGACTGGAATCACGATCATGATAATTGCCCGATTGATTCAAATGTAGATCAACTTGACACAGATGCGGATCTTACTGGGGATGCGTGTGACTTAGACGATGACAATGATGGTTTACTTGACACCCTGGAATTAACCATTGGCACTGACCCACTTTTACAGGATTCTGATGGAGACTCATTGGATGATTTGTTTGAAATTTCTTTTGATGGCGACCCCCTAACCTATAACTCAGAAACTGACCTCAATCCTCTTTCCTCTGATACCGACGGTGATAGTGTAAGTGATTTTGATGAAATTAATTTTGACGGTGACCCAGACAGCTATAATCCAGGTGTTGACCTAAATCCCATCTCCTCAGATACCGATGGAGATGGCTTTAATGATGGCCTTGATCCCCTGCCTTTACTTTTTCATTTTCTCGATGGTGACATTGCTCCACATGGTGAGCCAGATGGAGTGATTAATGCAGCTGATTTCACACTGGCACTTAGATTGTTACTTGGTGATATTCCTCTCTCTGAACAAGAACTTATCCATGGAGACCTTTATCCTTCAACTTACCCTGATGGAATTTTCAACCTATCTGACGTGTTGTTAATCTATCAACAATTACAATAAGGTACCGTTATGAAATTTAATTCTTTAAAGACCCACCAACCACTCTTTGCTTTCCTTATTTTAATTATCGTCAACGTATTACTCTCATCTTGCTCAAGCCAAAGAGCTTTTCATGACATTGCACGCGCAGGAGATACAATTGCTGTTGCATCTGGTTGGCATAAAAGTTTTACAAAGGACTCTATTACCGTTGAAATTTCTGACTCTTTGGGAACAAACACAACGTACATGCCAGGTGATCCTGCCGTTCGCGCCGTGGCAAACCTCTACCCTGATCCACTATCAAATCTTGTAGTTTCAGAAAGGACGGGCATAGATCAATCTGAATACGGTAATGAATATGCAAATTGGATCAATATGTTTGTAACTTCCAATGATCGTGATTGGTGGCAAACAGTGGTCTTCTTAGATCTGCCTAGCTCTTTATCAATAGGAGAAGCTGAAGTTTCTATTAGCTCTGCTATGGAATCGATGCCGGTGGTAAGTAAAGTTCTAATAGTAGATGGTCAAGGTGCACCCAATTCCTTTTCAGGATATCCATTTGATAATTTAAACTCATATATGCTCAGCTCACTGCAAAGAGGTGACCATTTTACTATTAACTTTTCAGGTCAATCGGTTCCGTATGCCATGCAACTAGAGTTTGCACATGATCCAGACATGAACAATGGTGGCCAGGGCTTAGCTCATGTTGTCAATCCCACAGGTGACCTAAAAAATATTACCTGGTCCGATGACGGTTTTAACCTGCGAGTAATAGTTACACCTGCCAATCTAAGTGGGATTGCATCATTATCTAATTGTAAATTTTATGTTACTGGTGGCATATCCAATTTGAGCTTGGTATCAGTTGAAGCCGCAGACAATGTTGGTGATCCTCTAACCACAATCTCTGTGACAATAGATTAAATCACCAATATTTTAGTTCAAAATTTCAAGTCGATTTTTGGCTTTCTGTGCTTCCTGGCTCTTGGGAAATTCATCCAACAACTTATAGTAGACCATTTTAGCAGTACCGGTATCACTAAGCTTTTCAAAGGCTAAACCTTGTTTTAATAAAGCTGCGACAGCCTGCGATCTACCACGGTGTTCATCAATGACCCGCTGATATTCAAGTATGGCCATTTCGTATTCCTTGCGCTTGAAAAGACACTCGCCGAGATACAACCTGGCTTCAGCAGCATGGGTACCTTTTGGATTTTGCTGTAAATACGTTGAAAAATGGCTATGGGCTCCTTTATAGTCCTTGGCTTCAAAGCGAGCTATTCCTTTTCCCATAACCCCACCGATTGGAGTTTTTGATTTTTTTGGTTTTGAAGGCACCGCAACCTTACCGCCTTTTATTTTCTTTTTGGTGGCTGCTGGTTCTATTGTCCGTAATTGATTCCCTTGCTGTGCTTCAAGCTCTTTGGCTTTCGCCCTTGCTGCGGCTCTTTCGGCCTCTTTTGCTTTGCGTATTGCCCTTTCTGTCTCTTCACGAAGCCTTTCAGCCTTTATTTCTTCAAGGCTTTTACTGGCTTGTTCAACCTGAGCAGTGAGCATATTCATTTTGCCAGAGATATCTCCAATGGTGCCTGCCAGCTCATTCTTCAGGGTTACATTTTTGCTTTCAAGTAGTTGTGAGTTTCTATTTACTTCATCAAGTAAACCATGAACCTGCATTACTTCCCTTTGAAGCCCGTCAATGCTGTTATGGAGAGCGGCAAGTTGTTTTTGAACCGTCGCCAGAGAATGCTTATCCGCACTTTTTGCAGCCTTTTCTTTAAGACTGTCAATGCCCAGATTCATTTTTATCAGGCGGTTGTCAATATTCCGAATTCTCAGATCTAAACTTCTGGCTTCTTTTTTTGTTGCACATTGAATAAGAAATGGAACACAGGCCAAAAGAAAAATGACCCGCACTAATGATTTCTTCATAACTCTTCCTCGAAACAAACTTTAAATTTATACAACAGCTCTCAGATATCGAGAAATATACAATACCTTTTTAGGTAAGCGTTTATTATTTTTTCAATCGTGGCGACCACTGTGGAAAAGATTGGTTCCCAGTAAAGTCGAACAATGGTCGTAATCCTTGACCATTGTGAAAAATAGCACAGAGCTCTAATTTTTCGCCTCTTCTCCTGGAAAAGACAACCTGCCTGCTGTCAGGAGACCAACTTGGAGATTCATAATCCCCCCAAGTTTGAGTCAACTGACGTGTATCTCTTCCTTCAGGTGTGGTTGTGAATATATGGTAATTCCCCTCATAACGTCCTGAATATGCAATTCGTTCCCCATCAGGAGACCAATTCGGATTGGTATTATATCCTCCTTGATAGGAAATACGACGTACAGATCGATCTTTAATACGCATCACATAAATCTGAGGGCTCCCTGTACGGTCTGATACAAAACTGATCTGTTTTCCATCTGGAGACCAACTTGGCGATACGTTTATGCCGGCACTCTTTGTCAATCTGGATAGTACCTGCCCTTTTGTATCAATCAGGTACAAATCAGGATTACCATCTACACTGAGGGTAACAGCCATCTTTTTTCCGTTTGGAGACCAGGCCGGCGACATATTGAGTCCTTTGCGACTCGACAAAGGCCTCGTAACTGTTGATTGAGATAGGTCGGTAATATAGAGATTAGGATTACCTCGGTGATAAGAAGTATAGAGAAGTTGAGACCCATCTGGTGAAAAACGTGGTGAAACAGCCAAGCTACCGTGAAAGGTAACTTGCCGGATATCATCGCCGAGGATATCGGCAACAAAAATCTCCTTATGTCCGTCGACTTCTGCAACAAAGGCAATTTTTGATTGACTGACCCCTGGCTCTCCTGTCAAATTTAAAACGACCTCGTCACAAAATTTCTGCAACATGTTTTTTCTTTTTTCCCAGGCACCACGATAACGACGACCAAAAATCATCCGTCCTTTTTGTACATCAACTAAACGCAACTCTATAACAACACCGGAACCAGAGCGAGTATAGTTTCCCTTAATGACAAAATCAGCTCCAATATTGAGCCAATCTGCATCCATTTTTCCGCCATATTTTTCAGGATGCACAATACTGATAAAACCATGAAAAGTCAGAAGGCTCCCAAAGCTGTCAGAAAGTCGACGACCAGCTTGGGACATCATATTCTTATTCCCTTTATCTTCAAAGTATGGAACCGCAACTGGCACCTTTCGAAACTGAGCAGAGGTAATATCAAGATACACCTTTGCAGCATACGAAAACCCAGAGGAAGAAAAAACAGAAAAAAATATGATACATATGGTGAGCAATAATCTATTCATAGTAGTCGATACAACCTATTACATAAGTCCGTGTGGGGTGAATCTTAAACCAATCTCCAAAAAGGAATCTGACATTTTTTGAGGAAATCGCGGCAAGGGTGAAGCATTCTGAACAGTCTTCAAGACAAATTGGTTAAAATAAGCGCTGGAAGATTTTCGTTCAAAGCGAATATCACTGATTTCCCCATTTCGTAGCACCTTCACTGAAACTACGGCCTGCATATTCTTTGGCCAAGACTGAAATTCTGGCAATATCCAATTCTCCTGGATCTGCATAGTCACACTAGCGTAATATTGCCTGGTTACATTATCCAGGTCGACGGCAGGTCCTTTTCCAGTTGCGCCACCCTGGCCAGTTTTGTTTCCAGGCCCTGCACCGGGTTTACCAGATGAATGCAACCGACTTTGTATAGCGGCCAATGCCGCATTCACCGCCTTTTCTTTTTCACGTCGGGCCTGCTCGGCAGCCTGCTTGGCTCTAATTCTATCAAGAGCATTGCTTAACTCTTTTTTCTTAAAAGCCAGGTCAACTTTTTTCTTTTTCTTTTTCGTTGCCGTAAATTTCCGAGGACGAAGGGACACGGCTTCCGGTGCGACTGAAGTTGAAACAGGCTTAGGTGAGTTAATTTCAGGCGTCTTTTGCTCAATTACAGGAGGTGGTGGCGCAGGAGCTTCTCCTGCGTTGAACAGCGTTACAGTATACACCTCAGGCAATGTTGACTGGGACTCAAATAAAAGTTGACTGGTATGCAGAAACAAAGGTACTGCCACATGAAAACATACACTGAAGATAATAGGGCCGAGGTAATTTCTGGCAGGTATGTTTGGATATGGATGAAACATCTCACCAACAAACGACATCAAAGTCTCTTATCTCTAGGCCGAGTAATCATTCCCAATTTATCAAAACCAACATCTTTTATATCGGCCATGACTGAAACAACCAACCCATAAGGCACCTTTTTATCGGCTTTGAGAAAAATGGGCCTTTCTCCACCACTTATTGCAAGCTTCTCAAGCTCGGCGCGCAACACTGCTTGGTTGGTTTTCAGTTTGCCAAGAAAAATTTCACTCTTTGAATTGATGGCGACAATGATGGGTTTTTCTTTTTGTGGTAAGGCCTTGTTGGTGGTCTCTGGCAAATCAACATCAACTCCCTGGGTCATCATTGGTGCTGTAACCATAAATATAATCAACAGTACCAGCATAACATCGACCAGCGGTGTTACATTTATATCAGCAACCAGGCGTCGATTTCCATTTTGTGTAGAGCCCATTTCACCTACTCTATATGCATGCGAACTATGCTTGTAATAAAATCCAAATAATTACTCTTCAAGCTGCACTCTTGACTTCAGAAGGTCTCTTTCGACCAGATTTAAAAAATCCGTCGCAAAATTCTGCATATCATTTTCCACCTCAACAAGTTTACTGGAAAAATGATTATAAAAGACCACCGCAGGGATGGCAACGGCAAGACCGGCGGCAGTGGCGACCAAGGCTTCTGATATACCAGGTGCAACAACGGCCAATGAAGCAGATCCACGCATACCTATTTCTTGAAATGACGTCATAATACCCCAGACAGTTCCGAATAAGCCAATAAATGGCGTTGCGCTGCCTGTGGTGGCAAGAAAAGCCAAAGAGCTTCCCAGATAGCTTGTTTCCTGTTGCTGTGCCTTACGTAAAACTCGCTTCAGATTGTCCATGCCAGCTAACTTGGCTGCCATAGTTTGTTCAGCTTCTTTCTCAGAATGTAAAATTGAATTTAACTTTCGCAGCTCTTTATATCCCATTACAAACACAGCAGCCTCGGGACAATCAGAATCAGATTTAGCAATAGTATAGGCGTTGGAAAGATCTTTACTGTCCCAAAAAGAATCGAGAAAATCCTCTGATTGGCGTACTACCTTTCTGAAAAGCGACCATTTGGAATAAATAATAAACCACGAAGCTAGTGAGAAACCGAGCAGAATAAGCATAACAGCCTTGACCATTGGCCCGGCCGCAAAAAACATAGACACTACATTGATACTATCCACGGTACTTCCTTTTCTGTTCTATTATTTTAAATGAATGAAAAAACCGAATGATGTTTTATGAATATTAATTCAATGATAATCTTTAGTAATAGAATCTCTTCAGAGCGGTTTTGCAAGACTATAAAGTTGATATTTCTCTATTTTCACTGCTACCATTTTATCATTTAACAAATGAGTGTACCCGCCTCTTAGTCCACCGGACAAACACCACTCTCAGCGTCAGAGCGACAAGCCCGTTTTACTGCCCACTTCAGAGTAATTGGTGCCAAAATTGTGGTAACAAAAGCCATAAATATAAGTGCGGAAAACTGATCCTGGGTTAAGAGAGGCGTATCAATAATGCCTTGATCCAGAAGATCATTACCTAGGGCTAAAACCACACTGGCCACAACCATTTCAACCGCTCCACGCCCATTCATACCAAAGCCAATCACCAAAGATTGCCAGTTGTTATAACCAGTCATTTTGGCTCCAACCCCACAACCTATAAGTTTGCCTACAATGGCCACCAGGGTAAGCGCCAATGCAAAGGTTATAAAAAATGGCGTCCATGAAAAATGGAGATGTAATGCTAAGCTGGCGAAAAAAATCGGCAGCAAAAATCCATAACTAATACCATAAAAACGATCATGCAAAACTTTGTATACTTCTTGGTCCACAACTTCTTTACGGACAAATTGGCCTGCCAAAAATGCACCTATGATGAGGTGAAGTCCAGCAAGTTCTGCACAATAGGCCAGGAAAAAAGCCGAGGTCATAGCAAAAGTAAATGATTTTGCTCCTTTATCTTGTAGACGGGCAGTAAATCGCGGCATGACAAACTGTCCTAAAAGGATCGTAAGCCCGAAAAAACCAACAACTTTAAGTAAAATAATTAATACGCCAGCAAAGTGAATGGACCCGGATTTAGCCAGCCCCAATAGAGTAGAAAGACAAATCAAGGCAAGAATATCATCAACTATGGCTGCTCCCATAATAATGTGACCAACTTCGCTTTGATTAATCCGTAGAGAAAAGAGAACAACAGCTTGCACAGCAATGGCGGTGATTGACACTCCCATGCCAACGAAGAGCGATTGATACAGGGTACCACCAAAAAAATAGGTCACGGCAAAACCCAAGCCAAACGGTACAATGAATCCACCCAATGCCACGGCAAATGATGGGAGGCCATGCTCGAGTAATTCTTTTGGGTCCATCTCCATCCCAGTATGAAACATGACAAAGAAAATACCAAGTTCAGCGAGAATCTCTAAAGCAGGAGAAGGTTGAACAAATCCCAATATAGCGGGTCCAAGGAGAATTCCTGCCAACAATTCACCAAGCATGACAGGAAGTCCAAACCTGGCAAATATGGATCCGAAAACCCATGCAACCATGAGAATTAATAGAAGAGATGTAATAAGTTGTGCGTCAATCATTGTATGGTCTTCCTGAATCGCAAACCATAACCAATGCAAAATTGCATTGTTACCAGAAGTTATGTCAAAAAAATATACGCAATTATATTGGAGTAGAAAGAATATCCGATTTAGAAAAATTTCAAAATTGTTAATCTCTTATTCATTATTTTTTATAACAAAGGTATATTCACAAATGTCTCCATTTGTTTATGACCTTTATGGACTTCAAATACCTTTAAGGACTTTTCTGGCCCCCCATGGCAAAACTTCCCAGCGCCTCAGAGATTTCAAAGATTCGCTCCGCCAAGGGTTATAGACTCTACCTGCAGGCCGCTGCTGTTTTTTTTATTCTACTTTGTTTAGCTCTTCTCGCCTTTCTTCTCCAGTTTAACAAGCAAAATACTCACCTCTTGAAAAATTCCATGCTCCGGGAAGCACAAGACATAGTGACTATTCTCAAACTATCTCCCTTCTTTGAAAAAGTACATTCATCTCCAGAATCTCCCTTTTTGTTATTACAAGCTTTACCTAAAGAGAAGAGACAGACCTCTCTCAACATACGTTTGACAAGCCTAACACCGAGCAATACCCTCAATGAGCCTGATTTGGTTGATATAAAAGCTATCCACGATTTGCAGGAAGATCATGAAGATTCTCACCGCTTCTTCATCCAAGACAATATGATTCAGCTACGCTATTTTGCTCCCCTAATGACCAAGGAGACATGCCTTGAATGTCATAAACCCAGTCAAACAACAAAATCATCATTCATTGGAGGTATAAGCATTACCCTTTCTGATGAAAACCTCATTGGGCCAGGGTTAAAACGAAACCAAATCACCTATTATTCGATTATCAGTGTCGGAATTATTTTTATTTTTCTTTCTTTCATATTCATTCTTTTTCTCATAAAAGAACGCCGTGCCTCAAGAAATGCCGTACAAAAAATGGCAAATCGTGACTTTCTCACTGATCTCCCAAACCGCAAGGAAGGTCTACGACGCCTAGGTGAAGAGCTTTCTAAAAGTTTACGAAGTAACCAAGATCTCACTGTCATCTTATTTGATATTGACAGGTTCAAGTATGTTAATGAAACACTCGGAAATGCAGGTGGTGATGAGGTACTGCAAGAAGTAACCAACACTCTTGCTGGTTTTATGCGTGACTATGACATTCTGAGTCGTTTTGGTGGTGGAGAATTCCTTATTGTCTTGCCTGCCACCACTTTGGCCGATGGTTTAGCCATCGCAGAAAGGTTACGTGTCACCATAGAGAATAAACCTTTCCGCATTTCTGATACTGAAAATTCCATTTTGAGAATAACGGCCAGTATGGGAATTGCAACTTTACAGGCAGAAGAAAGCCTCGACGCTTTTATTGCCCGTGTGGATCAGGCGTTAAGAGCTGCCAAGGATCGTGGTAGAAATAATGTCACAGAGGCTTAAGATGTAAAATACACCCTTAAAATCCTTATTATTAATTTTATCTGGAGATATTCATGGGTACCGACAATTTAATCTTTCTTGAAGTCATAGAATGGCACGACAAAACCGGCAAAGAAATGGTTCACCGCATACCCCAAAAAGGCAGCGGTGAGATTAAATTTGGTGCCCAGCTTATTGTTCGTGAAAGTCAGGCAGGAGGATTCTTTTACAATGGTCGGGCCTGCGATGATTTAGAACGAGGTAGACACACTCTAAAAACAGCCAATATCCCC